>JBPCJY010000107.1:0-13231 GCA_051004815.1 Ktedonobacteraceae bacterium
ATGCCGAAGGGGGGACTCGAACCCCCATGCCCTTGCGAGCACAACGCCCTGAACGTTGCGTGTCTACCAATTTCACCACTTCGGCTGGCTGGTTGTTTGTGCGGGTTTGTCCATGTCAGGGTTGTTCGGGTGGACATGGACTATATTACTGTATTCTTTGCGACCTGTCAAGGGGATTTGGGGGCTATTCCAGGGCTTTTTTGTAAAAATCCTCCTTTATGTTCCCATGGGGATCGTCGTCAGAACATGCTATAATATGTTTGCACTCTTTCTTCTCTGTCTATCTTTCTTATGGGCGATCTTTTTGTCTGCCCGTAGGCTTGAAGGGATATGTGTTGTTTGATGCAGTGCTATTTGGGGAGATATAGTCGCTTGTACACAATGCTGTTGGCTGGTAGGAGTCTTTGATGCGAAAGCAAGAAGCACCTGTATGTGCTGCCATTGATATTGGGAGTAACACCATTCACCTGGTGGTTGCTCGCTGTAAACCCGATGATTTGGAGATTCTCGAAGACCAGGTTGAAATGGTACGTATCGGGGAGAGCGTGACCGCGAACGGGGAGATTTCGGCGCAGAAGTTGCAGGATTCGCTTGCCACGCTGCGTGCGTATAAGGCATTGGCGAAGCACCATAAGGCGAAGCGGGTGTTGGTGGTAGCAACGGAGGCTATTCGGAAAGCAAGTAATAGTGCCGATTTCCTGGAGCAGGTGCAGCGCAAGACTGGTTTGCAAGTGAATATTATCAGTGGCACGACCGAGGCGACTTTGACTTTCTATGGGGCGACCTACGAGGAGAGCAAGGAAGCGGGTACACCAGCAGTGCTGGGAGTGATGGACGTAGGTGGGGGCAGCATTGAACTTGTGAGCGCGAAAAATATGCGTATTGTGTGGCGTACCTCTATCCCTATCGGTTCTGGTTGGCTACATGATCGCTATTTGCCATCGAATCCTCCTAGTGGTGATGAATTGGCGGTGGCCGAGACTTTTTTACAGACGTATTTGCAAGGGATGCGTCTGAAAAATGCACCGGCGCGGCTGATTGTGACGGGTGGGAGCGCGAATTCGCTGTTATATCTTGCACAGGCGGCGCATCGGTTGGATAAGGATAGACATCGTTTGACGTATGATGAATTGTTGCGCTGTGAGGGGCTATTGAGTGCTTTGCCCGCGGAAGAGATTCATGAACGCTATGGGCAACCAACTTCTCGTGCGCTAGTTTTGCCCGCTGGGGCGTTAATAATGCGAGAAGTGATGCAGCGTTTGAACTTACAAGAGATTGCGATTAGTCCGCATGGTATTCGTGAAGGGGCTTTGCTGGCGTATGCACGGTATGGTGAGCATTGGTTAGAACGTGTGAATGAAGAGTCTGCCAGTACGCAACAGGCGGCTACTCCGGTAGTGAAGGATGCGGCTATCCACGGCATTATGGTGGATGAGCCGTTTATAGAAGCTGGACGACAGATGTTGCGGGAGCGTGCGGAAAAACTGTTTGAGTGGCACGATGAGGTTCTCCAGAACGAAGATGTCGAGGCGGTGCATAAAATGCGCGTGGCGACGCGACGTTTACGGGCGACGTTGGATGCCTTTGAAACGTGTAGTAGGCCGCGACAATTTAAGAAAGTGTATCGCCGGATTAAGGAAATGGCCGATATCCTGGGTTCGGCTCGTGATACTGATGTGATGTTACAGGGGTTACGCGATACGCGTGAGCATGTTGTTAGCGAAGAGAAGGCAGGCGTGCAGTGGCTAATTGATCGCCTGGGGACGTATCGAGAGCAGAGGCAGGAGGCACTGGAAGATTTCTTTACGTCGTTGGATGAGGATGCGCTTCGGGGCGAGATTGAAGCGTGTATCCAGACAGGAGCGGCATTCAATGGCAAAAGCTAAACCGATGAGCGGACTTGATGCGCAGGCTCCGACAGGGAAAAACGCACGCATCATTGCCCGGTTCCGGCTGGAAGAGATGTATGAGTGGGATAAGTATGTGGACAGTCCCTATCATGTCCGTAAGCTGCACGATCTACGCATTGCGGCTAAACGATTGCGTTATACGTTAGAAATATTTGCCGAGGTGTTACCTCAAGAGTGCCAGCAGGTTGTCAAAGAGTTAACGAACGTCCAGGATGAGATTGGTGCATTGCACGATAGCGACGTGATGATCGCATTATTGCGCCTCTGCCTGGGCAGCCAGGACAGTGGAGAGGGTTACGAAGACGCGCTGGTGGAAGCGCGGAAGCAGCACGCAAAGAAGGAATTTATGCTGGCACCCGAACTGGTGGCCGACCTGTTGGAGCCGAACAAGGCTCCTTCTGCTGAAGAACGCTATGGGCTTGAGCAGATATTGCTCAGGCAGCAGCAAATCCGTGAGGAACAATACCTGGCTTTTCGCCAGCATTGGTATGAGTTGAAGGTACGCGATTTCCGGCGTGAAATATTGAGTATGTTAGATGCGTGATACTGTGAGTAAGGCAGGTTAAGAGCACATGGTGAAGCAATTTTCAGTAGAGGATTTAGACTGGTGGCAGCTTCCACAACCCACCGCGGAAGAACTACGATTAGGTGGTGGATTAGAGGTTGAAGATTGGCCGCATGCGCGGCAAGTAATGCGCCTCTCAACGCAACTGTTTGAGGCGACGTTGCCGCTACATAAGCTCGATGGAAAGGCTTTGCGCATCCTGGAGCGAGCAGCCTTTCTCCATAATGCTGGCATGGTGGTCGCGGTACGCCGCCATCACAAAATTTCCTATCGCTTGATCAAAGAGGCAGAGCTGCCGGATTTCACAGAGAAAGAGCGGCATGAGATAGCATGTATTGCTCGCTACCATCGCCGTGCTTTGCCAAGCACTTCGCACGAGGAATTTGCTGCCCTGAGCCATTCCGCACGCAAACGTGTATCAATGCTTGCGGCTCTGCTGCGCGTAGCCGATGCTTTTGACTATAACCACGATGGACGGGTGTTGCAGGTTGCTGCTGAGCCGGAGCAATGCAATGACAAGACCTGGACGCTTGGCCTGGAAATTCGCCCACTGGCCGATCTCGATGCGGAATTGGAACATGCCTATGAGAAGGCTGACCTGTTTGAGAAGGTATTTCATCGGAAGTTGCAGCTACTGATTCAGGACGGGGCGGACGATACCATGGATACGAAAAAGGCGGGCTAGTCTCCTCAGATTAAAGCTTACTGGCTGTGTTTGGCAACAGCCGTGGGGGAATGAACCGACACCGGTGATGGATTGCGGGTGGGACTGAATGTTGGTTTTGTGACTGGCGTTGGTGATAGATTTGATTTGGGCGTTACTGGGATAGTTGGTATAACGGTAGTGGTGGTAGTAGTGGTAGCGGTGGAACCTGACTGTGCTGTATTGGCGATACTTTGCAGGAGCACAGTTGGGTCATTTTGTTGTATGAGGGTGGGAGCGAGGAGTTGAGATTCGTCGCGAATGAAGCCTTCGACGCCAAGGCCATATTGTACTCCGGCAAAGCTGGTGATCGTTTTGAGGATGGTTGAGGCGGGAATGGCTTTACCCATTATTTTCCACAAAACATCACTGAGCACTTTTTGTTCTCCTTCATCTGTCAGCATGGCGACCAGTGCTTTAGAGAAGTCATAAGCATGGCTGAGTATTCCCGACGTAGCACCATTGGACTGCAATACTTGTATATAGCTATTGGTCACATTTGAGAAATCTTTCATGGTACTGGTGGCTGCGAAAAGCTCTTTCAGTGCGCCGGGTGCAAGCAGACCAATTTGGGTGCCTACGCTTTTCTCACCGAGGAGTTGGAGTACGAATGTGCAGATGTCGAGGGTGATAGCATGTGGCTCAAAAGGGCTGAGATCGAGTTGTATCTGCTGGTTTGGCCCAGAAAAAGCCGCCATCAGTCGTAATGCCTCGAAATGATTCGCTTTGCCTGTTTGATCGAATGGGAGTATACCGATGGGTGGGAGGAGTGTAAGTGGACTAGAGAAGGTTGTGGTCACGAGATCGCTGGCAGCGTTGGCGGGGGTGAGGGTCATACCTGTTGGGGTTGATTGAACGGTAATGCCATACCAGAACGAGGTACCATTTTGCAGACTAAACATGGCGTGGGCTGGATCGCTTACGTCATCCGCCGAGGCTGAAAGAGCTTGCGAACTAAAGTTGCTGACGGAAAGGGTGATATGGTAGGGTGTCGTGGCCCGTGTCGAGGCAATACTCATGGTGCTTAGCATGAGCAGAGCGAGTGCTCCTATAGCCGCGAAGATAGCTTGTCGCGTATTATGCTTCATCATAATCTTCCTCGTCATCGTCGTCATCATTTTTGCGTTTGAAACGATGAAATAATTTCCGCCTTGCCCCAACTTTTTCCGCTATAGGCGCGTTGAGTTCTACTGCATTCTTTAGGTGTAATTGGCGCAAACGGTGCCGATACGAGCGTATGAGCAGGAAGCTCACGATACATATGGCTATGAGCAAGAGACTTTCGCCGAGGAGAAGGAGTGCAATCAGCCATGGGGGAACGTTTGACACTAGCGGCAACGTGGTTGATCCCTGGGGCCGTGACGGCGTGGTGGTAGTGGGCGTTGGTGTGATGAGTGCCAGATTGTCGGGCGGAGTTTTCCCTGACTGGATGAGTGCAATGGTGGTGGCCTCAACCTGTGGTGCTGGCGTTGTCAGCAGCGTTACGGAACTCGCTACCACCACAATCTCGCCGACCATGTGTGGCGGGTTGGTGGTATCGTGGTATTCATAGGCACCAGGGCTATTGAAGGTGGTGGCCCATTGTTTCCCGGATGCGATTGCTGGCGAAGAGAATGTGCCATCATCTGCCGCGATAGTAACGTTTGTAGCTGGTGCTGTTTGATTGATGAAGATCACGTAGTCGAGGACATGCACGGTCAACAGGGCGGGTGAAAAGCCAGGGGTTGGGCCGACAATTTGAATGGTGGCTATCTCTCCCTGGGCATGAGCGTTGTAAGTGGGTAGTAGTGTCGTGTAGGCCAGGAGAGAGAATAGGGCAATTTGAACTATGAGAAGGCAACACATACGTTTGGTTGAAGGTTGGGTAGTAGCTGCTACGCCTGGCTTTTGCGCTGTACTGTTCATACTATAATTTCCCAATGGAACACAGATTATTTTGACTGATAGATAACACTATCAGCATAGAGGGCATTAGAAGAGATGGAGGTGGATGTAGAATGTAGAGGTTATGCTACTTGTTCGTGGAGGACGATGGTGGCACCACAGGTTTGTTGAGGGTGAATCCAGAGGACGGGATGATGTTGATGGAGTGTTTCATAGGTATACGTTACCTGGTGTGCGTCGAGGAAGCGGCGGGAGTGGGCGAGGTTTTCGACGGCTAGCGTTATACGGCAGAGGCTTTCGCCAAAGGTGTGGAGATACGAGGACAATGCGCCTGGCTCCGGGAGTAATTCGGTGCTGGGGAGCGTTTCGGTAGCCAAGGGAAGAGGTTCCGCCAGTTCGAAGCTCTGGTTGCTGCTACCGAGCGGGAAGGCGACGAGCATAGCGTCCCAGGTATCGGCTTCGCCAGTAAAGGTGGACGATGGTTGTAGGCCATAGATATGCTGAAAGCGCGGTGTGGCTTCGGCGAGATTGGCTACGGCTATGGTTGTGCTGATAACTTTTACGGCACCGAGCGGGTGGGCAGGCGGTTGTGTCCAGCCAGCAAGGCGGAAACGGCGTTCTTCTCCAGTGCTATCGTGCTGAATGATAAAGGGATAGTGCTGGGCAAGTTCGGGACGCTCGACGTCTATACGCGACCAGCCACGCGTCTTACCGTCGGGCGATTTGAGTTGTCCCGCCGTTGGGCCAATGATGGAGACGCCGCGCTGTGCCATAACTGCACTATCGGCTGCGATATTGTTAGAGGCGAGGACGAAGTTGAGGTAGCCATCGCCTTTAGTCAGGCGTTTCAGTATGCCTGGCTGGGCCTCCTCCGTTGTGTGCACGGTGATGAGTTCGAGGTAGGTATCACCGATGACAATAATGCGATTGGCGGTTCCACCGGAGGGGTGGATACCGCCGCCAGAAACCGCCAAGCCCAGCTTTTGACTGAAGATAGTCTCTACCTGCGCCAGATCATGAACACCGATAATAATGTGATCCAGAGCATAGAGCATGGTGGCTATCCTTTTGTACTGACTAACTCGCGTGCCTCACGACCATCAGGTGTGCGGTAGCGATTGAAACGACCGAGACCCAATTCGCCCTTCTCCCAGATGACAAGAAACATGCTGGCATTGAAGATGGACGAGTAGGTACCACTAAAGATACCGATCAAGAGTGTGAGCGTAAAGGTACGGATGGTGACACCGCCGAAGAGCGTGAGGGCACTCAAGGTGAAGAGCACGGTCAGCGATGTATTGAGCGAACGGGACATCGTCTGTACCAAACTGGCATTGACGACCTGCTCAAAGGTTTCTGAAGTTCGACGTTGCATATTTTCACGAATGCGGTCAAAGACCACAATGGTATCATGCACCGAGAAACCGACGATGGTCAACAACGCGGTAATGAAGAGCGTATCAATCTGGATATTGAAGAGCCACCCCAGAATTGAGAAGACGCCGAGCACGACGAGGACGTCATGTAACAGAGCAATGATGGCACAAGCACCATAACGCCATGGTTTCGCCACCTTGCGGAACGAGAACCAGATGTAGATCAGGATAAAGAACGAGGCGGCGAGGACAGCCAGGAACGCTCGTAGCGATGTATCGAAGGCCACGGAAGCCGATACTGATGCATTGGTGATACCATACGAATAGGTGTGACTGGCATTATACAGTGCTGACTTGATGGAGGTGAGCTTGTCTGGATTGACCTCGGTACTGGTCAACAGCGTAAAGGTATTTGTTGTGGTGCCAGTTTGGACATCAGCAATGGTTACTGGAATAGTCGCGGTATTGGTGGTTGCCGTTGCGGTGGCTGTGGGTGAGGCGACCGCCGTGGGCGTCCCTTTCGCCGTCGGTGTGGTAGTGGCTTTCGGTGTAGCGGTAGCCGTGGCGGAAGGGGTGCTTGTTCCCTTCACGGTGGCTGTTGGTGTGCCAGTACCTACTGTAGCGGTGGCATTGGTTGTTGGGGTTGAAGCGGTCCCTGTCCCGGTGACGCCGCCATTAGGCGTCGTTTTGGGGATATTGTTTAAAGCCGTGCGAATATCGCTGATGCTGGGCTTTACACCAGTTTTGAAGTTGGTGATCGTAAAGACGGTCTGCTTCGTAGCCAGTGTATAGTCATCGGCCTGGACGGCAAGTTGGCTTCCGTACTTCGCTTGTAGGGTAGTGACAACGTAATTCGTCACATTAGTATCGACCTGAGTGTTGAGACGCAACCAGACGACCTGGTCAGCAGGCAAGTTCGCGTTATTGCCAGTAAGAACCTGTAAATTTGTGAGTTTGAGCGGTTTGAGCTGATTTATGATATTGGTGGTCGAGAGGTTCTGGCTGGGGCGAATCTCAACGGTAGCACCACCGGCAAAGTCGATGCCAACGTTGAGATGGAAAATCGCCAGCGATATCACGCCAGGGATAATAATAATGAGCGATATAAGCAAAAACATGTAACGTTTACGTACAAGGTTGAACACGGCATCCTCCTCTAAACTGTGCTGTTGCGCCGCGCCAGGGATGCCGTGGCAATAGAGCCAGCGGGAAGTCCAAACAGTGCGGGATGATTGATGACGCCAGTGGGCACGAGCAAGTTCAAGAACGTGCGGGTGACAACAATGGCGGTAAACATACTGATAACGACGCCCAGGAAGAGGGTCGTTGCAAAACCTGCAATGGTGCTTGCGCCAAAGTTGCTGCCAAAGTAGAACAGCACGGCGCAGGTGATGAGGGTCGAGCAGTTTGAATCGCGAATGGAGGGCCAGGCACGCTTCCAACCAATGTCAATGGCCGAGGCGAGCAATCTGCCGGCGCGTAGCTCCTCCTTGACACGTTCAAAGATCAGCACGTTCGCATCCACCGCCATACCAATTGAGAGGATGAAGCCCGCGATGCCGGCGAGTGTCAGCGTGACGCCGATCATTTTGAAGATGGCAAAGGTGAAAAGGGTGTATAACACCAGTGCAACGTCTGCCAACAAGCCTGGTAAGCGATAGTAGAGTAACATGAACAGCATAACAATGCTCAGACCGATGATGGCTGCAATCTCACTCTTGAGAATAGAGTCGGCACCGAGGGTGGCACCAATCGTCTCTTCACTGGCGATTCTGAGTGCGAGCGGCAGTGAGCCATATTGCAAAATGGAGACGATACTGGCGGCCTGTGCCTGGGTAAAGCTACCTTGAATAATGCCAGGGCCATTGATGCCGCTATTGATGGTTGCCGAGGAGATGACATTGCGATCAAGGGTGATGGTCAAATTATCGCCGATATGCTTACTGGTGAAATCTCCAAAACGGCCTATGGCAGCACCTTGCATCTCAAAATTGATAACGATCTGACTGGTCTGGGGGTCTGTCCCGACGCTGATCTGTGAAGGATCAAGGTCTTTACCAGTGAATAGTGGCTTGCCGCCGGGATTGGCTGCCGCGTATTGTGTAGGATCAAGGGCAGTACCGGGTGCCAAGTTATTTTGGCCGGTATCCCAGAATTCCAAAACTCCTGGCCGCAAGATTGAGTTGATGCTTGATACCAGGTTGCCGCTGTTGGAACCGGGCATTTCAAGCGAGATGCTTTGATTGCCGCTACTATCTGTCAAGATACGAATGTTTGGTTCTTTTACGCCAAAAGCACCGTTGACACGATTCTGGATATTTTGTTCTGTGCTACCAATGGAATTACTGATCTCGCTTTTAGTGTAGTGTTGGGTTGGGTCAGGAACCAGTAGCACACTGACACCGCCTTGTAGGTCCAAGCCCTGCTGAATGACGAAAGGGTTATTGAGACCATGCCAGGCTTTTCCTGAGCTATCTGGATTGGGCCAGAAGTCCACAAAGGCCGCGCCCAGACCTAACAAAACAATAAATAGGAGGAGTATGAGAGTTCCTCGCCGCATAAGTAGTATTCCCCTCACTCTATTCTATCTGCGATAGAGACTAGCTTGTATAGACATTTGCACGCGTACGCTGTTGGGTCAGTATGCCAATCATGCCTTTAATTTAGTGCAGTATAGCATAGTTATTTCACGTTGCATATCCTCTTTTATTTACCGTTGGCGTAATCTGTGGTAAATTCATGACTTTGGTCATGACAGAAAAGGTTATACAACTTTTAAAGCATAGGGGCGTAACTACAGGAGAAGGGTCTAATTACGAACTTCGTTATACTAGTATCGAAAGTTTTTTGAATATCCTGGCCTCTTTACGTACCTTATTTAAGGGAGTTGAATACTATCTAAAGCGAACCAGGAAGCAATTATGGTTTTTGGATATGAGAGAAGGAGCGAATAGAGCTAATGGATGAAGCAACAGCATTACAGGGCGTCCAGGGAGAGAAGCCTGTGCAGGATACCGTTGGGAAAGTTGTTATGGATGTGCGCGACATCACGAAGAGCCTGCCTTTGGGGCGAGAGAAGATTGAAATTTTGAAGGGTATTAGCTTTCAGATTATGAGCGGGGAGTTTGTCTCCATTGTTGGCCCCTCTGGTTCAGGGAAGAGCACGCTGCTCGGTATTATTGCTGGGCTGGATAATCCTTCAAGTGGGCAAGTGTTGATCGATGGTGTAGATATTACGCGCATGTCGGAGGGAAAGCTTGCCGAGGTACGTAACAATAAAATTGGGATGGTCTTCCAGGCTTTCAACTTGATACCGACGTTGACGGCGCAGGAAAATGTGGAAGTTCCGTTGTACGTGGGTAAGCATAAGGGAGCACCTTCGGCGCGTGCGAAAGAGTTGTTGGATCTGGTGGGGTTATCGCATCGTTTGGGGCATCGTCCGAACCAGCTTTCAGGTGGTGAGCAGCAGCGTGTGGCGATTGCGCGGTCGCTGGCAACGGACCCAGCTTTTGTGATTGCCGACGAGCCAACGGGCAACCTGGACGCCAAGAATGGCGAGAACGTACTCAACCTCATCGCGTACCTGCGGCAACAGACTGGAAAAACCTTTATTATTGCTACCCATGATCCTGTGGTTGCATCGCATGCTGATCGTGCTATACGTATCGTGGACGGCCTGATTGCTTCTATTGAGAACACCAGGGGAAGGATCGCGCAGTAATGAAAGCGTCGATGTACTTTAACTACACCTCGCGTTCGCTCGTGCGGGGTGGGCAGCGCACGATCCTGGCGATCTTCTGTGTGGCTGTCGGTGTCATGGCAATTGTAGCCCTACAACTCGTGGGGGAGATGATCAATAGTGCTTTCACCGATAATATTCGTGATGCTAATGGTGGCGATATCGCGGTGACTTCGCAGACAGCGAAATTCAAAGAGAGCGATTTGAGCTTTTTTGATAGCCTTAAAAATAATGGGACAATTACAGGGTATACGCCCAGCATCAATACGAATGGTTCGATAGGAGCGGCCTCGGCGACGCAGTCTTTTAGTCTCCAAATTGTGAATCCTACGACCTTTCCGGTGGTAACGCCGCCGTCGTTTAAGACGCCAACGGATGGAAAACTGGCGACGTTGCTTACTCGTGGTCAGGTTGTAGTGGATCAAAATATGATTGATCAATACAACAAGAAGGTGGGCGATAGCTTTACCATCCATGCCAGTACGAGTACGGGCGGCGCACTCTCTATTCCGGTGAAGATCGTGGGCATCGTTAATGATACGGGTGTCTTCGCACAGTCAAATGATTTCATGCTGATGTCGGCGACAGATTATCAGGCGGCGGATCCCAAGTTGCCGCTTTTATATGATACGATTGACGTTTCGACGGCTGATAAAGCGCATACCGATCAGGCGAATAAAGCCATTGCTACTAAATTTCCTATCGCGAATACGGTGACGGCTGAGCAGGCTCTGAAAAATAATCAGCAGCAGGTTGATTTTATCAAGAAGTTCCTGGAGATTGCTGGTCTGCTGGCTCTGTTGATTGGCGGTGTTGGCATTGTCAATACGATGCAGGTGTTGCTCTCGCGGCGCAAGATTGAGATTGCCATGCTCAAAACTACGGGCTATCGGCGGCTTGATCTTTACCTGCTCTTTGGCTTGGAGGCTGGTCTGCTGGGTTTGGTAGGTGGCGTTGTTGGTGCGGCTGCGGCGGTTGGTGTAAGCTTTCTGGTACGCAATATTGTGCAGCAGATTTTCCCAATCATCATCCCGTTCTTCCTTGATCCGCTCATCATTGGCGGCGGTATTGTGATTGGATTGGTGACAGCATTGATCTTTGGCCTGTTGCCGATTGTGCAGGCGGCGAACATTCGTCCACTGAATGTGATCCGCGAGATGCCGGGGACGAATCGGGTTGGTAACGTCTTTCTAACTATTGGTATGTTATTGCTGCTCTCGGTGCTTTTCTGTATCCTGGCCATAGTGATTTTGAATGATGTCGTTCTGGGTATCAGTGCGGTCTATGGGACCTTCATTTTCCTGGCACTGCTGAGCCTCTTCTTTGGTCTGGTGGTGCTGGTGATCAGCGTCTTGCCGGTGCCGGAGCGTTTCAGCATTGGCTACCTGGCCCTGGTTATTGGCGGGATAGTTGTCTCTGTGCTGCTCTACCTGTCTTTGCCGACTTTTGGCCTTCTGCTATTCATAGTATCGTTGTTCGGTATTGTGATCGTTTTGCTGCCGCGCACATGGAAATCAAGCACGAAAATGGCTCTGCGCAATATTGGGCGGCAGCGAGCACGTACCACGACCACGTTGTTGGCACTGTTTGTGGGTGTCTTTACGATTGGCCTGATCCTGGTGTTGGGGCAAGACCTGCGTGACAAGATCAATGGAGTGATTGCCAACAATCTCACCTTTAACCTGGTGACAATTGCGCGTGGCAACGATGCCAGTGTGCTGCAAACGAAGCTGAGCACTATTCCTGGCCTGTCGCTGGAGCATACACAGGGGCGGACGTATGCCGCTGTTGTGCCGGTGGCACTTGATGGCACTCCCATAGTCAGCTTGATTCCGAAAAACGATCAGGGTGGCGCGAACGATTTGGGGAGTAGTTCGCTCTACTACCTGGATGGTATGGAAGGCTATGATGTGGCGCATAACCAACTCCCGGATACACAGGGAGTGACCATCATTGGTCGCAATCTCAATGCAAGCGATGCTGGGACGAACAATGTGATATTGAACGCGTTTCTGGCGAACTTGAAGCCATTCAAAGGTCATATCCATGTGGGTAGTGCGCTGACGTTGGCTAGCGTTGATGGGAAAACGACCAAAACCGTGACGGTGGTTGGTTTCTATCAGAGCTCAGGATTTAACCTGCACTTTGGGCCAATTTTGACGACGAATGCGGCGGTAACGGCGTTGACACCTGCCGGTCAGGACACGACGATCTTCTATATGAAGGTTGACTCGGCGCAGGTGGGCAAGGCGTTGCAACGTATCGGGTCTATCGCGCCCAACGCTTCGGTATTCAATTTCGCGAACATTGGCGATTACATCAACAGCTTTATCGGCGATATTCTGTTGGTGTTGACGACGATTGCTTCGTTGTCGCTACTGGCGGGTGTGATTATCATCGCGAACGCGGTGGCTTTGGCGATGTTGGAACGGAGACGCGAACTGGGCATTCTCAAGTCTGTGGGCTATACCAGTGGCACCATTTTGAGCGAGGTGCTCATCGAAAATGGTATTGTTGGTGGGACGGGCGCGTTGCTAGCCATGCTGCTTGTAACGTTTGCGACGAGCCTGCTGGGCCAATTCGTCTTTAAGACGGGCTTTGGTGTTAGCTGGTACATTGCCATTGGCTTGATCGCGGGTATTGCGCTCCTGTCGATGATTACGGCGTCGCTGGTGGCGTGGGGTTCGACGCGGGTACGCCCGTTGGAAGTGCTCAGGTACGAGTAGGCGGTTATAGGTGCTGATACTTATCAAATAGGGTATAGGCAAGCGAGCGGAGGGGCCGATTGATCGGTCCCTCCGCTTTGACGGCGACATGTTATGCACAGCTTAGCCTCGATTATTTGAATGGTGTAAGACCATTGTTTAAGACATCTTGGAATCATCGAGCTGGCGTTGAATTTGCTGCGCATGGTCGTGATAATGCTCACGTGAAGGACCCCATGTCTAAAGACAAGGGGCTTCTACAGCCATTGCTAGCTGTTGGCTGCTTCCCAGCCGTAGGATGTTGATTGCAGCGTTGGTGTCTCTGTCCAGTTCACAGCCACATACGCAA
>JBPCJY010000108.1:0-8792 GCA_051004815.1 Ktedonobacteraceae bacterium
CCAGGGTACCCGCGAGGGGCACCCCTACCATGGACGGGCGTGTTCGTCCATGGTAGGGGTGCCCCTCGCGGGTACCCTGGGAAGGCCGGGTGTGGCTTCTTACCTGGAGCGACTGACATTCAACATACGAAAGGAACTACCAATGAGCGCACAATCTCGCTGTCTCATCAAATTTAAACATGGTGATCTTGATTCCTTGCGGGAAAGGCTTCTCGCAGACCTCTCACGAGAACACTTTGCCGTCTTGCTGGGAAAAACACAGAAGATCGATGGCTACACGATTATCAAGGTCATCGACACCCTTTTCCTTGCGCAATCAGACTACAGTCAGCAGAGCGTGGCCTTTTTACGCATCAAAAAAGATTTCGTACACAGAGCATTGGTTGAGCTTACCAACAGGTATGATGTCGATACCATTATCGATGTCCATACCCATCCGTTTACCGAGACAGGCGTCTCGTTCTCGGCAACCGATAATGGAGATGAAAGAACCTTCTTCCAGTTTTTGCGCGAAAAATTTGACCGCATCAACTACGCGAGTATTGTTTTCTCGCAAAGACAATACTCAGCAAGAGTATGGACGTTCAGCGCTGGCTCTATCGTTGCCAGAAAGGCTGTCCTCAAAACGCAGACGAGCCGGGAGAACATTGCCAGTGCCGACTTTCGCGCAGAGGCGGATGAGCAATACGAAAAAACAGCGGTGACCGCCGTCGAAGGCTTTTTCAATCGAGGGGCGTTAGTCCTTGGGTTGGATGTCATGCGCACAATCATGCATGACCAGGTCATCTCCATCGTGGGGGTTGGTGGCTTGGGATCAATCGTAGCGGAGCATCTCATCCATATGGGCTTTCACGAGATCAATCTCATCGATCCAGATGTCCTGGAAATGTCGAACCTGAACCGCGTTGTGGGCGCGTACTACGAAGATGCCAAACAGAAGTGCTCTAAAGTTGACGTGGTCAAGCGACATATCACAAACATCAATCCCAAGGCGACCGTCATGGCGTACAAAAAGGATATTCACGACGAGGAGATAGAAAAGGTTCTGGCTCTCTCCGATTGGATGATTGTGGCCACCGATAATCATTCGAGTCGGCTCAGGGTACAGCAGCTATCGGTACAATACTTTGTGCCGTTACTATCGGTCGGGGTCAATATCTCTGTGAAAGACAACAAAGTTGAAGACATGAGTGGAGAGGTGATTACGGCCCGGGTAGGAGACTACGTGTGTTTAAGCTGCCTCAATCGCATCAATCCTATTAAGGTGGCGAGTGAGCAGCATCCCGATCAGTCGATTCGAGAAGCATTGGTGAAGAAAGGGTATGTGACAGGCATGGACATCAAAGAGCCTGCGGTAAAGACGCTGAACACCTACCTTGCAACCATGGCAGTAGAGGTGTTGATCAATCAATATACCGCTATGAGAAAGCATATCCCTATCCTGGTCTATGAAAACAACGGATACATGAGTATCTACGAGGACACAGAGAGTGTGGAGGCAAGAAACAAGCACTGTTTTATCTGTAACATCTGAAAAAATTCGTCAACCCGCCGTAGGCGCACAATTTATTGGCGCATCGCCGATTTATCGGCCCTTCCCGTTGGCCGATAAATCGGCGGTAATACGCATCAAGCTAAGGAAGGGAGTGAAGTCTCTCGTTTGTGCGTAGGGACAGGGGGTTGGGTGGATGTCTTTCACTCGTAGGTTTTTTGGGGAAAGGCATCGGCGAGGGGAACTGTCATTCTGAGCGCAGCGAAGAATCTGCGTGCTGGCCGACGAGAGATTCTGCGCGGCGCTCAGCATGACAGGCGAGGTCAGCGCGCTTCAAAAAACCTCCCAGTGAAAGACATCCACCTGTCCCTACACACGCTTCACACGCCGTTCTGCCTTACGTGAAATGTATTGACCATCAGGGTCGCCCTGATGGAGGATTGAACCATTTGCATTGAAAGTGAATCAGGCACATCAGATGAACGATAAAAAGCATGCCCGCAATAGCTTGCCCTGGAGTTCATTGGAGCAGCAGGTGGTGCGAGTACAAAAGCAGATCTCTCAGGCCTGCCAGCGTGGCGACAAAGAGGCAGTTCACACCTTGCAACAGCGATTGATGGAGTCGGAGGCGGCACGGCTATTGGCCGTGCGCCGCGTTGCTGAAGAGAGCCAGGGCAAGGATACCGCCGGAGTTGATGGCGTCAAATCCCTCACTGCCGAAGGGCGGCTGGCCATGGCATCCGCCATTCATCCCAGACATTGGAGTCACCAGCCCTCGCTGCCAGTGCGGCGTGTGTGGATTACCAAGCCGGGAACAGGAGAGCGGCGTCCGCTCGCCATTCTGCCCATGATCGACCGCTGTAAGCAGGCCCTGGTGAAACTGGCACTCGAACCGGAATGGGAGGTGCAATTTGAAGCACATAGCTACGGCTTTCGCCCCAACCGTGGCACGCACGATGCGATAGCGACCATTCTGGTGGCCATTGAACGCCGTCCTGCCTTTGTCTTCGGTGCCGATATCGAAGGGGCATTTGACCATGTCAATCAGACGGTGATTCTGGATAAGCTCCAGACCTATCCCGCCCTGCGAACAGCCATCCAGACCTGGCTCAAAGCCGGGGTAATGGATGGAGGTAGCTACTACCCCAGCGAAACGGGGATACCACAGGGTGGTGTACTCTCGCCTCTCTTGCTGAATGTGGCACTGCATGGGATGGAGGCGGTGGTCGCGGAAAGCTCTGCCAACGGACATGCCAGGGAACAGCCGTTGCTGGTGCGCTACGCGGATGATTTTGTGATCTTGCACCCTGAACTCAAAGAACTGCAACAGGCGGTCAGGCGCGTCAGGCACTGGTTGGCAACAATGGGATTACAGCTCCATGCTGACAAAACGCGTCTCGCCCATACCTTGACGCCCTATCAAGGACAGATCGGCTTTGATTTCCTGGGCTTCAATATCCAGCAAGAGAACAATCCCATAGGGAAGGGTACACAGGGACACGCGCTGGAGGGTAATTCCGTCATTGCCTCTCTGCTGCGGCAGCAAGCTCTCTGGGAACACGCGGCGGACGTGAAGACGATTATTAGCCCCAGCCAGGAAGCAAGCAGGCGTCATCTGGCAGCCATTGAGCACAAGTTGCAGCAGTTGCAAACCGCTCCACAGGCACGCGTCATTGAGGAACTCAATCCCCTGATTGTGGGATGGGCTGCCTAC
Organism: Ktedonobacteraceae bacterium; assembly: GCA_051004815.1. Lineage (GTDB taxonomy): Bacteria > Chloroflexota > Ktedonobacteria > Ktedonobacterales > Ktedonobacteraceae > JBBQXY01. The sequence continues at coordinate 3,207 of JBPCJY010000108.1, forward strand.
TACAACGGAGTCGTCCCGGCAGCAACCATGGGTCGCTACGATGATCTGCTGGAACAACGACTCATACACTGGGCGAGCAAGCACCATCCTGGCAAAGCGCGTGACTGGCTCCTCGCCCGTTACTGGCAGCGCATCGGAGAACACAGAAGGGCCTTTGCCGTCGCCTCCGGAGCGCACCTGCGTACCTACCGGCAAACAAGTATCCTGAAAAACGTTGTAGGGGAATGATGTACATGAACCTGTCATTCTGAGCGCAGCGAAGAATCTGTCGTGGCACGGAGATTCTTCGCTGCGCTCAGAATGACAAGGCGAGGAACTGGGTGGTGCAAAACTACCTGTGTAAGGGGGTGGCGGGGAGGCACCCCCGGTTGGATGCTTGTTCCTAAAACGACGGCTTGAAACAAAGAAAGCAGAAAGGTGAACTATGCTACATACATCTCACGAGGAGATGATTCCCATCTCTTCGCTCAACGCCCTGGAGTATTGTCCGCGCAAGTTTTACTACCAATTTGTACAGGGCGAGACACTGATCAACGAATTTGTGCTGGAAGGGACACTCGCCCATCAGTGGGTAGATCAGCCAGGGACACATTTGACGACAGAGGGCGTGAAGCAAATCACGCGTCTGTACCTCTACAGCGAAACATTACATCTTTCCGGCTTTGCCGATATTGTCGAGGAGCATTCAGGCGTGCTGGTGCCAGTGGAATACAAGCATGGACAACAAGGTCCCTGGCTCAACGATCAAATCCAACTGTGCGCCCAGGCTTTGTGCCTGGAGGAACGGCAACCAGGCAAACCGCTCATTGCCTATGGCTACATCTTCTATGTTGGCTCGCAACGACGCATCCAGGTCCGTTTCACACCGCAGTTACGAGCCAAAACGGGAGCAGCTATCGCCCGTGCATTGCAGGTAGCCACCCTGGAAACGCCACCACCACCGCTCTCCGGCACAATGGCGGCACGCTGTCCCAACTGTAGCCTGTTACCCCTCTGCCTACCAGAGGAAGTCCAACTGCTGCAATCCAAGAAATGAAAAGCGGGAGTGCAGAGGGCGGCAGCCCTTTGCCGCACCCTGTCTGGGGGACAGGTAATGGGGTGTACCCAGTTTCTTCCCCCTCTTGCCGCCGAAGGCGGCGTGTATTCAAAGGAGAATTGCTATGCCAACCCTTTACCTCACAGAAGACTATGCCCTCGTGCGCCGTGATGGCGAGGACTCCTTGCTCGTACAAATCCCTGAAAGGCGGGCAAAGGATGGTGCCACGCCTGCACCTGCACGCCAAGAGCATATCCCGCTCATCAAAATAGATGAGGTAGTCGTACTTGGTGAGGTGACGCTGACCGCCTCAGCTATGCATATGTTATTGGAACGCAACATTGAGATCACCTTTTTAGGCCATTACGGCCAATTTAAAGGTCGCCTCTCCCCACCGTTTTCGAAGAACGCCATCTTACGCATGGCACAGTACCGGGCGCACACTGACATGACCAAACGCTGTGAATTAGCTCGCCGCTTCGTGATCGGCAAACTCTCGAATCAGCGCACAATGTTGCAGCGCTATAATCGCCGTCAAACCGATGCCGAGATGAGGCAGGCAATTGAGCAGATAGCGACGCTGCTCCACCAATTGACAGCATTGCCATTGGTTCAGACCCATGCTGCACACAGGCTAGCGGGTGGCGATAATCGCATTGCAGGCACACCCTTGGAAACGATTATGGGCATGGAAGGGGCAGGCAGTGCGGCCTACTTTCGCTGCTTTGGGAAGTTGCTGACAAACCGCGAACAATGGCCTTTCGCCGGGCGAGTGAAGCGTCCTCCCACCGATCCAGTCAATGCGCTCCTCAGTTTCGGCTATGCCTTGCTCACCAATAAGGTCGCCAGCGCGGTGCAACTGGTGGGCTTCGATCACTTTGTGGGCTACCTGCATAGCTCCTTCTATGGGCGTCCCGCCTTAGCCCTCGACCTCGTGGAAGAATTCCGCCCCATTATCGTAGACTCAGTGGTCTTGACCGTGCTCAACAATCGCATGTTCACCGTAAATGATTTCGTCGTCGAACTCGGAGCCTATCGCCTCAAAGATGAGCGCAGGAAAGTCTTCTTCACCAAATTTGAAGAGCGACTCAACGAAGAGATGATCCATCCCCTCTTCGGGTACAAGACGAGCTATCGACGCTGTTTGGAATTGCAAGTACGGCTGCTCGCAAAGGTTCTTACAGGCGAGATTGACGAGTACCCGCCATTGCTTATCAAATAGGAAGCCGAGGGTCAAAAAGAAGGATGAGAAACCAAATCAGGGCAAGTAACCAGATCACCTGCTATGTGATCGCCTATGATATTCCCAACGATAAGAGGCGCACGAAAATACACAAAGTGCTCTTGGGGTTTGGAAAGTGGACGCAGTATTCGTTGTTTGAATGTTTCTTGACCAGGAAGCAGTTGGTACTCTTACGTTCCAAACTGACGGACCATCTGGTAGCCAAAGAGGATAGTGTGCGCTTCTATCCCCTGTGTGCGAACTGTGTAAGCAAGGTGGAAACGGTGGGAGACCCACCACCCGCCGACACCGTGCTGTTTATTGTGTAAATGGAACAGCTTTCCGAGAGGCGCAGCGATGGTCTCTCCACGCGTCGCCTCTCGGAAGACACCAGAAGCAGATTGACACGAAAAGCGGCCAAAAATGTCACCATTTTTCTCCCGAACAAGCTCTTCCCTAAAGAGCCTCTCGCAAACCCTTGCATAAATTGGCTTCTCATGCTATACTACGAAGGTAGAAGGCTAAATGGTCTGAGCCGCCCATCAGGGATTGAAACTAGAACTGTTCGCTCATCGCTGCCCTTTTTCTGGTGTGGGGCTAAATGGTCTGAGCCGCCCATCAGGGATTGAAACTCACAACACAACTCCTTTAGGCCGTGGTTGGCTGGTGGCTAAATGGTCTGAGCCGCCCATCAGGGATTGAAACATTCCCACGGTAGGATCGGCAAAGTCCACTTGGCCGGCTAAATGGTCTGAGCCGCCCATCAGGGATTGAAACAGCTTCGAGCTGATGCATTCACCGGTTCCTTTCCTGGCTAAATGGTCTGAGCCACCCATCAGGGATTGAAACATAATAGGTTTTTGTGTTGGATGAATGCGCCGCTCTCCGGCTAAATGGTCTGAGCCGCCCATCAGGGATTGAAACCGCATAATTCACGAATGCCGTACCCTCACTGCCGTGGGCTAAATGGTCTGAGCCGCCCATCAGGGATTGAAACTCTGCTATCAGTCTGGACACTGGAATACTGACATTCGGCTAAATGGTCTGAGCCGCCCATCAGGGATTGAAACATTGCACAGCGTTTCCTTCCGATTCGCGTTGCTTAGGGCTAAATGGTCTGAGCCGCCCATCAGGGATTGAAACTTTGAAGGATTTAAACATGGCGCGTTCGAACAAGCTCGGCTAAATGGTCTGAGCCGCCCATCAGGGATTGAAACACCATGTCTACGTCAAGCACTGAAAGGCCGCTATAGGGCTAAATGGTCTGAGCCGCCCATCAGGGATTGAAACCGCAAATGCGGCTGTGTGTTGGCGGCTTGCCTACGATGGCTAAATGGTCTGAGCCGCCCATCAGGGATTGAAACTTTGCAGTAATTACCGCTTGCTGTTCCGCTTGGTCGGCTAAATGGTCTGAGCCGCCCATCAGGGATTGAAACTGACCTTCTAGTATCTTTACCAACTGCACTCTTTTTGGCTAAATGGTCTGAGCCGCCCATCAGGGATTGAAACCCACTCCCAAAGCGGCGGTAATCTCTCTTATTGTTGGCTAAATGGTCTGAGCCGCCCATCAGGGATTGAAACTCAAATCAATCGTGCCTGACGGCGTACTGACACTCCCGGCTAAATGGTCTGAACCGCCCATCAGGGATTGAAACCCGCGTGTCCATGAAAGTGTATTATAGGTGGCAAGCGGGCTAAATGGTCTGAACCGCCCATCAGGGATTGAAACTCTAACATTTGCACATCGTATATGCGTTCATTGTACAAGGCTAAATGGTCTGAACCGCCCATCAGGGATTGAAACACATCTGAATTAAGGAACCAAAATTGATATTTACGCAGGCTAAATGGTCTGAACCGCCCATCAGGGATTGAAACTTCCGACCTGTTGACGCTCAACAACACGAACGAACAGGGGCTAAATGGTCTGAACCGCCCATCAGGGATTGAAACCGATAAGTACATTGGCAGGACTAAACAATATGCATAGGCTAAATGGTCTGAACCGCCCATCAGGGATTGAAACGTCGTAGCCATTTAATACTCCTACCTACCTAAGGCTAAATGGTCTGAGCCGCCCATCAGGGATTGAAACTGCTTAAATGTTCCACAACCGTCGCCGTACCACTCCACGGCTAAATGGTCTGAGCCGCCCATCAGGGATTGAAACTGCTTGATATGACGGCCGAGCGTTTGTCTTCTCTATGGCTAAATGGTCTGAGCCGCCCATCAGGGATTGAAACTTTGGTGTCGCCGAGACAGGTGAAGGAGTACTCGCAGGGCTAAATGGTCTGAGCCGCCCATCAGGGATTGAAACCTGATAGTGCTGATTGTACTGTCGCTTGATCACCAAGGCTAAATGGTCTGAGCCGCCCATCAGGGATTGAAACTACATGTCCAAAACAGCTTCAGTTCTATTAGTCTTGGCTAAATGGTCTGAGCCGCCCATCAGGGATTGAAACTCTCAGGACATAAACCGGAATGAGTCGCCTTGGCCAGGCTAAATGGTCTGAGCCGCCCATCAGGGATTGAAACCATCGCTTGCAAAAACAGTATGAACAAAAATTTTTGCTGGCTAAATGGTCTGAGCCGCCCATCAGGGATTCCTGCGAAAATTTGTGGGAGTGAGTGGAAGAAGAAACAAGGCACACGAAAGAAGCCCAGAGAAACATCTCTGAGAGCAAGGAAGCCGTATTGACACCCTCCAGTTCGTTAGGCACTCACCTCCGTGTTCTCTTCCAAGCTGACTTTATACCCCAGTGCCTGTAACCGCCGCACCGCTGTGTCCCGCTGACGCGTGGTATCCAGGGTCGCGAAGTAGTCGAAGCCGAGCTCGTGGTAGTCCTCGTTGTCCTGAAGCATGTGGTAGATGATGGTGACGAGGCTGTGGCTAACCGCCACAATGGCACGTTTCTTGCCAATGCGATGCGCGAGGCGGTGGTACTGCGCCGAGAGGTAGTTGTCGTGGGTGTGAGAAATGACCCAGACGATCTCAGCGAGCACGCCGCGCAGATGCCGATTGCCTTTGTTGGTGTGCGCCTTGAGGCGTTTGCCGCCACTCTGCTTGTTGCCGGGTGCCACGCCGGCCCAGGAGGCCAGATGCTTGGCCGACGGAAAGTAGGTCATGTCGGTGCCCATCTCCGCGAGGATGACGGCAGCCGTGAGTGGGCCAACGCCAGGAATCTGCTGCAAGCGCGTCATCAGCTTCTCGTGTGGTTTGAGCAAGGTGTCGATCTCGCTCGAAATCGCGTCGATCTGGCCTTGCAAGAAATCGATGCTGTCGAGCAGTTGACGCAGCAGCAAGCGATGGGTGACCTCCACGCATCCT
>JBPCJY010000109.1:0-26878 GCA_051004815.1 Ktedonobacteraceae bacterium
AAACGTCTTTCTCATACTGTACAGTATAGCACATCTTTAGATAGATTGCAAGTGTTACCTAAAAACAACAGTGTGCCTTATATCCCCATGTCTCTGCGCCAGGGGGCTTACGGCACCTATGCTAACATACCAGGGACAGCCAGTAAAATGATGGGAACTAACAAAATAGCTGCGCATAACATACCCAGGATAACCAGACTGGCAACTCGACCGCGCCGCACCTGTTCGCGTGTGAAAAAACTAGCATCTTCGGCGGCATCAGTAGGAGAGCTGAATTGATACCACCACTGCAAAAGAAACACAACTGTATTGCGTCGCGAGTTTCTTACATCATTCTGGAAAAACTCTTCTTGTTCACTCTGGTTACGCACGAGATTCGAGGACATCTTTCCTCCGAGGTTCTTGTAGCGATATGTATTCAGCCACTCTTTATTTAATAGAAGTGCATCTATATCTTTGCCTATTGTAACGTGCTAAAAGCTTAGCAGTAACAGTTGATTACGCTTTTTTTCCTGTATTGAGCAAATAAGCTTTTCGTAAAAAACGTAAACATTGGATAGATCGTGTGATATTGTATATGAAGAGAACTTTGTATTATTTTTGTACATGATAGCACTATGCATAACTATTTCGGTTCCTCTTCCCTCATTGCCTCTGACGCATTACAATGTATATAACAACATTGACGACTGATACACACACCTTCACGGAGAATATACATGCAACACATCGTAACCGTTGATGAGATGCGCGAACTGGAAGCACGGGCAGAGCACGAATATAGCCTGACCTCGCCCATCTTGATGGAGAACGCGGGCAGAAGTGCCGCCGAAATCCTGGCACAACAAATCATTCCCAAAGACCATTCGGAGCGTCCCTTGAGCGAACTGGCTTTTCTGATGCTGATTGGCCCTGGCAACAATGGAGGCGATGGGCTGGTTATCGCCCGTTACCTGGCGCAGTGGGGAGCGCAGATCAGCATCTACGCATGGAAGGAGCATACCCTTACCGTGCGCGAACGCCAACTTCCAGGCGATGATACAGCAGAGGAACTGGAGCATGCGATTACCCATGCCGATTACGTACTGGATGCTCTGCTGGGTACCGGGCGTTCGCGTCCATTGCCCGACAGTATGCGCACGCTATTGAGCCGGGTACAGCAGGAGCGTAAGAACCGCAAAACCTTGCGCGTAATCGCCATTGATCTACCCACGGGGATGAATGCCGATAGTGGCGAGGTTGACTCCGGCACCATTCATGCCGATGACACGATCACGTTGGCTTGTGCCAAGCAAGGTTTTTTCTTCTTTCCAGGGCGCGACTATATCGGTCAACTCTACGTTGGTAATATTGGCCTGCCGCCAGAGATGGAGCACGCTATTCAAGCGGAGATGCTAACGGGCGAACTGGTCAACTCGCTCTTACCGAAACGTCCATTGGAGAGCAATAAAGGCACGTATGGCAAGGTGATGCTGTTCTGTGGTTCGCCACCATATCCAGGCTCGGCATATCTAGCAGGAAATTCCGCTGCCCGCATCGGTGCCGGTCTGATCACCCTGGCAGTGACAGAGAAAATGCTCCCCATCTATGCCAGCCAATTTCACGAGGCCACCTTTGTCCTTCTTCCCGAAGAGGATGCTGGTAGCTATGAGCGAGCAAGTACCCTGCGCACCCATCTGGAAGGCTACCGCTCCTTGCTCATAGGGCCAGGTTTAGGGCAATCTCCCTACATTCGCGAGGTCATTTTAGAGCTATTGGAGTATCTGCGCTCGATGCCCGATGAGAAACGCCCCCACTTGATCGTCGATGCCGATGGCTTGAATAATCTCTCCGCGCTGGAACGCTGGTGGACGTTGTTGCCAAAGGGAACTGTCATTACGCCTCATCCCGGCGAGATGGGACGGCTCTGCCACGGCCTCAAAGTATCGGGCGGGAACATCGATCGGCTGCCACTGGCACGCGACAAGGCCAAAGAGTGGCAGGTGACACTTGTCCTCAAAGGAGCTTGCACCATTGTCGCTGCTCCCGACGGGCGCACACGCATAAACTTTCAGGCCAATCCTGCTCTAGCCACAGCTGGTACAGGCGATGTGCTGGCGGGTATGATTGCCGGTCTCCTGGCGCAAAAGGTGGACTCTTTTGATGCTGCCAGCGCGGCAGTACACTTGCATACCGTCGCCTCGGAACTGGTTAGCACGGACATTGGTCATACTGGCTTGCTCGCGGCTGACCTGTTGCCAAAAATTCCTCGCGCCATCGTCAAAATTGGGCATGAGCAATAGCTAGTGACGGGTGCATAAGTTGTAGAGACAGGGAGCAGGGAAGGGTTGTGTCTTTCACTAGTAGGTTTTGCAACGCCTGGTTCCTCGCCGTCTGTCATTCTGAGCACCGCGAAGAATCTCCGTGTGGCAAGCGAGATTCTTCGCGGTGCTCAGAATGACAGGTTCTGGAACTGGGGGTTGCAAAAACCTACCTGTGCAAGCCCCTTGCGGGTCCCCTGGGGCGGCAAAGGGTGGCTTAGGTTGATGCAAAAAATGAACCGCAGCCGTTAGCCCGGTATAAAGAAAAAGACAATACAGGCGATGAGATAGAGTGCAACCAGTTGCACACCAGCCAACCAGGAGGATTCGCCATCCAGGCTGATCAGCGCGAAGAGGATGGCGGCAAGGCCCATAATGACCAGTTCAAGCGGCTGAAAAACCATGTCGAGCTGCGTCGGGAAGAAAAGGCTGACCAGTACCAACAGTGGCGCAACCAGGGTTGCCACCTGTATCGAGGAACCGGCGGCAATCGCCATGCTCAGATCGATGCGATCTTTGACGGCAATATAGACGGCACTCGAATGTTCCGCGGCGTTACCAATAATCGGGATAATGACCAGGCCAATAAACACCTGTGACCAGCCTAGCTCTACAGTTACTGGTCGTATCGCACCCACGAGCAATTCACTATTCCAGGCTGTACCAATCGTCGCCACGAATAGAAGTCCCGCTGCCACCCAGAGGTTTGGCGGCACGCGTTGCTCATCCACCTGATGTGGGTCAAGATTGCCTGTCACTGCCTTTACCTCCCCTTCCTCCTCTACTTCTATTGTCTCCACGGGCGGAGAGACACGTTTGCCGTGCCACCTGGGATTGCGCCGCGCCGCACGAACATGAAAGACATGCGTTGCTAAGTACATGCCGTAGACCAGCAAGAGGACAACCGCGATAGCCACGCTAAGCGATTGCACGCGCTGCGGTTCTTTAATCGTCAAGCTAGCCGTAAAGGGGATGAGCAAGCTGGCGACCGCCAGCACCATCATTATCGAATACTGTCCGGCGTCACGCGCACTAAAATATTGTTTACCCCAACGCCATCCACCCACCGCGAGCGAACTACCGAGCACCAACAAAATATTACTGATGACAGAGCCGGTAATAGAGGCTTTGACAACGGAGAGCAAGCCTTGCTGGAGCGCGAAAATGCCAATGATGATCTCAGGCGCATTGCCAAAAGTGGCGTTGAGCAGACCACCCGCGATAGGGCCAACATAATATTCCAGATCTTCGGTAGCGCGTCCAATGAGAGCTGCCAGGGGGATCAGGCCGATAGCTGAACAAATAAAAATGGCCATTTCCTGTTGCTGACCCCATATCAGGTTAATAATAGGAGCAACAATGGCCATTACGAGCAAATAGTAAAGCCAACGCGGCATAACAAGCATCTCCCAAGGCGGAAGTGGGCATAAGACTCTTCAACTTCGCGGCTCAGCCACTTTCTCGCCCATCGACAGAATGCGAGGCACGACCCCGTTCGATTACTCAGCCGCTACTTTGCCGGTTTCATCGACCACATTCACAGTGATCTTTGGCTCCAGTTTTGAAGCAATTTTCACAGGCACGGTAAAGGTACCAGTACTGCGAATGGGATTCGGCAGATCAATCAGACGGCGATCAACAGTAATGCCCTCAACCTCGCGCAGACCCGTGGCAATATCCTGGCTCGTGATGGAGCCATAGAGACGACCCTGAGTACCAACGCGTGCCTTAAAGGTGAGCGTAATCTGGCCCAGGCGTTCGGCCTGCTGCCGATTCGAGTCCGCCTGTTTCTCAATTTTGCGCTGCTCGGCGGCTATGCGCTGCTGCCGATTCGCGATTAACGAAGGGGTTGCCCCAGCTGCTAACTGGCGGGGTAAAAGATAGTTACGGGCGTAGCCATTCGCTACTTCCTTCAAATCACCGGCTTTTCCCAGGTTCTCAACATCTTGTAAAAGAATTATTTTCATTAACAAAGCTCCTCATTTGAGGGAACGGAGAATCCCCGTCTACCTCGACACGCATTAATACGGGCCTTAGTGTACCATAGAGTAGTATTTCCTGCAAGCGACATGGAAGGTTGCCAAGTATTCGAGGTTGCACCTGAACTACTTCTCCCTTATAATGAAGGCGATTATCAAGTCCAGAGGTCTTATTAAATACAGCATCGTTTGTAATCATGTGTTAGTTAGAAGGAGATGTGTGATGGATATCGAAGGTACGTATACACTGCAAGCCATACCGGAAGATGTATGGCTTTGCCTGATGGATAGTCGTCTGTTACAGAAGAGCATTCCAGGTCTTGAACAATTGGAGCGACAGAGCGAACTGAACTATACTATCGCCATGCAAGTCAAGCAAGCACCACTGATGGGAATGTATCATGGGCATGTTGCCGTCGTTGAGCAAAAATTCCCCACCATCTATAGCCTCAAATTTGAAGGCGAAGGAAAGCAAAGCAACGTGCAAGGGAACATCGTGCTTACTTTGAGCGAACAGGGCGAAAACACCGTTGTGGATTACAAATGCACGCTCAATCTCGGCAAGATGGGTACACTTCTCCCCGCGCCATTAGTGAAGGGAAATATTAAACACCTTTTCCAGCAATTTTTTGCCGCCCTGGCCGAACACCTGCGCTCAATTATCCCGTACCCCATAGATGTGGTTGAGGGTACCCATGACATAAAGGTCACAAGCACAGCACAACAGCAGAAGCAAGCAGTCTTTCTGCCTTCTGGCCGACCAGCTTTCCTCTATGCACTTGTGCGCCGTTTCAATTTAGGTGATGGAGATACGCAACAAGAAGAGCTATGGGTCAATCGTGTCAGACGAGCGAGTGTCATATCGGGGCTATTGTTGTTGGTATGGATAGGCACGCGTTTACCAAGAAAACAACGTTCCTAGCACATATCAAACAAACGTCCAGCATATAACTAGCACATATCAACCTAGCATGGAGCGCAGGCGGGCTTTCCAATCGTCGTCATCGTCCGTGTTACTTGTGCCGCCAACGCTCCAGCTACGCACACCATCGACAAGTTTTGCCGGTAGCGCGGGCGCACGCGCCTCTTTATCACCGAGGTTGTAGAGTGCGGTCTGCGCGGACTTCCGTACATCATGCACGGGGTCTTGTAGCAATGGCAGAATGGCTTCTTTCGCTTCCTTCACACCCATCCGTCCTAACGCTCTCGCGCTAGCGGCACGCTCATCGGAGGTTGGCGCGTGTAAGAGGTGTTCGATATCGGGTACCATTTCCACGAGCGATAGATCAGCGATGAGGCGCAGAAGGCGACTGCGGCGCATCGGATGGGTCAGAGTAACGAGTGCGGCACGACAATCGGCGACGATTTGTGCATCATCACGGATAATACCGTGCGCCCTGGCCTCGGCCAGAGCGGTTTCCGGAGAAACATTGGAGGTTCCTTTGAGGAATGGCTCAATCCATGCCGCCACCAACTCCGGTTGGCTGGTATTCTCGTGCAACTGCAAGGCCCAGGGGTAATGTTGGCGCAGCCAGCTATAAAGAGCGAGCGTCATCTCCGCGTCACGCGCCGCGTAGGCCACCATCGCGGGTGGCAAGGGCCTCCTATTCCAGTCTGTGCGCTGAAGGCTCTTGTCAAGTCGTACATTGAAAGCGCGTTGCAACATAGCGGCCAATGACGATTCGTGCTGCCCAAAAATGGAACGGCTGGCCGCTTCCAAATCATAATAGTGCACGACATACAGCCCTCGCTCGGCCATCACCCGCATATCGGCCCCAGCACCATGCAGTAGCACGATGATATCCGACGCCGCCACCACAGCAGTCAAAGGAGAAAGATCGTTCAAGCGTAGCGCGTCTACCACGAAACAGTGCTGCTCAACCGCCAGTTGCAGCAACGCGAGTCGGTGAGAAGAGGTGTGCGTATCTCCCTGAATATGAGAACGCACCTGGGCAAATTCCGCGTCTACCGCGACCACCGCAGCCTGTCGCAGTATCTCCACCGCGTACAGTAACTGCTCCGGACGATCAACCCACATACGGGTCGCTTTCGCGTGGAGTTTGCCGGGCTGTGGGGTTGTACCAAGGTAGCCGGGTTGGACATTGTCTACATTTTCTGCTTGTGCGGGTGGTATTTTATTGTTCTTGTTCTCGTTCAATGCCGCCGCCATTCTACCCTTAAAAAAGACCCAATACTAATAATAATCGTGTTATCAACTATACCAGATTTTTGGGCAAACGTACAGTATATGTTTGCCCTTTTCACATGAAACTTGTGTGTGCGTCAGAGCTATGCTACACTGAGTCCAGAACAAAATGCCATCGTTTACTTACTTAGCTAGCTATACAGGAAAGTTTGCTTTATGACACACAATACACCAATCACTGTCGCGTATGGAGATGGAATTGGGCCAGAGATCATGAACGCCACCCTCCATATTATTCAAGCTGCCGGCGCTCGCATCGACATCGAAGAGATCGAAGTAGGCGAGAAGGTCTACCTGCGTGGTATTAACGCCGGTATGGAACCGAGCGCATGGGAGTCGCTCCGGCGCACCAAGGTATTTCTCAAGGCACCCATCACTACCCCCCAGGGCGGTGGCTACAAGAGTCTCAACGTCACTACGCGCACAACCTTTGGATTGTACGCGAATGTGCGCCCATCAGTGGCCTATTATCCCTTCGTGGATACGAAGCATCCCAATATGGATGTGGTAATCATCCGCGAAAACGAGGAAGACCTCTACACCGGTATCGAATACCGACAAACGCACGATATGATGGAAAGCCTTAAGCTCATCAGTCGCTCCGGCAGCAAGAAGATTGTGCGCTACGCCTTCGAGTATGCACGCAGCCATAACCGCAAAAAGGTCACTTGCTTCATGAAAGATAACATCATGAAGTTGACCGATGGTCTGTTCCACCGCGTCTTCAATGAAATCGCGATGGAGTATCCCGATATTGCCAATGAAACCTGGATTGTCGATATCGGCGCGGCCAAGATGGCAGACACACCCGAAGCCTTTGACATGATCGTATTACCAAACCTCTATGGCGATATCCTCTCCGACGTGGCGGCACAAATTGCCGGTTCGGTCGGCCTGGCAGGCTCCGCCAATATTGGCGATAATTGCGCCATGTTCGAGGCCATTCACGGCTCCGCGCCGCGCCGTGCCGGACAAAACGTCGCCAATCCTTCGGGCTTACTACTGGGTGCGGTAATGATGCTGGTACACATCGACCAACCCGATGTTGCCACACAGGTACACAATGCCTGGTTGCGCACTATCGAGGATGGCATCCATACCTACGATATTTACGTCGAAGGCATCAGCAAACAGAAGGTCGGCACCAAAGAGTTCGCGGAAGCCGTTATTGCCCGCCTTGGTCAACAACCGCAGACCTTGAAACCTGTCGCTTACGCGTCAGCACCTGAGCACATTACCAGCGAACAGGCCACGATTACGACCAAGCCGGAACAGAAAGATTTAATGGGCGTGGATGTCTACCTGGAATGGCACGAGGGCAGCCCTGACCAATTGGGCGCGGCTATGCAAAAGACCGAGGGCAGCGGCCTTGAATTGAAGATGATTACCAATCGTGGAGCTAAAGTGTGGCCACAGGGGATGGCAGAAACCTTCTGCACCGATCATTGGCGTTGTCGCTTTATGTCAACAACCACTGGTCAAACTATCAAGCACACGCAAATTATTGCTCTATTGCAACGAGTAGCGGATGCTGGTTTTGACTTTATCAAGACAGAGAACCTCTACAATTTTGATGGCAATATCGGTTACTCTCTAGGCCAGGGCGAATAGCATCTGAATGTTAATGTGTTGGCGGCGATTTTTGCCGCCAACACATTAACATTCTCGAACTGGTAGGAAAGGAATATAGTTACACGATGCTTGACGAAATATTGGCTAACAACGCACGTTTCTTACAAGAACAGCACCTGCCCGTCATAGGCCATGCCCCGCGCAAGCACATGGCCGTTGTCACTTGTATGGACTGCCGTTTAGTGCGCAGCTTCGAGGATGCCCTGGGCCTGGAACGAGGAGACGTAGTGGAGCTACGTACAGCAGGCGCAACTATCTCCAAGATGGAACGCGAGGGCATGGGAAACGACTTGATCCGCTCCCTGGCTGGCGCAATCTACCTGCTCGGTGTACGCGAGGTGCTGGTCATCGGTCATACCGAATGTGGCTTGTCGCATGTCAGCCCAACCGCACTGACGGCTCCCATGCAAGCCCTGGGTGTAGACCCGCACAAGTTGATTGAAAAAGAGGGCCTGGGCGATGTCAATGGTCTGGTTGACTGGGTGGGAGCCTTTAATGATGTTCACCTGAACGTCAAAGAGGTCGTCAACGTTATTCGCAACAGTCCCTACCTTCCCAAAATTCCCGTCCATGGCCTCGTGATTGATATCATAACCGGCAAGCTGGAACTGGTTGATAAAGGGAAATAAGTTAGAAATATAGATGAACAATAAGCTACCTTTCCGCCATATTGCTTTGGCGTTACTAATAGTTGTCGTGCTCACTTTTTCTGCTTGCGCCACGAGCGGAAGTACCAATACAACCGCTACTCCTGTTACGCATATTACCGGCACGGCGACGAGTTCGGCTAACCATCTCATCGCTGGCCCTATAACGTATGTTGCTCTGGGAGCCTCTGACGCGGTTGGCGTTGGCAGCACGCAGCCGGGGTCACAGGGCTATGTGCCTTTGCTAGCAACGCGCTTGCCGAAGGGTTCACATATGGTGAATCTAGGCATCGGTGGCATTCATCTGCACGGTGCTCTCACCGAGGAACTTCCTATTGCTCTTACTACGTCTCCTGAACTGGTCACGATCTGGTTGGTGGCCAATGACTTTGTCGGCGGTGTTACGTATAGTGACTACATGCACGACCTGAATACACTGCTAGAGCAGTTGCGTACCCATACCCACGCCAGCCTCGTCATGGCGAACCTGCCAGACCTGACACGGCTACCCGCCTTTGCCAATCAAACTGCCGCCCAAAAAGCGCAGATGCTCCAACAAATTCAGCACTGGAACGTCGGTATTGCCGCGCTCACCAGACAGTACAATGTGACATTGGTTGATCTATACAACCATGGGAGCCAGCTCACGGCCCACCCCGAATATATCAGTGGCGATGGCTTCCACCCCAGCCCCGCTGGCTATGTCCAGTTAGCGGACATTTTCTGGCAAGCCATCAACGTGTAGAGCAGACAGTAGTGAGGAACAAGCCTATTCACATTACTTGTCCCACCCGAAATTGACGCCCAGGTAATCGTAGAGGCGGGCGTTATGTGGCTCGAAGTACGCAATCAGGTGCTTCCGCAGTGCTGGATTCATCCTGGCGTAGGTATAGTTGTTATAGGGCTTGTATACTTCCTTGCTTATCTGGAGGTCTGTCGCGGATACGTTTAGAAAGTCCAAAACTTGTTTGATAGTGCTGGCTGGATCAGTATAGAACTCTTCGCTTTTGAGGATCAAGAACTGTTCACGGGGAAACAGCTTCATCCATGCCTGTAGTTGATCTACATACATCCCGCGACTGAGATAGCCACGTTCCATATATTCAATGCTATAGTAGTATTCATCTTGCAGGATCATCGTCCGCTCCCTGGCTGCCCGTTCCTCTTCACGCTCTATGGCTTCCTCGAATGATAAGGTCGCAAAGCCATGGTCGAGAGCATGGTAGTATTGGGAATAGGCCCGATCTACAGGATTGCGTAACAGAACGATAAGCTTGACGTGGGGCAGGGTTTGTGCCACTCTTTTGGGTGCATGGGGATAAAATAAGTAGCAAGGCGTCGCTTCTCCTGTCAGAAAGGTTTGTCCAGAGAGATGTTGGGTGTGATACTTTTCGACCCTGGTAGGAAAGTGTCCTTGATACCATGTCAGGCTCTTGTTAAATCTACGATCAAAGTAATGTACTTCTTTCGTAGAGGCCGGTCCGATGCAGGGATGGGCTTGTAAGTAATGGTAGAGAGAAGTAGTGCCACCGCGTTGGGCTCCAATGACCAGGAAATCGGGCAAGAGACGTAGCGGAGAAGTTACCCCTCTGTAGAGTTTCTCATACAATGGAGTGGTGCAGTCCCACTTCACCGGCGTCATAGAAGGGGCGGAAGTTGGCAACCTATTAGCTGAAGAAGCTATGTCCCTGGAAGAATTTGCATCCGAGGAGCGGATGATCTGTACAAAAGATTTCATATGGGTGAATTGTAACGCTGAAGCCCTTTAGCATCGTATCGTATTCACAGCAAGAGGACGCGCTACTACTCCTTTCAATTCGTTGTTGTTAAAGCAATGAGTGTCACAGTACTGATCCGTTTCGTACCCTTCTAACCTGTTTCCCGTGCGCTAGTAAGAAGCATCAGCCATTCAGGAATCATTGACCAGAGGGAGGGATAGCGTGAAAGTCGATCCTTGCCCTACTTGACTTTCAACATCAATAGACCCTCCATGGGCGCGGATCACCCAATCGACAATGGATAATCCTAACCCGCTGCCGCCGCCCCTCCGCGTTCGCGCCGGATCAGCGCGGTAAAAGCGTTCAAAGATATGGAGGGTATCCTCTGGAGCAATGCCAATCCCCGTGTCTTGGACTTCAATACATCCACAGCGATCCCTGACTTCGACCATAAGCGTAACGCACCCACCAGAATTCGTGTAGGTAAACGCATTATCCAGGAGATTCATCACGCACTGAATGAGGCGTGAGGTATCACCTCGTACCGTCACTGGCTCCAGTTTGAGCACCTGTAGCACGATACTACGTTCCGTTGCCAACAGCTCGAGTGTCCCAACGACATCGGAGACCAGGAGATCAAGCCGTACAAGCTCCCGGTCGAGTTGTACCTGCCCTTCGTCCGAGCGAGCAAGTATCAAAAGATCACGAATAAGATGCCCCAGTCGCTCGGCTTCGGCATTCACGTCATGCAGAACAGCGATACATTCCTCTCCATTGGAAGACTGTGCTAGTGCCACATCCGTCATACTGCGAATGGCAGCGACAGGTGTACGCAGTTCGTGTGAGGCATCTGCCACAAAGCGACGTTGTTGCATAAAGGACTGATTAAGTCGCCCAATCATTTTGTTGAAGGTAAGGGCGAGATGTTGCACTTCGTCGCGGGAGCGTGGCACAGGGACGCGGCTATGCAAGTCTCCTGCACTTATATCCTCGGCGATGCGTGTGAGATCGCGGATAGGGATAAAGGCCCGCGCCGCGAGCCAGTAGCTGCCAATGATACCAAGGATAAGCGCAAACGGGGCCATGAGGAGCAATTCCTTGACGACTTTCCGCAATGCCGTGTCCAAGGGAGTCAGTGTCTGACCAACCTGAATGATCCCAAAAAGTGTTTGATTATTCATCAGACGGGTACTGTACAATCGCACCTGGTAGCCATTCGTTGTCGTGACAGTGCCTTGCCAGGGCGTACCATGCAAGGGCTGCGTCACACTAAGAGAAGGTACCTGGAGAACACGAAAGGCGGGTGTCATGGAGATGATTTGTCCCTTCGCATCGAGAATTCTCACCAGTGCGCCAAAATTCACATCTGCATTCCGAGCATTTTGTTTGAGCGTGTTATGCCCAAGGAGAAGTATCTCCTGTGCTATATCATCGGAATCGATGTTACCATTATCATCGGTGATATCAGCTATAAGTTGGTCCGTGCGCACTTTAAGTGGGCCATCGTAGGTCTCAATGAGTTCTGCTTGCAATCTCAAATACAGAACAATGCCAATCAGGAGCAGGAGTGCCACAAAGATGCCCGTGTACCACAGCGTCAACTGGACGCGAATCCCTGGCAGCCCCACACCTCGCAAACGATGAATCATTCTACAGGTTCCTTCAATTGATAGCCAGCCCTACGAACGGTATGGATAATATTTGGCTCATTTTGTTCGCAGAGCTTACGCCTCAAACTGTGAATATGCACATCAATGACATTGGAGAGGTGCTCAGCATCGTAATCCCAGACATGTTCAGCGATTTTTAATCGGCTCAGGACATGGCGCGGGTGGCGCATCAAGAACTCCAGCAGTGCATATTCCTTGCCACACAAGGCAATAACACGATTTCCCCGCCGTACCTCGTGCGTTTGGGCGTTCAGGACAAGATCCAAGAAATGCAGTTCCGCCGTCTTGGACGGACTCTCACGTCGCAGTAGAGCGCGTATCCGCGCCTCCAATTCACCGAAAGCAAAGGGTTTTGTCAGGTAGTCATCCGCGCCCAGGTCCAAGCCTTTGATACGATGATCAATCTCATCCAGTGCTGTCAAGAGCAGAATAGGCATCGTCCGCCCATAGTCGCGCAATTGACGGCAAACCTCAAAACCATTAAGCTGTGGCAATAAAACATCAAGAATGATAAGATCATAAGGTACCGCTAGACCGGTTGAAAGAGCTTCTCTCCCATCCGTCACGAGGTCAACTGCATACTTATTGCCCATTAGTCCTTTCTTCAGACTGGGGCCTAAATGAGGATCATCTTCAACAATCAGGATACGCATAAGAATTCTAACCTTGTAAGCTCTA
Source organism: Ktedonobacteraceae bacterium (assembly GCA_051004815.1). GTDB lineage: Bacteria > Chloroflexota > Ktedonobacteria > Ktedonobacterales > Ktedonobacteraceae > JBBQXY01. The sequence goes on from JBPCJY010000109.1 coordinate 12,831, forward strand.
TCACAAAACAGCAGTTTCTTAGAAATGTGTTGCCGCTATCTGTCATGTCAGTTCGACCAGATAATCGACAAAGTTCTTTCCTATCATACTGTATCTTGATTAAATGAAGATTAAAATAGCGGCAAAGTCTTTATTAGCGATGAGAAACGGGTGAGGTTCTTTTTTGCAAATGGGGAGGAAATCTTGTCTGCACCCTGTCTGGGGGACAGGGAATGGAGACGGAGGCGGGCCTTGTGCTCAATAATATCTCAAATAAGCCAGACCCCTGCCCGGGGTACCCGCAAGGGGCAATACATTTCACTGAAGGCTAAATGATCCGCCCTCGCCCGCCCCAGGGTACCCGTAAAGGGTACCCTGGGGCGGGACGAAGAGGGGACAGGTAGCCTTACGCCACCGTCTTAATATACTGGCTTGCCATGTGCGCTAGTCCCATAATCGAAAGCATGGGGTTCACGCCGGAAGCCGCCGGGAAGAGGCTGCCATCGCAGACAAACAACCCTTTGATGCCATGAACCTGACCGTTGCCATCGGTCACAGATTTCTGCGCATCGATACCCATGCGACACGTCCCCATCTGGTGGGCCGTGAACATCATGATGCGATTGACGCCCATGCCGTGCCGCTCCAATTGGCGGTCATAGGCGCGGAACTGCTGCTCACTGACGGGGCCATGCGCCGGTTTTTCCAGTTTGGTACGTCTGTTGTGCAACGAAAGCACCGACGTTGCACCGGCGGCAAAATGCGCACGCGTCGCTTGCCGTAAGCCATGCAGCAGATGATTACGATCATAGACCGAGACGACGTAGTCGATAACGGGTTCACCGTACTTATCTACAGTAATCCTGCCTTCGCCTTTGTCACGCGTCAAGATAATAAAGGTCGCGATATGCGGGGCCGCTAGCATCTGCTCTCGATATTCACGCGCTGAACACCATGGTGTAGCCAGGCCAAGCAGACCCGGATGGGCCGGTGGCACCTCCAATTTATAGCCATAATTTCCTTCCAGATGCGCGAATTGATCGCTATAGGCCGATTGCATCACACCCCGCCAGCCATAGACCTTGTCGGGATACACGCCCGCAATCGTCGTAGTGGGATGGAGTTTCAGATGATGCCCAATGTGCAAGTTTTCTACGCCCGAACGCAATAAAAGAGCTGGCGAGTTAATGGCACCCGCGGAGACCACGACGGTCTTCGCATGGATGGTTACAGTATGTGTCTTCCCTGTTAGCGTGTTGGTCACGGTGGCCTGGACTCCTACCGTCTGCCCCTTTTCGATCAGCACCTTGTCAGCGTTACAATGAACGATGATTCGTGCGCCTTGATCGTAGGCATCTTGCAGGTACGTTTTCATGGTTGATTGCTTCGCACCGTAGCGGCAACCAAAGCCGCACGTCCCACAACGTTGCTCACAATCTACCGCGTTGCGGCGGATCGTCTCACTATGGTAGCCCAGAGCGGAACAGCCATCGACCAACAATTGATTCTGTTTGTTATGCGCACTGTTCTCGCTATTGACATGAATGCGCTGCTCGACCGCCGCGAAACTGTCCTGTAGGCGAGAGCCAGTCAAATCTTGCAAGCCGGAGAGGTTTGCCCACTCTTCCAGGATATCAGCTGGTGTGCGGAACGAGGTCATCCAGTTGATGGTTGTGCCACCACCGAGTGTGCTACCGGCGAGGACAATGACGCCCAGGTCTTTCGAGGTAAGCGTGCCGCGCTTGAGGTAGAGTTCCGGCATGGCCTGGGCCTCTTGCAGTGTAAAATTCGCCTCGTTGTTATACCCACCCTTTTCCAGCACAATGACGCTCTTCCCTGCCTGGGCAAGTTCACCGGCGACAACGCCACCACCCGCGCCAGAGCCTATCACCACGACATCGGCTTCCAGCGTGGTATCTTTAGTGATGGTTAGCGGCTTAATAGGCTGAGATGCGTTGGCAGGTGGTGGCGTTGGCGCGGCATAGTCCAGAGCTGCCCAGTTGGGGTTGACACCTTCCGCGTTAGGAACTGAGAAGTAAATGAAGCCGGAGAGACGCTTCAAAGCTTGATAGCCCTGGCGCAGAGCCGCCAGGGGACTATTCGCCATAGCCAACAAATACTTTTCGCGCTGCTGCTGTGCAAGGGCCATGAACGGCTTAGCGCTACCCGCCAGCAGCAGTCCGGTGACAGGACTATTCAACAACCCCAGCAGTTGATGAAATTCGGCCTGTGCTTCGGCATTTTCCTGGGCCAGCGTCTCGGCCACCAGTTGAGCCACATTCAAATCGCTCGCCCGTCGCTGGTAGTAAGCCTTCATCGCGTCAGAACTCCCGGCGGGAGGTTCCAGAGAAGGGAAAAAGGTATCGCATACTGCCTCTACAATATGAAACTCGTCAGGGGTAAGCCAACCGGCAACGCTGTCCTCTTTAGTAGCCGAGGAGGAAGTAACAGCCATGATGTTCTCCTTTTGTGAAGTGAAGAAATGATCTTTGGCATGACAACAACTCAAGTATAACACACTCATCATGAACGAAGAGATAGTAAATTGAAATGATCTCGGAATGGCCTCGAGTCTGATATAATGAAAAGGAAAGGGAAACTATTATGAAGTGCGACAGCACCGAATCAGCAGTGCAAAAGGCACGACTCATGCGAGGCAACGGCATCACCTATGACACCGGCTTTTTCAACGCTGGAGTGAGCACTCACGAACCCTTCGACCCCGAGGTTGTGAAGCGTGAAATGCGCATCATCCACGACGACTTGCACTGCAACGTGGTGCGCATCACCGGCGGCAACGCGGACCGACTCGAGATCGCCGCCTTCCATGCCGCCGACGCCAGCTTGGAGATCTGGTTCTCACCGTTCACATGTGACCTGACCACCGACGAGCTGCTCGACTTCCTCGCCGACTGCGCCGAGCGTGCCGAGCGGCTACGCCGACAGGGAGCCGAGGTCGTCTTCGTCACTGGTGCTGAACTGAGCCTGTTCACTATGGGATTCCTGCCCGGCGATATCCTCAAGGACCGGCTCGACCTGTTGGCCGCGCCACATCGCCTGGGCGAGCTGCTGCCGCAGGTCCCTACTCGTATCAACGACTTCCTCGGCAGGGCCGCTGCTGTCGTCCGTGAGCGGTTCGGTGGAAAGATCAGCTACGCCTCAATACCGTTCGAGGGCGTCGACTGGACGCTGTTCGACTTCATCTCGGTCGACGCCTATCGGTCGATCGAGGTCGCCGACCGCTACCGCGATGCCATCCGTGCCCTTGTCGCGCAGGGAAAGCCCGTCGCGATCACCGAGTTCGGTTGTGCCACCTTCCAGGGCGCGGCCGACAAGGGTGCTAGAGGCGGGATGGTCGTCGAATACGACAACAACACACCGATCCAGCTGGACGGCGACTACATCCGGGACGAAGCCGAGCAGGCCATCTACCTGCGCGAGCTGCTGGACATCTTCACCGCCGAAGGCGTCGACACCGCGTTCGCGAACACCTTCGCATCCTACCATCTGCCGCACCGCTGCGACCCTCGTGCGGACCTGGACATGGCCAGTTATGGTGTGGTCAAGGTGCTCGAAGACCGTCTTGGCCACTCCTACCCCGACATGGCTTGGGAACCCAAGGCCGCTTTCACCGCTCTCGCCGACTACTACCATGGCTGACCGCATCATATGCCTCTAATACTCTATATTCAGGTCGCTCTCCAGCCGTTGGTAGTAAGCCTTCATCGTGTCAGAACTTCCGGTGGGAGGTTCCAGTTAAGATACAAGCAGTATAGCACATCAATGGATGGCTGGTTAGACACGCCAGCGCATGGCATGCTATACTGCATCTAACCAGTCACCAACCAGCAGTATTTCGACATGACCGATGGAGATATTTTAATGACCACAAGTGAAAAGACGCCGCAAGAATCCTCCGGTACGAAAGGCACGCAAGAGAAAGTTGCCGAACTCCACCAAATGAAGGCCGAGGCTATGCTTGGCGGTGGGACAAAGCGGATAGAGGCTCAGCATAAAAAAGGAAAACTAACCGCCCGTGAACGATTAGACCTGCTGCTCGATCCTGGAACGTTCAACGAACTGGACATGTTTGTCACCCATCGCTCTACAGATTTTGGTCTGGATGAGCAACGCATCCCCGGCGATGGTGTCGTTACTGGCTACGGGCAGATCGATGGTCGCCTGGTCTACGTCTTCTCGCAGGATTTCACCGTCTTTGGCGGCTCGCTCTCCGAAGCCCACGCCGAAAAAATCTGTAAGGTTATGGATCTCGCCATGAAAAATGGCGCACCGGTCATCGGTCTGAATGACTCCGGCGGCGCACGCATCCAGGAAGGCGTGGTCAGTCTGGGGGCGTACGCGGATATTTTCTTACGCAATACGCTGGCCTCCGGTGTCGTACCACAAATTTCCGCCATTATGGGACCATGCGCCGGGGGTGCGGTCTACTCACCCGCCATCACCGATTTTATTTTTATGGTGGAGCAGACCAGCTATATGTTTGTCACCGGCCCCAATGTGCTCAAGACCGTCACGCACGAAGATGTTACCTTTGAAGACCTGGGCGGAGCCATGGTTCACAACAGTACCAGCGGCGTCGCCCACTTTGCTTGCCCCAGCGAACCCGACTGCGTGCGCATGATTCGTACTCTGATGAGCTATCTCCCCTCCAACAACCTGGAAGATCCACCACGCATTACACCCATTGACTCGCCAACACGGGCCGAGACAGCCCTGGATAGCATCATTCCGGACAACCCCAATAAGCCGTATGATATGAAGGCGGTGATTGGCTATATCGTCGATGATGGCGAATTTTTCGAGGTGCAGGAACATTTCGCGCCGAACATTGTGGTAGGCTTTGCCCGTATGAATGGTCGCTCCATCGGCATTGTGGCCCAGCAGCCCGGTGCATTAGCCGGCGTCCTCGACATCAATTCTTCGGATAAGGCGGCGCGTTTTGTGCGCTTCTGCGACTGCTTCAATATCCCTATCGTGACCTTTGTGGATGTTCCAGGCTTTTTACCAGGGGTCAGTCAGGAGCATAATGGCATTATTCGGCACGGTGCCAAACTGCTCTTCGCCTACTGCGAGGCCACAGTACCCAAAATCACGGTGATTACACGCAAAGCCTACGGCGGTGCCTACGATGTGATGAATAGCAAGCATGTGCGCGGCGATATCAACTACGCGTGGCCCACGGCGGAAATCGCGGTCATGGGGGCCGAGGGCGCGGTAAATATCCTTTTCAAAGATGAGTTAGAACATGCCGCCGACCCCGAACAGCGGCGCAAAGAACTGATTAACGAGTATATTGAAAAGTTCGCTAATCCCTACATCGCGGCCAGCCGTGGCTACATCGACGAGATCATTGAGCCGCGCTATACACGCACCAAGCTCATCACAGCCCTGGAGATGCTAAAAAATAAGCGGGATACCAACCCGCCCAAGAAACACGGCAATATCCCGTTGTAAGAATACCGTATGGCAAGGCAATGGGAGCGTGTGCCTGTTCAGGCACGCGCTCCCATTGCCTTGCCATACGGTATTTAGGTGTTATCGAACCTGGGCGGTCGCGCCCTGGCTCTCCATCCAATGCTCTAGAGCTTCGCCGCTCTCAAAGGAGACAATCAGCGCGTAGCGTGGTTCTGGGCCTGGATGCCATGTGGCATGCCACAGACGCTGGGAGTCGATGACCATCTGGCGATTCCGCGGCAGAGAAGTACGCGTCTCAGTCGTCGGATCATCCTTGTCTTCGCGCAGAATCATATATGAATTGGGGTTATCAGTGAGTTGCAGCCATGCACGCACAACCCAACCATCGCCATCGGGATTGAGACGGTTATTGTCGTCGAGATGCAAATTATGGACAGCTTCTTCATATGTATTGGGATTGAGTTTGATGATGCGAACACGTCCATAGTTCGCATGAACGTTCTTTGTCCACTCCACTAACGTGGGGCATACTTCAGCATTCTTCGTCCACAGACCGTTTTTGTCAGATTTCCCATGATCCCAAAATCCGCGGCATTCCATTTCGCCAAAGGCAGAGGCGATGGGAGCAAAATTGGTATCGCCACCACTCTTCCAGTCCATATATTCGAGGCCCGCCCACTCCTTTTCAGGAACCTGGGGGCCATCGTAATCATGCAAAACGGCAAAACCCTTTTCTTTGAGAACATCAAGTTTAACGTGCATTCAGTCACTCCTTTTAGTTGGGTAGTATTGGGGTTGTGGTACCAGAGGAATAGATGCCAGCACCCTCAGCATCCTTCATGGATCGCCGAGGATGGCGCACCGCTATTCGAGTAGATACATTGTTCAATGTCCGTCGATGCCAGGAAAGAGGCATTGCTCCCATTGTATCATAGGATGCCTTTTGTTGGTATAAACTAGACCATCCTTCCCATTTCGTGTGAGAATTGTGATGGTATATAGGTATCGATAAGTTCACAGCTCAGATATTACGTGATCGTGATATACTACCTACGAGCACAGAAAAGCATCGGGAAATAGCGAGGGGCCTTTCCATGAATGTAGAAGTCCGCAATCTAGGCGTTATAAGAGAGGCAAAAATTGATGTAAAGCCTCTGACAGTCTTAGTAGGTCCTAATAACGCTGGGAAAACCTGGTTAGCTTATACATTCGCGGGCGTCTTAGGACAATATGGGCAACGGAATTATTCACAAGCATTTGTAAATGGCGAAGTCCACGACGAGTATCCTCCTTTAACGGATGCCATCCAGCAAGTTTTAAGTGAAGGCAATGCCAAAATCGACTTAGTACGATTTGTTGAGGAATGGGGAGAGAGATATGTCAACAACGTAGCTAAACGTGCCAAAAGTTGGATGCGTCAATTCATGAGAACAGGTCTCGTTTCCTTTGAAAACCTTGAAATCTATATTCGAGTGGAAGAGCTACAAGAGGAAGCAAAGGCAAAAATCCTACATTATGCCTTGAACAGAAGTATTGGCGTTGGTCAAGGCAAACGGGAGGCATTACTTAATCTCCTTAAAGAAGCAGGCAAGCCAGACTTGTACCTCTACACCTCAACCGAAGTAGACATTTCGGTGAAACTGCCACCACCAGCCATCGAGTCATTGGTCATGGTGAATGTCATGAATATTCTGGCTAGAGTTTTCTTCGCCGATAAGCGCATATTTCCTACTGAAAGAACAACGTACATTACGTCTCCTTTCAGCAACAGAGAACTCAATAGACAGTCACGCATCACGAACGAACGCCCACTGAACGAGCAAGGAATGGGAGTACTCAGCGTACCTGTAAGTCTTTTCGTGTCCATGATCGAATCCGCTTTCTCAATGACTTTATTAGAGAAAGAGGAAAGAGAGAAAGCAGCTCAGAATAATGAGCAAATTAGAAGGTATATCCAATTAGCCCAAATTTTGGAACAACAAATTCTACAGGGAAACATAGACTTTTCTACACCAGAGCCAGGTCCTACAAGCATCCAACGGGATATCCTTTTTCAACCTACTCATGGTATTACGCTGGAAATACCTTTAGCCTCCTCTATGGTGAAAGAATTATCATCGTTAGTACTTTATCTACGCTATTTGGCCGAACCAGGCGATTGGCTTGTTATAGACGAACCAGAAATGAATTTGCACCCGGAGGCTCAAGTGCAGATCACGGAACTCCTGGCAATGCTCGTCCATGCAGGATTACGGGTTCTGATCACAACACATAGCCCCTACATTGTAGATCACCTGGCCAATCTCATGAAGGCTGCTGAACATGAAGATCAAGAAGCAATTAGCGACAAGTTCTATCTGAAAAGCACAGCGGCTTTTATCTCTGCAAAACAAGTTTCCGCCTACCTTATTGATAAGGGGGAAGCAAGGAATATTCTTGAGCCAGAAGGAATAATTGATTGGCGCACCTTTAGCAAAGTTTCTGATCGGGTCATGCAAATTTACTTTGAATTGTAGTGAGGCAAGGCACTATGCCGTTTAATACTCTGCTTCTATCCTGCTTACAGTATGGAACAAGTGTAACTCAAAAGAATGTCAGCGTTCGCGCAATTCCCCAAAAGGGAGAAGCTATCCTCTTTTTCAAGACAGATAGCGAAATCGCCTGTAAGGACTTACATATTATGGCTGGGGAGCCGGTTTGCGATTATCTTGTTTTCTATACCAAAGATGGAAAAACTGTACTCTGTCTTGTAGAGTTGAAAGGAAATGATACCGATCACGCAATTGAGCAAGTATTAATTACATACCAGCACATGCAAAATCAATTGAGTGAGTTGAGGGGTTGCCGAAATTCAGTCCATCAGCTGGGCAACCCCTGATGAGATATGCAGCGAGGGCAAATGTTCACACGTCATGCACTTCCCATTCGTCTTTCGAGCGTCGGTTATGGCCTGACTGCCTGGTAGTGAAGTCCAACCACCCCTGCCTGGAACGTCTTTGCTTCGAGCAGCTTCAACTTCGTCCAGTCCTTGATGTCTTGAAAGAGCGGGATTCCACCACCTAAGACAATCGGATTGAGAAAGAGGCGGTATTCATCAATCAAGCCCAGATGCATAAACGTATGGGTCAATCTGGGACTCCCGAAGATCATGAGGTCGAGGCCCGGCTGTTGTTTGAGTGATGCGATTTCTTCCGCAATCTGGTCTTTCACCAGCCGTGAATTCTTCCATTCCGCACGAGAGAGCGTTGTTGAAAACACGATTTTGGAGACATTCTCGACCCAGTGAGCGTGTGCGAGGTCGCGTGGCGCGGCCTCTGGGTCCGTGAGCACGGTTGGCCAATAACTCTGCATTCCCAGATAGGTGACACGTCCATAGAGAGCCGTGTCCACGTTCCTGAAGAGACTGTCAACATAGGGGTTCAATTCTTCGTCCACGATAGCCCACTCCAATTCTCCGTTTGCTCCTGTCGTGAAGCCATCGAGTGAGACATGCATAAATGAAATGACTTTCCTCATGGTATACTCCTTGTATTGGGATGATTGGGAACCTTCAACGGTTCTATGATACCTCAGCACAAGGATCGTGTCTTGAACAAAATGGACAGCTATTTCGGCTTCCTTACCTGAGCAATTTGAGCAGGCGTGTACCCTATGAAATGCTTGAGTGATCTGGTCATATGCGACTGATCGGCATAGCCAGCCTGATACGCCGTATCAAGGAGCGAAACGCCTTGCTCCAGGAGATCCGCAGCCTGCTTCGCACGTTCGATCTGCGAAATCACTTTGTACGTTAACCCGGTTGCCAACAAGAAACGACGCCTCACTGTGCGCAACGATATCTCCGGCAGTTGACCGACTAAGACCGCCTTCACGATCTCGTCAGAGACCAGCAAATCCTCACGCACCAGCCTCTCGACAAACGTCTCGACATTTTCATAGTCAGGAAATTGGAAGCTCGATCCGGCAAGCTCGAAGGCTGTTTTCGCGGCGAGAGGCAAAATGGCCCGCTCATCCAGGAGATTTCTGACGGACACAGAGGGCAGAAAGGTGCCAAGCTGAAAAGTGACGCCAAACCACTCAGTCCCCTCGGTCTGGGTGACCGGAGTCGCCTTGGTCAATGGCCCCTCCACAGAGACGTTGACCCTTCCATTCTGCCTGAGAAAGAGCAGATGCCAACGGTTAGAGGCTGGGCAAACAGGAGCATAATCGTTGCCAGCCCGACCGCGCCAGACCGCTTCTATATACGGGGAGTCAGATTCCCTTCCCTCAAAAAGAGAGAGCATATTTCTACCTCCGATGTATCAGATGTGAACAACATTCCACCTTGTTTCGCGTGAACAAGGCCCTGAGTGAGCGTGCGGAATGCGGCAACGCCTGATCTTTGAGGTACGTTGAAACAACACATGCCGTGAGCACGAACAGTTTACCATACATTCGCAGAAAAAACTTCTCCGATCTTGCTCTTTGGCCGCAACATCCGCGAAGCCTGGTTTGATCCGCCCAACGCATCTCAAAACTCATCTCATTCCCGCCTTTGGCACTCCTCGCAGCGACCAAAAAAAGTGATCGTATGCCCCTCAATTTCAAAGTTGGTCTGATGGCTAAGCGCGGCAAACTGAGCCGGGGGTAGGCAAAAGTCTACCTCTACGACTTTGTGGCAGCACGTACACGTCAAATGATGATGATGTGTTCCCCCGCAGACACGATAGTGATGCGTCCCATCGGCGAACTCAACACGATCCAATAAACCAGCATGCACCAGCATCTCCAACGAGCGGTACAGCGTAGCGCGTCCTAGCCGTGGTTCTACCTGACGCAAGTCTTGCCAGAGATCATCAGCCGTGAAGTCGGCTCCGCTGGCAGCAAGTTCTATCAATCGCTCCGCGATGAGCCGCCGTGGTCGTGTATTACGCTGGCATGATTCTTCAAAAGCGGCTAAAATTTTCTCCGCTATCACGACGTTACCTCTTCCTTTCTCTATCCCTATTGCTAAGCATTAAGCGCATTCGCGGCTGGGATGCGGCAAATCGCGGTGAGTGTGTGGTGAACGCAGACGTGCGACACCAACCGAGATGAGATACGAGAGAGCCGCTAGAGCCGAGATATAAAAGCTCACCGGCCACGAGCTATTAAAAGCCAGCTCGAGACCACCCCAGGTAAAGGCCACACTTAGCACCACGGCGAGTGCCACAGTCGTGAGGGGACGATGTGTCCAGCGTTCAGCAGTGGCAGCAGGTGCAATCAGCAGGGCAAAGACCAGCAATACACCCACAACCTGTATCGCCTCAGCCACCGTAATAGCCAACAACAGCATAAATACGACGGAGAGCAGGCCGACGGGTACTCCTCGCGCCTGCGCTACCTCTGGATCAATTGAGGCAAAGAGTAAAGGTCGGAACAAAAAAACCATCACGACCAGCGTTCCCAGCCCACTATAGAGCGTCACCAGCACATCGTTACGTGACACACTGAGAATAGAGCCGAAGAGCACGCCCACTGTCTCGCTGGCATATTGCGTGTACAGGCTGAGGAATAAGACGCCAAGGCCAAGCGCAAAGGAGAGTACCATGCCAATCTCTACGTCACGTCCACGCACCCGTTTGCCCAACGCACCCATACCCAATGCCGCTACCATCGTCAGGGCGAACATACCGAGCAAGGAACTGACACCCAGCAAGGCCGCGCCCGTCGCTCCCGCGAACCCAATATGTGATAGCGCATGTCCCGCGAAGGCCTGCGCACGCAGCACCACAAAGTAGCCGACGATGGCCGCCACAATGGCAACAATCGTACCCGCCAAAAAGGCGTTTTGTCCAAAATCATGTCGAAACAGTTCTAACATAGCTCACCTCTCAACGGGAAGACCCCGGTATTCGTCCAGTCGTCTGCGCTTCGGCTTCTGGTTCCTGCATAATCACGCTGCCGGTAGGCTCTTGCCTGACACCCTCCCTGACCGTCGTCCGACGTCCGCGCCACAAAGGCGATAAGAAGCGCACTGGAAGATACACACCAAAGGAAATGGTCGCGATATAAAAGCTGACCGGCCAGGTACCGTTCGCCGCTAAGTATATCCCCAGCCAGGTGTAGGATAAGCCTAAAATGATTGCTAACAGAATGGCCCACACGGGTCGCTGCACAATGCGCACAGCCGTAGCGGCTGGCCCGACGAGCAACGTGAAGATGAGCAAAATACCAACGATCTGTACCGACATCGAGACAGTAATGGCCACCAGCACAAGAAACACAATAGCGAGCAGGCGCACAGGCACACCCCGCGCCTCAGCCACTTCAGGGTCAAATGAGCTGAATAGCAACGGTCGGAAAAGGGCCAGCAAAACACCAATTGTCAGAATGCTGAAAATGACTGTTACCAGGACATCGCTCTGACTGATGCCCACGATGGTGCCAAACAAAATGCTATAGGCCCGCTCGGCATAGCCACTATAGAGGGAGAGAAAGAGCACGCCCAGACCCAGCGTCAAGGTCATGATGATGCCGATAGCGATATCGCGCTCACGCAGCTCTTTCCCCAGGATACCAATGGCGATACCCGCGCCAATCGTGAAGACGAGCAGCCCAATTATCGGATCAATACCTAGCAGTACCGCGCCCGCCGCACCAGCAAAACCAATGTGCGATAGCGCGTGACCGGCAAAGGTGAGGCCGCGCACCAGCAAAAAATAGCCGGTGATCGCCGCCACGACCGCGACAAAGGCTCCGGCCAGGAAAGCATTCTGGATAAAAGGGTATTGTAAAATGTCAAACATTATGTCTATCCTAACACAAGCAATGCAAGCCTACGTCTCCGCACCTACTACGAAGACGCGCCCCAGAGCTTGCACTACCTCAACCGGTGAGCCATACAGTTTCGTCAGCGTGCCAGTGGTAATCACTTCGTCCGGAGTGCCGATGGCACTATGGCCGTTTGCCATGTAGATCACCCGATCCACCACGGGCAGTAGAGGGTTGACATCGTGCGATACCAGTATCACGGCTACATTCCGCGCGCGCGCAATATGGGCGATCAATGCTACAATCTCTTGCTCGTGGCTGATATCCAGGTTTGCCAATGGCTCGTCCAGTAGCAGCAAGCGCGGATTAGTCAACAATGCTTGCGCAATCAACAAACGCTGTTGCTCTCCACCGGAGAGTTGTCCGACAGGAGCGTCCGCGAAGTCACAGGCATCGACCTCCTGTAATGCATTGGTAATCAAGGCACGCCGCTGCGCACTGGGGAAGCCAGTACCCCAACGATGACCGTCCAGGCCAAAACCGACGACATCACGCGCTCGTAAGGCGAGATCGGCCTCCAATGTCCGGTGCTGCGGCGCGTAGCCAATCGCTTCGTTGCCACGGCGTGGCGTCCTCCCCAGCACGCGCACTATCCCTGCGCTTGGTTTGAGCAGACCCAACAGGAGTTTAAGTAACGTGCTCTTGCCAGCCCCATTCGGGCCAAGCATGACGATGAACTCTCCCTCGCCCACTGTCATAGTTACGTCTTCTAAGATGGCTCTCCCACCTAAGCGAATAGAGACATGCTCTAATGCAACGACTGCTTCTTGCTCCATAGTACTACTCTTCTTGTCCTTCAAATTGCTACTTGCCTAATGCTTGCTCCAAAGTATTCAACTGGTCAAGCATCCATGTCTGATACGTCTTGGTGGATGGCATTGTTTCTGTGACCGGAACAATGGGTATATGCTGCTGCTGCGCATCGTGCTCTAATTTGGTCGTGGATGGCGTGACCGTCTGCTCATTATAGATCAACACTTTGATCTGATGCTGGTTAATCTGGTTTTCCGCGGTGATGACGCTGGCAACCGGTGGGTCGTTGCCCTCGGCCATGGCCTTCTGAAACACAAATGGTGTTAGCACATTGAGGCCGAGCGGTCCCGTCTGGTAGAGGTAAATAGTCTCGGTCAGACCTACGGGCGTACCATTATACTTTGCTTTGATCTCGCTCATCTTCTGCCTGATTGGCGTCAACGATTGCTGAAATGCGTTCAGGTTATGGTCAAAAGTGGTCGCATCAGCGGAGTCCAGTTTCTTCAAATCGTTGGTTATCGCTTGTGCAATCGCGGCAACATTATCAACGCTATACCAGACATGTTCATTCTCAGACAATAAAGTTGGTGCTGTATTATACCCTTTCAAGACGATGCGGTTGCTATTGGGTGAAGCAGCGATGAGCCGATCCATCCAACTATCATAGCCACCAGCATTCTCAATCACCAATTGCGCCTTGCTCACCGCGATACCAGTCTGCACGCTGGATTCATACTGGTGCGGATCAACGCTTGGGTCAGAAAGAATACTCGTGACGGAAACACGGCTCCCTCCCAATTGCTTAACGATATCCCCATAGAAGTTCTCTGCCGCCACCACGTTAATAACCGATGACGCGGAAGATGTATTCCCACTACCTGTAACGGTACTGTCACAAGCACTGAATAGAAATAAAAGGATAACAGATACGGTAAGCCATACCGTTGCTCGTCTTGCCATGAACACCGAAATTCCTCTCGATAATGATACAATGTATCGCTAGAGAGAGCATAACATAGAAGTACATAGCTTGTCAATGATATAGTGCCTCAATAGTAGGATTTGTGAATGAGTGCTGCAAGGGGCAT
>JBPCJY010000110.1:0-28578 GCA_051004815.1 Ktedonobacteraceae bacterium
TCTCCGTGCCACGACAGATTCTTCGCTGCGCTCAGAATGACAAGGCGCGGAACACAGAGGTGCAAACCCTCCCTGTGTAAGCCCTGGCGGTCGCCCTGGTACTCACCTTGATGATGAACATTGGCATGGTGACCGCACGAGTGAATATAGCACCCTTACAAGCTAGTCGGAAGGTTTTTCTGGTGAGACATGGTACCTTTGCGCTATACGCGGGTTGCGATTTCCGTGTAATGCCAGGAGTGGGATCAACCACGCCCAGAGACCACGCAGGTAAGCCCATTGAAAATCTGGCAGACCGGGAATGTAGGTGTCGTGTGGCCCCCAGGCATAGAAACAGTAGATGCTGAGCATGCTGAAAGCCAGGAGCGCGACGATCAAGGGCAAACGGGTCAGGCCAAAGAGGGGTAGCTCATCCGTGCTGGTAGCGGCGGCGAGGGCATAGAGGCCAAAGAAGGTGACGGTATACCATGGCCAGAACCAGGGCGTTCCAATCGCACAGTAGAGTAACCAGGCCATGGTGAGCCAGCGAAAGAGGCTGGGCAAGCTGCGCAATGCCCTTGCCGAGCGGAGGGCTTGCCAGCCCAGCAGCGCGTACAGTATGACGAAGAGGCCAATACTGAGCGTATGACTGGTGGCCTCTGCTGCTGAACCGTAGTAGGGTGGTCGCGGAAAACCCAGGTCTGTAATCATGCTATTGTAGAGTCGGCTCAAGAATTCGGGCAGCGTATTGATATCGCGTGAGGTGGTCGGATTGGTATGAACAATATTCAAGATCGCCCCATTTTGCCAGAAGGGAGCATAGAGCAGAATAATGATGCCGCCAAAGAGCAAGACCGCTGTAGTTACCGTCAAGAGTGGTCTGCGTGATTGCTTGTAGAGAAAGAGCAGTACAAAGGGTAACAGCACGAGCAGGTTGATTTTCAGGCAAGCGGCGAGGGCAAGCATGACGATGGTAAGGATCGGTAGCTTTGCTTGCTGTGGTGTCGCGGCGGCTGTTTGTGGAGTGGGCAGGAGGAACCAGAGAGCGAGCAGTACGAATAGCAGGAGCTGGGCATCGTTATGGGCATTGACCGTGGCTTCAAAGAGCAGCAGCGGGTTCCAGGCGAAGGCAAAGGTTGCCAACCAGCGTTTGGTAGTTGAGACCTGTCCTTGCAACAGTTGGACACGACCCACGATAGACCAGATGAGCAGCGTTGAACAGAGATGGGTGACGAGACCTAACAGGCGCAAGGCCAGCACCATCGGCACAAGAGACTGTGTGCCAAAGACGAGGGTTAGCCATTGCAGTACGCAAGTGATACCTGCCCAGACCGGCCCATAGGCGGAGGGCTGATCGTTCCAGTAGAGTTGTGGATAGACCGGGTCAGCGTGAATAGCGGTGGGCAGCGTCGTAAGTGGATTGAGGTGGTAGATGACTCCAATACGGGCATAGGCGATGTATGAAAAGATATCCGGGGAAGTGACCACTGGAAAAAGTAGGTACAGTCCACCTAGCAGCAGCGTCGAGTAGAAGATGTAGCGGTAAGAGGTAATGTGGCGTGGTAGACGATAGAGGGCCAGCACATACAAAAGAAAGATGATGATAAAGGCACTTATAAGGAAGGGCATTTGTAGCCAACCGAGTATAGCGGCAGGAGGAGTTGGGTTGGCACTGGTGATGGACGACGAGACAGCCCAACCTGGGAAGAGCAGGTGCGTAGGCAGTAGCGACCACGAACCGAGGGTTGACAATAACGCGGTATGAAACCAGAATCCGCCCAATGGCAATGCCGCGTCCAGAAAGAGGATCGCGCCAAGCATGGCTAGCGGCAAGATAATTGGTAAGTAGCTATGTTTCCTGCCAGGAAGCAGGGTTGCTGTATCTTTACCCAGGTGTGGTGCATCTATGTTCATCTGCATTCTCCTAGTGTACACTGAGTTGAGCGTAGGGACAAGGGGGACTGAGGCAAAACATTGATTGTTTCCTAAAGGTGTCTTGAGGATTTCTTGAACCCTATCGGGTATTATAGTTATAGGAACCTGGCCAGGACTTACACGCATGCCAGGTATATATAATGTGGAGCAATGAAACTATGAATTCCGATGAGGATCTGAATAATCAACCAACTGAACCAAATGGTCTAAGACAATCTGTATCCCAGATGCCGGTGAGCGGGCAGGTGATACCCCCAACACCTGCCCCGGCCTTCTCGTCTCCTGGTCGTAAGATGTCGCGGCGCAAGTTGATGGGAGCCTCTGTGCTGGGCCTGGCCGGTATTGGTGTGGGTGGGATTGTCCTGGAGCAGTGGATACAGCATGGTGGCCTGAACGATCTTTTTCACGGCCCGATGGCTAGCAGTATGCAAACGGGCCATTTGTTGCGCCGTGCTGGTTTTGGGGCGACCCCCGCCGAATTGACGCTCTATCGCGACCTTGGTTTTAGCGGGGCGGTAGACCGCCTTATTAATTATCAGCAGGTCTCAGAAGACGCTACGGAGAGTCGCCTCAAGGCACTGAATTTGGATTTGAGCAAGTCTGCGAATCAGCAACGCTGGTGGCTCTTGCGTATGGCATGGACGCAGCGACCTTTGCTGGAGAAGATGACCTTGTTCTGGCACGGGGTGCTGACGAGTAGTTTTCGCAAAGTGGGCGGGCCAAAGGCGTATGGGCGCATGATGGTGCAGAACCAGTTCTTGCGCGAGCATGCCTTTGATACCTTTGACAATATTATGCTGGGCATCACCGCCGACCCGGCGATGCTCTTCTACCTCGATTTAACGAAAAGTACGAAAAGTGCGCCCAATGAAAATTATGCGCGTGAGATGATGGAGTTGTTCACGTTAGGGCTGGGACACTACACCCAGCAGGATGTTTCGGAAGGGGCCGCGGCCTTGACTGGCTGGCATGTGAAGGGACTAAGCTCGCACTATAATCCCAACGATCATAATAGCCTGGACAAAGTGTACCTTGGGCAGCGCGGGAACTTTGATTATAAGGATGTTGTTCGTATTCTGGCAAGCAATCCGGCAACGCCGTGGTTCATTTGCCGTAAGCTGTTTACCTTTTTTGTCTATGAAAACCCCAGTAATGATGATGTAAAGCCGTTAGTTGATAGCTATGTACAGAGTAATCACAATATGGGCGCGGTTATGCGCACACTACTGACGATGCCACAATTCTTGTCGGCCAAAGCCTATCGTAGTCGTATCAAGTCGCCAGTTGAATATACTGTTGGGGCCTATCGCGCTATGAATGTGCAGGGGAGCGGCGATAGCTTATCTTCCTATCCGACATTGATGGGACAGACCATCTTTGATCCACCCAACGTGGCGGGTTGGCCGGGCGACAAGGTGAGTGCGCTCTGGTTGAACAGTGGGACGTGGATGACGCGCCTGAACTATATCGACGTGGTGCTAGCGCGTGGTACCTTCGCCAAGGGACAGGCGGCACCGCTAGACCTGCAAGGGATAGTCAACGCGAATACGATAGATACGCCAGAGCATTTTGTCGATTACTTCGCGTCGTTCCTGCTGGATGGAGTGCTGGATGCGTCTGTGCGGACGCAATATATTGACTACTTTACCACAAAGGATACGAGTAAAGGGAATGCGCACATCACGTTAAAGAACGGGCAGAGTTACCCCTTGAATCGTGTGCGTGGAACGCTGTACTTGATGATGGCCTCGCCAGAGTACCAGCTCAATTAAGGGAGAAAAAAGATGAAGCTTTCTCGCAGAGCTATGATAAAAGATGGGTTGTTGGTGGTGTCGGCGGGCATGGTGATGCCTGCCATTTTTAGCCGGGGAATTGCCTCGGCGCGGGCGCAGTCAATTGATGGTTCGCATATTGCCCAGGCTGCCAGCGACCGCACGCTGATTGTTGTACAGATGGCGGGTGGCAACGATGGTCTGAATACGGTCGTGCCATTCACCGATTCGCTCTATCATAAGCTGCGTCCAACGATAGGGATAGCGGATGCCAACGTGCTACCGTTGGATAGCCGAGTGGGGTTACACCCTAACCTGGCACCGCTCAAGCAGTTGTGGGATGCTGGTCACATGGCTGTTGTTGAGGGAGTGGGATATCCGAACCAGAGTCTTTCGCACTTTCAGGCTATGGATATCTGGCAAACGCTGGATTTGAGTGGTTCTGGTAGCGAGGGCTGGCTGGGGAAGCTCGTGTCGGGCTGGGTTGACCAGGATGGGCATCCATTCAAGGCGATGGATATAGGGGTGCAGACGGCGCAGGCTTTGTCATCCATCAGTGCGCAAGTGCCGACGTTGAGTAGTGTGAACACCTATCGCATCTATCCTGACCCAGCTGATACCGACAATGGGAATGCGCGTCTGAAGGCTCTAATGAATCTCTATAACGCGTATCCCAAGACATCGCCCTACGCGGCGTTGCTCGATGCCACGGCATTGAGTGCGCAAGAGGGATCACGTCAGTTACACGATGCTGAAACAAACTACCATACGACGGTAACGTATCCAACGGGGCCGTTCGCAGCTGGCTTAAAGGTGTTGGCCGAGGCGATAGTACAGGGATTGGGTCTGCGCGTGGGTTATGTAACGCTGGGCGGTTTTGATACGCACGCAAATCAGCAAGCGACGCATAATGTGCTGATGAAGACGCTAGCTGATGGTCTCGTGGCTTTCTATAGCGATCTGGAACAGCACGGCAAGGCCGATAATGTGGTGATAATGACCTGGTCAGAGTTCGGGCGGCGCGTCGAAGAGAACGGTAGCCTGGGGACGGATCATGGCACGGCTGCACCGATGTTTGTGCTGGGCAACCCGATTACCAAGGGCGTTTTTGGTGAGCCACCGAGTTTGAGCAGCCTGGATACCAATGGCAACCTGAAATATTCGGTTGATTTCCGCACGGTCTACGCCACTGTGCTGGATCGTTGGCTGGGAGCTTCATCACACGATGTGTTAGGTGGCTCCTACGGCTCGCAAAATTTCTTGCCCACGCCGTAGATGAGAGTCCATCAGGGCGGTTGCAAGGGTGCTTACACAGGTAGGTTTTTGCACCACCCGTTCCCGCCCCTGTCATTCTGAGCGCAGCGAAGAATGACAGGGGCGGGAACGGGGCGAAGCCCAGCAGGACAGAGGCGAGACCGGGCGGTGCAAAAACCCTTCCCGTGTAAGCACCCTGCCGTCTCCCTGGAAGCCGCGCCTCTCTCTTTTCGTTGGCTGTAATGTCGGCAACGAAGTTACATCAGCGTTACATCTTTCGTGTGCGTGCCGATATACCAAATGTTGCCGAATGAGTCATTTACGCCTCCAGTACGATCCCCATAGGACTGATCCTCAGGTTCCGAAATCGAGGTGGCACCGGCCTGGAGAGCTTGCTTGTAGACAGCGTCTACATCGTTCACGTACAGGTAGATTGCCGCGGGCATCGGCTCCCCTTTCCAGGCACCGCCGCCACCAATCATGACCATCGAGTCGCCGATCCTGACTTCGGCGTGTATGCCACCAGCGGAGCCTATGGTGCGGAATGTTTCGACCGCGCCGAATGCTTGTTTCACGATATCGCAATCGCAAAAGAACGCAGCGTAATCCCCGATTCATTGACGTACCCTTGTATAATAGAACAGACAAATGAATATTGGTAGAGAGTGGTATTGCAGTGCTATTCTCTACCTTGCTACAATGAATGGAGCAACCCGTTTATGAGCAGTGAGCATGCTCGTGCTTTTGCAGAAGTCGAGCGATTAGAACAGACTGTGCCTGAAGAGTTACAGGCATATCCGCAATTTGTTGGCTGGGAACTTTTTGAGCGTTCCGGCAAGCCAACCAAAGTACCCATTAATCCTCATACTGGCTACTACGCCAAAGTAACTGACCCCCAAACATTCGGAAGCTTCAAAGAAGTACTTGCCATGCTAAAAAATGGTAGAGCCAAAGGTATTGGCTTTGTGTTCACAGAAGACGACCCCTTTGTAGGAACCGACCTTGACCATTGCATCACAGATGATGGCACAGTTGATGAGTGGGCGAAGGAGATTGTCGCCAATCTCAACTCCTATACCGAATATTCCCCATCACAGACTGGACTGCATATTCTCACACAAGCCCGATTACCGGAAAGAGGCAGACGGAGAGAGAACACAGAAATCTATGCTGTGGGACGCTACTTTACGCTTACTGGCAATCATCTGACCGTAACACCCCGTACCATCGAACAACGGCAAACCGAGCAGTTGCAGATATACCAACGCCTTGCGCCACGAGAAACGGCAACCCCCATCCCTGTGTTTTCTCAATCCCAGGCAGATGCAGAAGTCCTTGAGAAAGCGGGGCGTGCCAGAAACGGTCAAAGCTTTATCGCGTTATATCGCGGGGATATTGGCGGGTTCCGCTCCAAGAGCGAGGCTGACTTTACCCTTGTGCTCAGACTTTTATATTGGTGCAATGATGATATCGGGCAGGTGAGACGTTTGTTTGAACGCTCTGGCTTGTATGATGAGAAAACCAACACAGCGCGAGGTGAGACCGACTACCTGGGGAGAACCATACAGAACGCTTTGAGGAAGCGGCAGCGACATACTTAAACACTACATAGCATCACCGTTTGTTTCAGGCAAAGGAAAGACGCTTGTCTTCTTGTTTTGCTATGCTATAATCGCCTCAATTATGGGCGAATACAAATTGTCTTCTGTCTCTCAATCTTCATTCCATGCCTTAAAAAGTAAGGCGAGGCGTGCTGCACAGCTAGAGGAAGTAAGAAAGAGACGAGCGGTAGTATACAGGCTTTTTGCCGAGAAAAACCGCCTGCAGCGGAAAGCACTACTGGTATAACTCTCTGTGTTCTCTTTATCGCTTCCTGATGCATATAGATGGTTTGCCATGTTTCCTCTGGGCAAGCCATCCGTTATAATACCAGTCAGTAGAAATGTGAGGAAGTAGCAAGATGGCCGCACCAGAGACAGTTATAGAACTGATTGAACGATTTGACCGAAACCGCCATTCATATAAGTCAGATCAATATAATGAGGCTCGCCTTCGTATCGAGTTTCTCAATCCCTTTTTTGAAGCCCTGGGATGGGACATCAATAATAAGAATGGCTATGCGGAAGCATATAAAGACGTTATTTACGAGGATGCCATCAAAGTAGGCGGCGCAATGAAGGCTCCTGATTATTGTTTCCGCATTGGCGGTACGCGCAAATTTTTTGTTGAAGCGAAAAAACCCTCAGTCAACCTGAAAGATGCAACCGAACCAGCATTTCAACTTCGCCGCTATGCGTGGTCTGCAAAACTCCCCTTGAGTATTCTCACTGATTTTGAAGAGTTTGCCATTTACGATTGCCGGGTGAAACCTGATCGGGAAGATAGGGCAGCAACTGCCCGTGTCGTGTACGTACCCTATACTGACTATGTTACACGGTGGGATGAAATCGCATCTATTTTCTCGCGGGAAGCCATTCTCAAGGGTTCCTTTGACACCTACGCAGAGGCGACCAAAGGAAAGCGCGGCACACAAGAGGTTGATGCTGCTTTTTTACAAGAGATTGAGTCTTGGCGGGAAATGCTTGCCGTGCAGTTAGCTCTTCGTAATAAGCAAATCACACAGCGCGAACTTAATTTTGCTGTGCAAATGACCATTGATCGCATTATTTTCCTTCGTATTTGTGAAGATCGAGGCATTGAGGAGTATGAACGGCTCAAGGCACTGTTAAAAGGCTCAAACGTCTATACACGTCTCTGTAATCTCTTTCTTGAAGCAGATGATCGGTACAATTCCGGGCTGTTTCACTTTCAAAAAGAGAAGGATTTTCCTGAACCGCCCGATACTTTGACGCAAGACTTGGTTATTGATGATAAGCCACTGAAAGAAATCGTCAAGCGACTCTACTACCCTGACAGTCCGTATGAATTCTCAGCACTACCTGCAAATGTGCTCGGTCAGGTGTATGAACAATTTCTTGGGAAGATTATCCGTCTATCGTCTACTCATCAAGTAACAGTTGAAGAAAAGCCGGAGGTGAGAAAAGCTGGAGGTGTCTATTACACCCCAAATTTCATCGTTGAGTATATTGTCCAACACACGCTCAGCAAATTGCTGGAAGGAAAAAAACCAGGTGTCCGGGGGAGCGCGAGCAAAATAAAAATTGTTGATCCGGCCTGTGGTTCAGGTTCATTTCTGATTGTCGCCTACCAGTATCTCCTTGATTGGCACCGAGACCGCTATATTGAAGAAGGGACAGACAAGCATCGGAAAGAATTGTATCAAGGCAAAGGTGGACAATGGCTACTTACTACTCAGGAGAAAAAACGCATTTTGCTGAATAGTATTTATGGGGTTGATATTGACTCGCAGGCTGTTGAGGTCACAAAATTGTCACTTCTGCTAAAAGTCCTTGAAGGAGAATCAAATCAATCGCTTGTTGCGCAGCTTAGTTTGTTCCATGAGCGGGCACTCCCTGACTTAGAGCGGAACATTAAATGTGGCAACTCCCTTATCAGTCCTGATTTCTATGACGTTGTTCAAATGAGCTTAATGGACGAAGAAGAGCGTTATCGCATTAACGTCTTTGACTGGCAAACTGAATTTTCAGACATCATGCAGAGTGGTGGGTTCGATGCTGTCATTGGCAATCCTCCATATATTCGCATGGAGACATTCAAAGAACTTAAAATGTATCTCAAGGCCAACTACATTTGTCACGATGAACGTTCCGATCTCTATACTTATTTCTTAGAGCGGGGGCACAAACTTCTGAACAGTCATGGCAGATTGGGCATGATTATTTCTAATAAATTTTTACGCGCTAACTACGGAAAGCCATTACGAGATTTTCTCAGCAAGAATGCGTCCATAGAGCAAATCATTGACTTTGCTGGTTTGCCTGTCTTTGTTGGAGCAACTGTTCGGACGATTATTCTGCTCACTACGCAGGACAAGAAGGGAGGAGATACTGCCCTCTACTCTCCTCCGCCATCAATGGACAAATTCTTAATGATCAAAGCAGGTTCTTTTTCTATTGACCAAGTGAATGAAGGTTCCACTTACCATGTTCCATTTTCAGCCTTATCTGACACAGCTTGGAACTTTGCCAATTCCCACGAGGACGCCTTGCTGGCTAGACTTCGATCAACCTATCAGCCATTGGTTGCGTATTGTCACGGTCAAATTTGTATGGGTATTAAATCTGGTTTAACTGAAGCCTTTGTCATAAACGAGCAAACACGAGCAGAAATACTTGCGAGTAATCCCGAAGCTGCCGACATTATTAAGCCTTTTTTGAATGGTCGAGACGTGAGACGTTATTATATGGAGCCACCTAGCATTTACTTAATTTATACCTATCATGGGATTAATATTGAGAAATATCCAGCAGTTGAGAAACACTTAAAACCATATAAGGAAAGGCTAGAAAAGCGTGCTACCAGGCAAAAATGGTATGAGCTTCAACAACCGCAATACAAGTTTAAAAATTTTATGGATAACCCTAAAATCATCTTTCCTGATATTGCAGTGTCCTCACGCTTTGCATTAGATGAAGAAGGGTACTTTAGCTCCAATACCACTTACTTTATTCCTCTCAATGACCTGTATTTGTTAGGTCTATTAAATTCCAAGGTGGGATTATTTTACTTCACGAAGACATGTGCAGGCTTAGAAGGGAGTAACGAAACGTATTTGAGATTTTTCGGCCAATATCTTGAAGGGTTTCCTATCCCTCTCGTTAACATCTCAAATCCTCAAGATAAAAGTCGTCACGAGCGGCTCGAAGAACTAGTAAAGGGTATGTTGACTCTGCAAAAACAGCTAGGACTTGTGAGAAGTGGTCAGGACAAAGCAATAGTACAACGTCAGATCGATGCAATAGACCGCCAGATTGATAAACTGGTCTATGAACTGTACGGGTTGGCAGAGGAGGAAATTAAGATCGTGGAGGGAAAGCTTCTAGAGTGACACCTTAAACATATTTTATCTCATCTTTCACCGAAATCAGATACTGTAATGTGAACAATTGTAAAACCTTTACATAGAAAGGCTTATAATGAAACTCGAAGAAAGTATATTAAAGATCATATCAGAAGCAATCATGAAAAAAGCCTCTGAGCAAGAACTCACAGAAGAACAAGTAAAGCAACTCGTTGAAACCTATATCACTGCTATAACGGATCGTCTCGCAAATTTTCCAACTTCACTTACTGATACATTAATGCAGAAGATGCCAGAGATGCTTAATGAACATCGGAACATACAGATAGAATTTGAACAAAGACTACAAAAACGATGGGAAAAAGCCCTCGATTTGTATGATACTTGTGTAGTCATTGGGGAAGAGTGCGGAGAATTATGTGCCAAAGAGCATCGCGACCAAGCGGCTAAAGACAGAGACCTTGTTTTTGAAATATTGATGCACATTCATGTAAAAGCGTGTCAAACAGTATCTGCAGTGGGAGTTCTCCTAAAAAGTGGCTATGCTCGTGATGCCCTTGCAAGACAACGTACGCTTCATGAACTGTCAGTCACAGCATCCTTCATTAAAAAGCATGGGCAAGGAACAGCAGAACAGTACTGGCTTCATAATGCGATTGAGTCATACAAAGCGGTAAGCCAATATGAACTGTATTGCGAAAGATTAGGATGTGATCCTCATGAACCTGCTGAACTTGACCAGCTTCGCTCACAAAGAGATAGACTAATTCACCTTTTTGGAAAAGTTTTTGGTGAGCAATATGGATGGGCCGCAAAAGCTCTAGGCAAGGCAAGAGGTGTAAAGTTTGCAGATATTGAAGAAAACGTAAATCTTGATCATTTACGTCCATACTACCGTATGGCAAGTCACGGTGTTCATGCTAACTCCAAAGGGCTCATCTTTGATATTGGGAACATTTATAGAGAGAGACCAGGATACCAAAAAATGCTTCTTGCAGGAGCAAGCAATACGGGATTAGCTGATCCAGGGCAATTAGCATTAATCTCTTTCACCCAATGTACTGTAGCGTTTCTCACTCTAAAACCCGATCTTGAAACGCAAATAAAAACACAGGTGCTTAATAGCTTCGTTCATGAGGCTTGCCAAGCGTTTATTGAAATTCATTGTGATTTAAATCGTGAAGAGGAAGAACTTATAATGGTACCAGTTTCCTGGACAGGAGAATAAGATAAAATAGCTGTATCGAGAGAAGCACCAAAAGGAGAAAGGAATGACAGGACAACGGAAGCGATACAGCGCAGAACTGAAGATGAAGGTGGCCTTAGAAGCCATCAAAGGGCATAAAACGGCGAACGAAATCGCGACAGAATACGCGGTGCATCCGACGCAAATCGCGCAATGGAAAAAACAAGCCCTCGATGGCTTGCCGAACGTGTTCTCAACGAAGGCAAGCGAGAAACAGAAAAGTGAAGAGGAGTTAATCGCCAGGTTATACCAACAAATCGGCCAACTGAAAGTGCAGGTGGACTGGTTGGAAAAAAATCACGAGTACAGCACTGAGGCCAAACGAGCGCTCATTGAACCGGGACATTCTGACGTGAGCATTACACAACAATGTGAGTTGCTGGGTCTGGCTCGCTCGAGTTATTACTATGAGCCGGTACCAGAAAGTGAGGAAAATTTGCTGCTGATGCGCTTATTGGATGAACAATACACGCGAACGCCATTCTATGGCACTCGCAAGATGGCGGCTTGGTTGCACACTCAGGGCTATCCGATTGAGAGGAAACGCGTGACACGTTTGCTCCGCTTGATGGGGTTAGAAGCGATTTATCCGAAACCCCATCTCAGCATTCCAGGGAGAACCGAGCAGCGATATCCATACTTGCGGAAGACGGAATGCGTATTGAGAGATGTAATCAAGTCTGGAGTTGTGATATTACCTACATCCGCCTGCAGCGTGGGTTTATTTATCTCATGGCGGTGATTGATTGGTTCAGTCGTTACGTCTTGTCTTGGGAAATCTCGATCACGCTGGATACCAGTTTTTGCTTGGAGGCACTCGATCGCGCATTGCGGATCGCCACACCAGAGATTTTCAACACGGATCAAGGCGTGCAATTTACCAGTACGGAGTTTACGAACCGGCTCAAAGATGCTGCCATTCGCATCAGTTGGGATGGTCGAGGAAGAGCTTTAGACAACATTTTTGTCGAAAGGCTCTGGCGCAGTGTGAAACAAGAGGAGGTGTACATCAAAGATTACCAAAGTGTGACCGAAGCCGTGCGCAATTTGCGAGCCTACTTTACCTTTTATAATCACGAACGACTTCATCAGTCACTGGATTATCAAACCCCAGCTCACATCTATATGAACCGATAACAACGGGTTTTCTCGAACGGTTGAGTTTTGTCTTATTTTTGCCCAAAAACTGTCTTGACTTTTGGTACCACCATACCTTGTTAAAACCTTACTTTAAAATCGAAATTAGCCGCAGCATTGTATAGGGTTTAATTATACGCACCTCAGTTACTACATTCTCTAGAGAATAGGTTAGGTTAGTTAAGTTAAGTAATGGTAATAATGAAGGGATTATCTTGCTATGTATACTCGCGAATACGAATTTACGGCTGTGCATGAGGCAGGGCATGCAGTATGTATAGCACATTTTCCTCCGGCAAATACGGCGTTGGCTTCTCTAGCAATTGCATATCCTGAAATGATTCCAGAGAGGTTAAAGGAGATTGAAATTTGGTATGACAAAGAAAAAGAAAGATATGACGGAAGGACTTGTTATTCGCCATACGATTTAAAATATGAGCAAAGTCTTTTCATCGCACTTGGCGGTAGAGTTGCTGAATGGATGGTTACAACTGATGAAACATGGGATATTACTGCAATTCAAAAGGAGCTATTTAGTGGAAAATTTGAGGATACACAAGATATGGACGATATATATAAATGTCTTGAATGGATCAATAAAGACCATCATATGGAAAAGGCACTAACCACTACACTTTCGAGAGCGTGCTCTGCTCTTGCAGAAAACTGGAAGTTAGTTCTTCAAGTTGCTTCTGAATTGCTAAGCACATATGAGCCAGTAGCTCGTGTAGCAAAAATTTCCTATGACAATCTATTGTCTGCAACAAAAGCTCAACTTATGCAATTAAGAGATTAATATGGTCTATTTGGCCTGTCGACGAAATTTACAACACTTGCAGCCCAACTGCACCACATAATAACACACCTTTTGTGAGCGCATCACGGCTATGGTATAAAAAGAACGTTAAAAGTAGAGAAAGCATTGAAAGATGTCGTGGCAACCTGAGAATGCTGACAAATGGATAAAGGAAGGTATTAGTCACTACAACGCTAAACGTTACAATGCGTGTTTAGATGCATGTGAGCGAGCCATTCAGCTAGATCCCGATTGTGCAAGAGCATATCACGGAAAAGGATTAGCTTTAGCTCAGCAAAATAGATTTGGAGAAGCTCTGCTAGCCTATCAAAAAGCATCCCATCTTGCACCTGAAAATGCCAAAATTCTTGCAGAGATGGCGGAGCTAGGTTTTAAAAAGGGTGACTATCAAACGTCAGGGTTGTCTTACAGAAGAGCAATCCAACTTGATAGCCAGTTTGAAGCTGTTTATGTCGAGAAATCAAAGATGCTTCTTGATAATGCATTGTTAAATACTCCCAATAAGACATTTAAGTTGAATACTTCTCCCCTACTACTAAGTTCGGCTATCATTGCTTTCCACGACGTCCTTCTCTTCAATCCTGATGATGGCATTGCCTTTGCCGAAATCGGAAAAATACAAGAAAAAAGACAAAAAGAAAAGGAGGGCCTGTGGAATTGCCGCAACTGTTATACGGGTACTGTGATCTATACAGAACGCACTAATAGCGCAGATATTACGGTTAATTCCTTTCAAACAGGTGAGGAAGTGAGGATATTTTTAGTAGAAAGAGATAATATCAAAAAAACTCAAATTTTTGTAGAAGACTCACTCAAATATCTTACTAAAATGGCTGATGGATGGAAAATACCCATTACTTTTCAGTTGCTAAATAAAGACTTCATAGTTGAGGTTTTACGTAAAGAGACCGTAATCGCATATGGCTATTACAAGTTGCTCAAAGGGGACTTAAGACGACATGAAGAACGTAACATGTACCTTACTACTTACAAGCCACAGGGAGGCTTGGGCGAAAGAGGGAGCAATAATAGCGGTCATAATTCTATAATTTATGCGCCTGGTCGTACAGGAGGACGTAATCGTAGAGCACGAAGGGGATAATAAGAGTATGAATGTTTGTCGAACAGTTGGGAGAACAACCCGAGTGTAGATTATATACTACGCTTTGATTATAAGTATCGGCCTAGTAGAGTTAGTACTAACTTTGCTGTCACCAGCGGCTATTGGACTCATTTCATCTGAATGTAACGGTACAATGTTGCTCGCGAGATATGCAAAGTTTTACAAATATCACTCACTTCGTTTGTTTTATCAGCATAAAGTTTTTTCGCCATTGCTACTTTTGTCGATGATACGTTTATCTCTGGTCTACCACCTAGCCTTCCCCTTGACCTGGCAGATTCAAGTCCTGCAATAGTTCGTTCTCGTATCAAATTTCTCTCAAACTCCGCTAATGCTCCAAAAATATGAAAGACAAGCTGTCCTGTGGCTGTTGAGGTATTAATATTTTCTGTGATGCTGTGGAATGCAATGTGTTGCTGTTGTAGCTTAGTGACTGTCTCTATCAAGTGTTTTAATGATCGGCCTAACCTATCCAATCTCCAGACGACAAGTGTATCCCCTTCACGCAGATGAGTAAGTGCTTGCTCTAACCCATTTCTCTCTGCTTTTGTGCCGGTGATTTTATCAGTGAAGATGTTTTTCTCATGACAACCAGCCTTTATCAGCGCATCCCGTTGTAAATCGAGGTTTTGTTCATTCTTTGAGACTCGCGCATACCCAATAAGCATAAATTCATAGTGTACAAGATATCAGATTAAAAAATTGCCTGTTGCCCAGATTGTTTTTGTTTCTCCCGTTGAAAGTGCAGCCCCAAGACTGCTTTGTACATCACTCGTGCCAATAAAAACACTTGGTCTATTTCTTCTTTTTTAGGAACTCTGCCTAATTCATCATGGAGCGCAACAGCAATTTTTGCTTTGAGGAGTTTTTTCTTTTGTTCAGGAAGTGCCATATCTACCTATTTGTCTCATAAACTTAGTAACTTGTCAATAATGAAACTATGATAGTTGAGACGGATTGTTGAGATAGACTTGTTTGTGACTCAGAGCAAAAACAAGGAGAACATTTTACTGTCTCAACAAACGAACGTTTTCTGAGACAAGCTGTGTGCTAAAATAAGTACGAAAATATTCATTCTGCGACGTGGAGCATTATTTTAAGGTTGAAAAAGGACTATGGGATAGAGGACAAAAGAAAAAGTTCGTGTTATACTTGCGCGAAACAAATGTTCACCGTTATCTATAGACCTATAGAGATAACCAGAAAAGTGGATGCCATCCCGAATTTCGCCATCGTGTACCCAGGATTGGCAATGATGGTATAGGTACAGTTACGAAGAAAATATGACATATTTGGAGTTTCGCGCGTGATGTTGTAGAGGCGGTCAAATATGTGCATGACCTGGTTGACCGTATATTGTACCCAGCGAATGTCCGTTGGGTAGGGACAGGCAAAGAGGTTTAACCCAAAGGGAAAGCCGTCATTGGCAACATCAAGTAAGATCACATCGTCTGTGCGTGAGGTCATTGTTTCAAGGACTCTATTGGTTAAATCGCCATGGGGATCAAGGAGGCAAACGCCAAGTCCTTGTTCAATATCTTGTAAGACGAGTGACTGAATGAGGGTACTCTTTCCTGTGCCAGTTGCGCCAATAATATACATGCCGTTACGCCTGGCACCTTGATCGATTTGGATAGTTTTTCCAGTTTCATCCTTGCCAAGTATAGAGTAGGTCATTCTTTCTTTGTCCGTCTATTCTTAATAAACTCATCTAAATCACTGCGATAAATACGATAGGTTTTGCCAAATTTGACAGCAGGGAGGTTTCCCTCGCTAATTTGCTGGGTAATCCAGCGTTCACTTACCTTTAGTTCTTGCGCGACCTCCTTAACAGTTAACAATGGATTGTCCGACATCTACATACTCCTGTTTTTCTTGATTCTACGATTACAGATTTTTTTCGTCAAGGAAAAGGCTTGACATAGCAAGCTAAATTAGGCATACTTAGTAAAGACTTCCGTACATGCCGCTAGTTCCGAATAAGGAGAAGGAACCATACCACAATTTGACATCACGAAGACCCCTCGTCGTGCCTCCTTGTATGTTGACCGCCGTACTGAAAAAGTTCCTTTAGAGCAACCGATAACAGAGAAGCGTACTCACAGCTATCGCAACAGAGTTTTTTTCTGGATGTTCGTTGGGATGCTTCTCTTTGGCCTAGTCATCTATGGATTAGATTTCTTCGTGCTTCCCTGGACACATAGTCTACAAGTGCAATGGCATTATGGCGATGAGCGCGTATCTGTATTTGGGGCTGATGTTGGGCATGGTGGTGTATCGCGATTTATTTCCTTTGAAGAAGGTCAGGAGATTGTCGTTGTTGAAGTCCTTGCAAAGAAGTATACGGTATACACCATTCCGGTGAGTGGTGCAGATCATCAGCTTGTGACACTTTCTGTGCAGGATGTGAACCACGATGGGAAACTTGATCTTGTGGTGCATGTGGATGGACAGGAGGGGAGTTTCGCTTTATTCAATACAGGAAATGCATTTAGTTGGAACAGTAAGTAACGTAATGGTATACTAT
Source organism: Ktedonobacteraceae bacterium (assembly GCA_051004815.1). Lineage (GTDB taxonomy): Bacteria > Chloroflexota > Ktedonobacteria > Ktedonobacterales > Ktedonobacteraceae > JBBQXY01. Next base: position 16,733 of record JBPCJY010000110.1, read on the forward strand.
AGAGGCAAATTAAATAAAGCGGGAAGGGTTAGTCTTGCAGGACATAACTCCTTCCCTCCCGCAATCGTGAGTCAACCACGAGCGATTACCCTCATTATATGATGGGCGTCAAGGAACATAGATATGTGTTCCTTGGGTTGATTCACCTTTTTTGGAAAGTGAGTCAACCACTGTGCCAAATGCCTCTTTGTATGCCGCATCACGGGAGTATTACCGAATGGAAAAGAAAACCATTGTCGCGGCACGATATGTTCGTAATTCTGATCCTTCAAAGAAAGATTCGGAAGTCCAACAGGCGCAAGCGGATGCATTAGCTGCCTATGCACACGACCAGGGCTGGGAATGCCCTGACAATCTCCTCTATAGAGACGCCATTTCTGCGCTCAAACATCCCTACTGGGAACGGGCGGATCTCATGCGGTTATGGGATGACGCGGAACGCGGCCTGTTTAATGTTGCGCTGTGTACTGAATTTTTCCGCGTTGCCCGAACGACTGCGGAACAATACGCCGTCATTGAGTATCTCAAACGCTTCAAAGTTGAATTAATTTCCATTACAGAACGCTTTGAGGATACGCAAGAAGGCCATTTGATGTTTATGCTCCAGGGGTGGCTGGGTTCGGTGGAAGCCGAAAAAATACGGCTAAGAACCGCACGAGGCAAACAACACCGCGCCAGTCGGGCCTTAACAGGTCAAGGCAGTCAGCCAATGTATGGCTATCTCTGGGTCGATGGCCTAGAATACACTCGCGAACGCTACGTCTTAAATCTAGAGGTTATCCATGTTGATACGAATGGCTATCAATGGACAGAACCGAAAGTCATTGAATTCTGCTACGATTCGTGCTTACGCGGCATGTCTCTCATTAAGATAGCCCAAACCTTAACGCGCTTGGGTGTGCCAACCCGCATGCAAAAAGACTTCTGGGACGCGTCTACTGTCAGAAGGTTTTTAATGAACATTTGCTATACCGGCCAAGGGATCAATGGCCGCTATGCCAAAGAGCAAACGCAACTCAAAACGCTTGGCATTTATCCAAAAATCGTGACGATGGAACAGTTTGAAGCAGTCCAACAGCAGCTAAAAGTGAATTCAGAAATGTCTCCAAGAAATAATAAGCATCCCCATGTTGGCCTCCTTCGCGGATTGGCCTTTTGCGGCGTGTGTGGTCACAAGCTGTTTGTGAAAAATTACGCTCCGTCAGCCGGATATGCGCAGCGTTTTCCTGATTACATGTGTATTCGCCACGAAGGAGTTGATGACTACGTTTACCACCACTCATTAAGCATTAAAATTCACCAACTTGATAAGGCTGCGTGGGAGTTTGCGCTGCCCTACATCAAAGAGAAAGGTAAAATCCGCGATTACATTGCTTCCTTAAAACAACAGGTTAATAAACGCGACCATTCGGCAGATTTAGAGCAGAGTTTAACCAAGCTACGAAAAAGCATAGCGGCACTGATTAAACTTGCTGAGACATGTGATCCTGAAGATGAGGAAGGTACGCAAGCCCTACAAGACCGACTAGCCACATTACAGCGCGAGAAGATTGAGAAGGAGAAGCTATACAACAGTGTTGATACCAATGAGAAACGACAGGAAAAGCTGATTGCAGCCCTTGATCGGTTTGAAGCCTGGACAGATACCATTCGTCCCTACCTGGAAGACCCGAATTATGAGATCGCTTTTGAGGACATGCGCGAAGCCATGCTTGTTATGGGCGTTAAGGTGACGGTATTTCCCATCAATGAAAAGCATCCTGATCGAGTGCAGATGACGCTGTTCCCACCTGATATTGCGCGTTTTTGTGATTACGATTTCACGAAATCGATCAGTTGGGACGCTTCTCTAACCATCAAGTAAGGTGTGACGGTGTGGTAGCCTTCAGGGATGGGTTTGACTGTGCCTGTCATAGGTCTTCTCCTTTGTAAGTTAGGTAGGTTTAACGTTACTGTCTTCTATGTTTATTATGATGGTACCAAACGGGAGAGGAATTGTCAAACAAATGTTCTGAAACACTGCTATGTCACTGCCTCAGTGACTGCTGTGTTGCCATTTGTGCTCAGGTCAATTCGGGTCTATAATATGTCCTGGTTAAGCACATAGATAGACCAGGAGTAAAGACAGAGCATGTCGAAAATAAAGAGCTTGCTGAAGTCGTCCAGGGTACGGACGACCTTGGCGTTAGTGGTCATAGGTATTGCAGTCATCGCCGTGTTATTGGGTGGTTCCAGGGAAGCCGATCCCAATATTGGTTTAGGGGCTGACCCTGAAACTCCTACCGTTGGTATTACCAACCCCGTTGCTGCCCTGGCGGTTAACCGCGACCTTGTTTACCAACATGTCACCATTACCGTGACCACCGTGCAGGAGGCCAGCGCGTTCTCGGATGATCGCAAGCAGAATGGTGCCTACACCGTGCGTGTGCAGGTGCATATGCAACCAGGAAATGAGATTCAGTCCCCGCAAGGCATAAATTATATGTCGTTGGTACGCCTTATTTTGCCCAATGGCGCGGCGATTGCCCCCAAACTGAGTTCGGTCTTGCCGCTCATTGTTCCGCAGCAGCCAAAGGATGGCTATTTTGATTTTCCGCTAACTAGCACAGTTGATCTCTCGTCGTTGACGTTGCGTGTAGGTGATGCGGACGTTATCGCCTTTAGTCGGTGATAATAATTAATCATCCTCGCCTGGTGCGCCGATGCGTTCGACGCGATGCTGAACATCGGCAAGTGCTTGTAAGCGTGGACGTTGGTCGAAGTCATGGAGGATATGGGAGGTGTCGGTTGCGATGATATTCTGTACCAGGCCTTCTAGCGCGAGATAGTATTCCACAAGCACGCGCTCTCCACTGGTGTGCGTGATGCACTCTTCGAGGAGAGCTTGCGCCTCTTCGTAGGTGTGTAGGCGTAACTGTGCCATGCTGAGGAGCCGTTGGGCGTGGTCAGTCTGCTCTTGCTGCTGCTGACGTTCGCGGCGACGCAAGCGCGTCTCTGGTACCGGTTGCTGCATGGCTTCTTGCAAGGCGAGGGCGGCTTCTCCCACCTCACGCGTTGTTTCTTCGCGGCGACGGGCCAACCATGCGCGTACCGCGTGTACGCGCACGAGGATACTGGCGGCTTCTGGTAGACGCAAGTTATCGTCCGAGAGCAGTTCATCGCTACCGATTTCGCTATCAGTATCAAGCGTTTCGTCGTCAAAATCCACGTTGGTGTTCTTTCCAGTGCGTGCTACTGAGTACTACAGTACAGCAAACAGGTTATGCCTGGCCGGGTACATCCTCGATTCATTATAGCATAGCGCAATTGCTTGTGTGTGCATAGTTTGTGAGCAAGCCATCAGGGCTTGTGAATGTTTGCTGATGATACGATGGTGACTGCCAGGGCGACCGCAAGGGATCGCCCCTACTATATACGACTGCCCTTTCCTACGGGAAACGGCTCACAGAGCCGCCTCGTGTATAGTAGGGGCGATCCCTTGCGGTCGCCCTGGTGGGGGTACGAGCCTTTGCTGCCAGTGGCGGCAAAAGCTCTACCATCCTGCTGAATGACCCCGCCGCCATTAGCAGCGATGAAGGCTCTGACGGTCTAGCCCAAAGCTTCGCGTACAGGCTCTTTGGTCTCAACGACTGGTGCTTCGTAGTCGGAGGCAATGGTGTCATCCTTACCGGCTCTCAGACCAGCGGCATTGAAGATAGGCGTGAGAATGATGGCCAGGACGAAATTAAGGATAACCGAGGAGACTGCCGTATAGATGCCGAATTTGTTGCCACCAAGGTTGAAGGTGTAGACGGCACCGTAGTTGGCCACGACAAACAGCCAGATGCCACTGATCATACCGACGGCCCAGCCAACGACTAAAGCCCAACGATTGAACCAGTTGGTGTAAAGGCCAAGGAATACGGCGGGCAAGGTCTGAATAATCAGAATACCGCCCAGCAACTGGAAGTTGATGATAAAGGGCGCGGGTACGAAGATGATAAAGAGCAACGCACCCAACTTGATCACCAGTGAGGTAAGCTTGGCAACGTTGGACTCTTCGCGTTGTGAGTAATGGGGGCGGAAGTACTGGCGGTAAATGTTGCGTGTGAAGAGGTTCGCGGCGGCGATGGACATAATAGCGGCGGGAACCAGTGCGCCGATGGAGATGGCGGCAAAGGCAAAGCCCGCGAACCATGCTGGGAACATCTGGTCGATGAGGGCGGGTACCGCACCATTGGATCCGTAGGCGGCTGGCAGGTGAACTTTCGCGGCAATCGCCATGTAACCTAGCAGGGCCAGCAGGCCGAGCATGAGCGAGTAGATGGGCAGGAGGGCGGCATTGCGCTTGACGACATCGCGGCTGTTGCTGCTCAAGGTACCGGTAAGCGAGTGCGGGTAGAGGAACAGGGCCAGTGCGGAACCCAGGGCCAGCGTGGTGTAAGGTAGGAATTGCGATGGTGCCAGGATTTCATGGAAGGTCTTGGGAGAGGCCAGAGCCTTTTGATGCACGGCGGCAAAGATGGCACTGAAGCCGCCCAGCTTGGCGGGTATGATAATGAGGGCGGCGAATAATACAATGAAAATCATGGAGTCTTTGACGAGGGCGATCATGGCTGGTGCGCGAAGGCCGCTGGTGTATGTGTAGGCGGCCAGGATCAGGAAGGCGATGACCAGGGCCAGTTCGACATTGACGCCCATTTGCGCGATGGAGACGGCAATACCAAACATCTGCAAAGCGATGTACGGCATGGTGGCTACGATACCGGTGATGGCGACGAGCAGGGCGAGCGTGCTACTGCCGAAACGACCTTGCACAAAATCGGCTGGTGTGACGTAGCCGTGCTGTTTACAGACCGACCAGAATTTGGGCATTAGCAGGAAGATGAGGGGATAGACCAGAATGGTGTAAGGGACGGCGAAGAAGCCCTGCGCTCCTGTTGCATAGATCAGTCCAGGGACCGCGACGAAGGTATAGGCGGTGTAGAGATCGCCGCCGAGCAGGAACCAGGTGACGATTGTGCCGAAGCGGCGTCCCGCCAGGCCCCACTCGTCAAGTTTGCTCAAGTCGCCTCTTCGCCAGCGAGCGGCAAAGAAGCCGAGGACAGTGACGAGAAGAAAAAAGAAAATGAAGACAGATAATGCGACCCAATTAATCATTGTTTGCGACTCCCTTTCTGTATAAGGGTGAATTCAATGAACAACACAGGTGCTAGTCACCTGATATGGGTACGAGCTGATAGTTGAAGTCTGCTCGACCAGTCAAACTCCGATAAAGTAGAGTACCGCGGTCAGGATGGCTGTAATGATAATCCAGAGCAGTTGAAACCAGTAGAAGAAGGGAATGCTGATAAACTCTGGCTGGTCGTAGTTGTAGAAAGGGGGCCAGAGCAGGACGATGAAGGGGATGATCAGGAGGATTAAGGCCCAGGAGGCCCGTTTCCTTTGGGGACGACTAACCATGGGTTTCTCCTTTCGTCTCTTGTTTTCCACAAGAGCGAGACTAGTGCGATGAAAAGAAACGATAGGAAAAGATAATAGGTCTTCGGTTTGCGGGTGGCAGGATGAAATTCCTGCCTGGAAGCTATCCTACGCTATTTTGGGGGGGAATGTCAATGCATTTGTTAGCTTATTGCTTCCGAAGCGTTTCAAACATAGAGTATGTAGAGGGGGTGAGAGGCCGGTTGGAAGAGGATAGAACAGATCGCAAGGGTGTATTGCCGGAGGGGACGCTTATCCTGGGGGGACAGTATTGTGTGTTGCAGCTTTTGCATCAGCGACCACGGGTAAATCTGTATCTGGGTAAGCGTCTGGGAGGGCGGGAGAGCGCAATGGTGCCGAATGATGCGCACGAGATGTTCGTTGCTATTCGTGAACTGGTGCTGACTGGCCTCGCCCCTCAAACGTGTGTTGAGATAGAGCGGGCAGCCTTTGAAGAATTTGTTTCTCCGCTTGTGCTGAGTTCACCACGCTTGCCTGGGGCGATTGATTTTGTGCGCGTTGAAGGTGGGCGGCACTATCTGGTGATGCAACTGAACGGATGCAAGAGCGAACACAGTGCATTCAGCACACAACATGTCACGCTTGCCAAACTCTTGCTGAGTTGGCGACAATGGCCAGTTTGGGTAGATGTAGCAACGTCTTTGTCGTGGGGAACGCAGCTATGCCGTATTATCGCCCGCTTGCATCGCTCAGGCATCGTACTGGGTGATCTTGATCCGACAACGGTGCTGGTGGATGGTGAAGGAATATCTGATCGAGTTCCAGTGCTGTTGGTCTCATGGCCACCCGCCCCACAATTTTGGTCGCGTGATACCCCTACATCTGTTGCACGCTATCGTCAACTATTCCCATGTGCTCAGGCCAGCGTTAGCAACGCTTTTGCCGCCCCCGAAGCACTTTTGGGTGACTGTGATGCTTGTTCGGATGTCTATTCGCTGGGGGCAATCCTCTATCTGTTACTGACGCGCTACGCGCCCGTTGCCGCTGGCCTTCGCCTGGGGCTGGCAAACGACGTTGGTGGTGCAGAGGACGCGGATGCACCGGATAGTATCGCGTTGATTCCGCCTCAACGTTTGAATAAACGGATTCCAGGGACGTTGAGCGAGGTATTGTTACGGGCGTTGGCGATTGACCCGGAGCAGCGCTATGCCACGGTGTTTGAGTTGACCGAGGCGATAGAAGCGGTGGTGGGGTGAAACCAAAGGTCATTGATTGAGATGAGTCATTTTACAACTCTCTAATCTAATAACCTTAGTTGCTAAGGTGTAGCCTTCTCCTGGAAGCGTGAGGATATAGCAAGGGTTACTCGGATTGGGTTCTATTTTCTTACGTAAGCGATAAATATGATATTTTATTAAGTTGAGGGTTTTATCGTTCTCTAAGCCCCAGAGGTGCGCTACAATCTGACTAGCTGTACACGCCGTATTCGCATTCACAGCTAGTACATGGAGCAACCTGCTTTCCGTTAAGGTTAAGTGAGCAACTTTCCCATCAATGGTCACTTCATTATAGAGTGAATTCACACGAAGAGAACCACCAGAGATGATAAAAGAAGCATTTGGCGCAAGCAGAGAACGCACTCTTCGGCTCACGGCATGAATTCGTGCTAACAGGAGGGCAGGAAGGAACGGTTTACGCAGGTAGTCATCGACACCGGATTCCAACCAACGCACCTCTTCCTCTACATCTTTTCCCTCAGTTAAGGCTATTGCCAGCGTATCGTGTCTTGTATACATCTCGCGCCACATTGCCATTGTATCCACGTCCTTCAATGTAGTGCTGAGAATGACAAGATCAGGTAGCTGTTTCTTCCACACGATTTTTGCGTGTTCTTCCGTAGAAGCACAATGCACTTCATACCCCCGTGTTCTTAGCCATCCTGTAAACATCTCGACACAATGAAGATCTGCATCAACGAATAAGAGTTTCATTCTAACAATCCCCCTCAATTTTGTAGTATACGGTTTGAAGATGAAAGGGACATTAAAAATTGTAGAGTCATGAATTGGTTGTAGGAAAGCAAGTAAGTTCACTCTATCCCTTGACAGCCTGCTTGCTACCAGGTATACTTCTAGCAGGTACCAACCTACCGGTGATCTTTTAGCATCCTCGCTCAATCTTTCAACTTTTCCGCGCTGTTGACCCCTTTATTCCTCATTCATAGGAGCTACTCTACCATGCCACTACCACCATTTTTACGTTGGCTGACTACCTCTCCATCGACCACCTCAACTGCTTCTGTTGCTGAGAACGAGCAGCGTATCGCGGAGCAGATCAATCCTACGGCTATCGCGTCTTCGCCCACGCAGGAAGATTGGTATTGGGGACGGCTGGCGACGGGTGGGGAAGAGGACTACTACTGGCGGCGGCTCTCCGACAATTGGTATATGAAGGATGTTATTCCCTCAACTTATCTAGAGTTGCATAACGCCTGTTATGAGGCATATAACGCTAATCCTCTCGCTTTCGCGGTGATTGAGATTACGACCAGTTTTGTGCTGGGCAAGGGGCTTACCATCGCGGCGCATGAGCCAGAGGTGCAACAGGTGTTGATGAAGTTCTGGAATGACCCTTCGAACCATATGGATGAACGTGTGTACTCGCTCTGTACGGAACTGGCTTTGTATGGAGAACAGTTCATTCACTTCTTTGTCAGTCGCTATGATGGGAGGGTGCAGATTCGCCAGATTGACCCCTCGCTTATCGATCAGATTGAGACAGACCCTGAAGATATTGAGACGCCGTTGCGCTTCCATCGCCGCCCTATCGGGCCGAGTGCCACGTTGCCGGGTAGTCCACCAGTTGTGGTGCGGAGCGATGAGGATACGCCTGATGGTCGCTGGTATACGGCGGGCGACGAGGTGTTACAGTTTTGTATCAACAAGGTCTCGAACGCCAAGCGCGGCAAAAGTGATTTGGCGACGCTGTTGCCGTGGCTGCGGCGTTACAAAGATTGGCTGACGGATAGGGTGCGCATCAACAAATACAAGGGCGCATTTCTCTGGGATGTCCAACTCAATGGTGCTGACAGGAAGGCTATCGAGCGCAAGAAGATGGAGTATTCGTATCCGCCTGAGCCGGGCAGCGTCATTATTCACAACGAGGCGGAGACGTGGTCGGCGGTCAAGCCAGAAATTAGTGCGAACGATGCCGCCAGCGATGGTCGTGCCATTAAATTAATGGTGGCAGTGGGTTGTCAACTGCCGGAACATTACCTATCAGACGGCGATGGACCGACGAAGGCCACGGCCAGCGAAATGAGCTTGCCAACATTCCTCAAGTTCCAACGACGACAGCATATTATGCGCTCATTGCTGCGAGCCATTCTGAACCGCGTTATCCAGGAAGCGCGAAATGCTCGTGTGCTGCCTAAAGACATGGATAGCGGCTACGAGATCGTGTTTCCAGAAATTGATGTGGCCGACCATCAAACGCTGGCGAACGCGACCCAGATACTGGTCAATGCCCTCAGCGTGGCTAAAACGCAAGGCTGGATTAGCGATGAAACGGCTATGCGTTTGATGTTCCAGTTCGCGGGCGAGGATATTGATATCCACGAGGAGCTTGCTCGCATTGCAGGAGATACTACATGGCCATCATCACAGGAACCCAAAGTACCCGCCGGTCCAACGCGGGATATCCCTCTACACTAGCTTCCGAAGCTCTCGCAACGGTTACATCGTCGCGCTTTAGTGGTAATAGCGCGACCAGGAGGCATACGACGCAGATCAAAATCGTCTGGCCGGAGAAATTCCATCAACGTTTTGTGCTGCCGTCAGGAATCGAATACCAGCCATTTTAGCATGGAGAGGAGTTGAAGATGCCGTTGGATAGTACGCGCAAGGTACAACATATCCAGGCTGTGGTCAATCGCTCGTTCCAGGGACGGCAACGCACCGTGGTGTTTGTTACCCTTGCGGCAGGGGTCTACTCGTACACGACCGTACAGGTGATTATGCGCCCGGAGCAGATTCTTGATCCGCAGATTGAGGATGCCAGTGGACACGCTCCCGTGACCAATGCTGATATGCTGATGGTTGCTCCCCTGGGAACCAGTTTTACGGGTGTTGTCTACGTTGCCGACACCACCACTGCGACGGCTGGCGCGGTAGCCGCCGCTTTAAAGTATGAAGTGATCGAGGCGTTGCCAGTGGGTATCGTGCCGGGTGGCAGCCATATCCGTGCATTGTTGCGTCGCTTGCGCTGATGAATATGCGCCCCTACAGGTTGCATGACCTACAGAAAGGAAAACATAGCAATGAATATTGTCCCTATGAATGAACAGGAATGCCAGCAGGATACGTTGCAGCGTGTCCATACGTGGTTGGGAGTGTTGGAAAGGCGCATTGTGGAATTGTTAGAGGCGACAGAACCTGCGTTATTGAAGCCGGGGGAGCGTGAATCGGCGGCCAGTCGGCATCTCTTGCTGGTGTTGCGTTTGCTGCAATTTCGCCAGCAGTATGCCGAGGCCAGCCCATCGGCGGGAGAGCAAGCCCTGTTGGATGCGCTCTTGGGAGAAATGGACGAAGAGTAGTCTATTCAACGCTGCAAATTAAGCCTAAATTGTAGAGTGCGGCCCGTCTCACCACTTTCAGGAAATCGTGGGCGTAGGCGGGCTGCACCTCGTCGGGTAGGTGGAAGGTTTCCTGTGTCTCCGTTTGTTGCTGTTGCTGGACGAAGCGTTTGTAGTCATCTTCCGCCTCGCTCTGGCTCGGTGGTTGGGCATCGCGTAAACTGGTGGCGAGCTGCCAGACTTCAGCGGGCATCAAATAGCCGCTATAGCAGCCTAAGGGTTCGCCTGGTTCGTAGCCAAAGGGCATGCGGCGGCGACCGAGGGCCAGATACTCGAAGAGAGCCATGGAGCGTACCGAGTAACCGGCCAGCCAACCGCGCAGGTGGAGGGTATTGGGATGGCGACCAATCAGGATACCATTTGGCTTGGCTCCATCTTCTTCATCGTCCGCGTAGAGATCGTAGTCATCCTCGGCATCTGCTTCGATGTTGGCAACATCGTCTTCGCTGGAGATGTCGGTAAGTTCATCGTCTTCGGCTGGTTCCCAATCGAAACGTTCGATGCCGGTTTGTTCGCCAACTTCACGGGCCAGTTCTGGCAAACCTGCTGAATGGAGCAACGAGACCAGTTCACCGCGAATGGCCTCGGCATCGATGGCTGTTTCGTAGGCCATGCCAGCGATCTCGTCTTCGTTGCCCGTGGTTGTGGTTGGGAACTGAGGGAGGCAGTACTCTTCAAGGATTGCTCCCCACAGCGAACGTAGAGCGGTAGAGTTTTGATAGAGATGGGGCGTGTAGTGATGCAGGTAGCGGTCACTAAGGGCGGTGAATTGCTCTGCCGAGCACAGTTTCGCATATTCCTTGCGGCTATGTGGCCCGCGTGGTATGGCATCGACAAAGGCCCTGGCGCGTGGCCAAATGCGCAGACGTTTCATAGGATCGGGCAGAAATTGTTCTTCCTGGGCACAGCGCGTTTTGGCAAACAGGTTATAGACGCTGCTCTCATCACTATCTAGTAGCCAGCGTGCGAAGGCTGGCATAATACGTTCGGCATAGACTGCCCAATCAAAACAGTAGACCTTTACAGACATGTGACTCCACTCTTGCTCTGACTTTTGCTCATACTCTATCCTATCGTACCGCTTTGTGTTTTGACTAACCAAACCTGTAGCTCTATGGTACTTGCCATAGTAGTATATATCATACCTTATCTTATCGGCATAATAAACTGTGCGGATTTCTCACCTCTGACGTGTGATGTGAAAATTCATGGGAAGAATTCATTAAAATACCTGTACTGGCAGCGAAAGGCGAAAGGCTGTTTTAGGAGGAATTGCCCCACTGTTGCGGAGGTGGGAAGCCATTAGCATTGTTGGTATTGCCTCGTTGCGGAGGCGGGAAGCCGTTGTCGTTAGCGGAATTGCCCCACTGTTGTGGAGGCGGGAAGCCGTTAGCATTAGCCGTATTATCCCACTGTTGCGGAGGTGGGAAGCCGTTATTGTTGGTATTGGCGAACATAGGGTTCATTGAGGGAGGCATGGTGGGTGGGGCTAGCTGAGTTGGTACGTTCTGCATGGTGGTAGTAGAGTAATTGAAGCCCTGATTATTGTTATTGACAATGCCATTGAAACTGCTGCCGGCACGCCAGCGTTGCCACGGTTTAGCTCCGCTCGGTGGCAAGTTGCTGTTTGGTATCATTGGGGGAAGCAAACGGTTGCGCAGCACGACTAGTACAGCTTGGCGGAAATAGTGAGAGAGGATATGGTAGAATGGAGGGACAAAAAGGAGCGAGGAGAGTTCTCACATGCCCAATCCACAAGCAAGCGTGCTTCAGATAAGTCCCTTACAACGCG
>JBPCJY010000111.1:0-3747 GCA_051004815.1 Ktedonobacteraceae bacterium
AGGCTAAGCAAAAAATTCTCGTCGATTCTTCGCTGCGCGCAGAATGACAGGGGTCGGCTCAGAATGACATGGGTCGGCTCAGAATGACAGGGGTCGGCTCAGAATGACAGGGGTCGGCTCAGAAGGACAGGGGTCGGCTCAGAATGACAGGGGGTGGCGCAGAAGGACAGGGGTCGGCTCAGAATGACAGGGCCGACCCCTGTCATCCTGAGCGCAGCGAAGAATCTCTCACCACGTATGGGTCATCACCAGAGGTTTTGGTTTTACATAAATCTCGCTCATATGATATACTCAATTAATCAGGAGGAGCGAATGGACGAGCTAAGCATCTTTACAGGCAACGCGAACCGCCCGTTAGCGGCAGCGATTTGTCGACATTTACATATCCCACTCGGTGACGCCGATGTCTTTCAATTTAGCAACGAGAATATTTTTGTCAAAATTAATGACAATGTGCGCGGACGCGATGTCTTCGTAATTCAGCCTTTTAGTGCGCCCGTCAATCGCTCCATCATGGAATTGCTCATTATGATTGATGCCTTCAAACGCGCCTCCGCGTCCCGCATCACCGCCGTTATCCCCTACTATGCCTATGGCCGCACCGACAAAAAAGACCAGCCGCGTGTACCCATTACGGCTCGCCTGATTGCCGACTGCCTGACCGTTGCTGGTGCGCACCGTGTGCTGACGATGGACATGCACGCCGGCCAAATCCAGGGCTTCTTTAATATTCCCGTTGACGAACTGACCGCGCAAATTATCCAGGCGCGTTTCTTTGTACAAAAAGAACTCGACGATTTCACCGTCGTTGCCGCCGACGAAGGCTATGCTAAGAAGGCGCGTCACCTGGCCGACCGCCTTGATGCTCCCCTGGCGATTGTGGAGAAGCGGCGCATTGGCAACAATGGCCACATCGAAGCGATGGGGATCATCGGCTCAGTCACCGGAAAACACGCCCTGATCATTGATGATGAGATCGACACTGCCGGTTCGTTGACGCAGGCCGTACGCGTCGTCAAGGAACACGGCGCACGCGACATCTATTGCTGTGCCACCCACGGCGTCCTCTCCGGCCCCGCCTTCGAACGCCTCTCCAACTCACCCATTAAAGAGATTGTCATCACAGATTCTATCCCCTGGCCCGACCAAAAACGTCTGCCCAATATGACGGTACTCTCTGTGGCCGAACTCTTCGCCGGTGCCATCAGCCGCATCCACGATGGTCGCTCAGTGACGGAGCTGTTCCGTTAATGCATGAATTGAGGGGAGGAATAGTGTATGGTGGCTAATCTCTTCTATAATACACAACACTATGAAGCTGGCAACACAAGGCCAACTGTGTTGGATATATGTACCGGGGCAGGGGGCGAAGCTTTAGGAATAGAAAACGCGGGTTTTAGCAATGTAGCCTCCGTTGAAATCGAACCTGTGGCCTGTCAGACCTTGCGTAACAACCGCCCGACCTGGCATGTGATTGAAAGCGATATACGTGCCATAAATGGAGCAGATTTCAGAGGTGTAGATCTGCTTGCGGGTGGTGTACCCTGTCCACCCTTCACCATCGCAGGAAAACAACTTGGAGCCGATGACGAGCGAGACCTCTTTCCCGAGGCTCTCCATTTAATAGAACAGGTCAGGCCAAAAGCGGTGATGCTTGAAAATGTACCTGGCTTCGCCTCTACTAGATTTGCTTCTTATCGTAATGACCTCATAGGAAAGCTGGTGCGTCTGTGCTACGATGTACGGTGGCGTGTCCTGCAAGCATCAGATTACGGTGTACCTCAATTGCGACCGCGTTTTGTGCTGGTCGCGCTACGCCAACCTTATGCAGCAGCATTTTGTTGGCCAACTCTCGTTAAGGAATCTACTACTGTAAGTCAGGCCATAGGTGATCTCATGGCTGCGGATGGATGGCCTGGAATAGTGCAATGGAGCTATAAAGCAAACGGTATCGCCCCAACACTGGTGGGTGGCTCAAAAAAGCATGGTGGCCCCGACCTTGGTCCTACACGCGCCCGCAAACAGTGGGCGATGCTGGGCGTCGATGGCTTAGGGATAGCGAACCAGGCACCAGGGGAAGATTTTCCGGTAGATAGCTTGCCCCGGTTGACACTCCGCATGGCAGCACGCATTCAAGCCTTTCCCGATACATGGACTTTTGCTGGCGGTAAAACCGCGGCGTATCGACAGATTGGCAATGCCTTTCCACCACTTGTAGCTCAGGCCGTTGGAGAGGCTATTATGGCTGCTCTTTTGGGCAACAAACGTCAAAACAATAGAGCATCCATCCCGTTTCAACCTACCCTATTTTATGGAGACGGACTGCTGCAACCAGTTGCAGAATAATACTATCTTGATAATATATGCTGAGGGTAGTTAAGTGGAACAAAATGTAAAAAGAGGTTCTAAGCAGCGCATTCTCGATTTTTTTCTTTTAAACATAGGCCGAATCATTGAGGGTGAAGAGCTTCGCGCAGCTTCTGGCAATGTATCAGAATGGGGCAGAAGAGTACGTGAGTTGCGCGATGAAGAAGGATATCAAATTCTTACTCATAGAGACAGGGCTGACTTAAAGCCTGGTCAATATCTTCTCGAAACAGAGAAGCGAGTTCCAGCATTTGCACGTGCGGTTTCCAAAGAAACACGCGCTTATGTCTTAGAAAGAAACGGGTACACCTGCCAGATGTGTGGCCTTGCGGCTGGAGACCCAGATCCATTTGATACGATGCGTACAGTGCGCTTGACCATTGGGCATATTATCGATAAATCAAAAGGTGGTTCAGATGTGCCGAATAATCTGAGGGCAGTTTGTACTAATTGTAATGAAGGACTACAAAATACTGCGCCACCTAAACCTGATCGTATTCACCTGCTTGCACAGGTTCGTCGCGCAACACTCGATGACCAACGTTATCTCCTTGAGTGGTTAGAGCGGAAATTTGGGAAGAGTAAGCCTTCATGATGAGTGTCCAGGAATACTTTGCGCTTGACCGTAGCAGCACCGATGTTCGCTATGAGTATATCGATGGGTATGCCATCATGATGGCAGGAGGGACGTTAGACCATTCCACGATTAGCATCAACCTGACGAGCCTGCTCCGTTCGCAGTTGCGCGGTGGCCCTTGTCGCGTTTACAACACCGATGCGCGGGTACGTTTACGCGAGACGCGCTACGTGTTTCCAGATGCTTCGGTAAGCTGCGATGAACGAGATCGCGGCAGGATTGATAGCATCGCCTTTCCCCGTATCGTTTTTGAAGTACTTTCGCCCAGCACAGAGGCGTATGATCGCGGCAAAAAATTTATCTATTATCGCACCTGCCCTACAATTGAAGAGTACGTCATGATAGACTCACAGCGACAGGCCGTAGATGTGTATCGTCGTGCCACTAAGAATTTGTGGACGTTGCATATTTTTGGGCCAGGCGACATAGTAGAACTAACCACCCTCACTATCAGCTTCCCTATCTCATCTCTGTACGAAGATGTGACCTTGCCAGCAAGCGATTCTGATGACCCAGAGTTCCCAGCTTGAAGAGCAAAGCTCATTTTCGTCTCAACCGCGCATTTTTATGTTATAATAGCCTCCAATTGTAAAAACTGTAACTATTCGGGTCTCCTCTCTGCTTGACTCCTCACTGCCGATGGCAGTTCTATGCGGTGTTGGGGGGGGGGGGGGAGAAAGGAAAAGCACCCAAAACAAAACAGAAGAGAGGGGGGGGGGGGAGGGGGGGGGGGGGGGGGCGGG
>JBPCJY010000112.1:0-5256 GCA_051004815.1 Ktedonobacteraceae bacterium
AAAGGAACCCGGAAATGCGTAGCGGGGAAAAGGGAGGGAAAGGTGTGGTCACCCGAAGGGGAGGGGAAAGAGGGGGGTGAAAACATCTGTTTTCGCACCCCTCTTTCCTCTACCATCAAATGTCATATCCATTGACATTTTGTTGTACCTATGCTATATTTATTCCAATGAATAGGAAGAATTGTTGCTCTCTTATGGAGGAGGGACGTATGCCTGAGATCACTATCTACAATCGCCTGGCAGTGTTACGTGCCGAGCGTAGCTTATCCCGCCTGGCCCTTGCCAACGCTCTCGCCATCAATTATCAGACGGTTGGCTACCTGGAACGTGGCGAGTATAATCCCAGCCTCGAATTGGCCTTTCGCATCAGTGCTTTCTTTGGCCTTCCCATCGAGGCCATCTTTTCTACTAGGCCATTTAAACCGCTCAGTGAGGAAGTCTATGCTCGCGAGGGAAGGAAAATGGCTGATGAATAAACTTGACGTTACAGCTATTACATCTGGTGACTATCTTCGCTTACCATTCTGGCACAGTCGCCTGACACTTGGGCCGTTAGTGATTAGCATGTCTCTGCAAAATCGCCATCGTGCTGAGGAATATCCTGCTCGCGCTCACGTTGGTAATCGCGTCGTAACATTACGTAGAGAGCATGAGCTTACCCGCCAGCAGCTTGCTTCCCTTTTGCATATCAGCTACCAAACGCTGCAAGCATTAGAAGAGGGGTACTATATGCCAAGCCTTGAACTCGCGTTTCGCATCAGTACGTTTTTCGGTATACCTCTCGAAGCCGTTTTTTCATACGAATAAGACACATGCTGTATGAACATGTCTATGTTCGGAGCATGAGGAGAATATGATGAAAAGCTATTCACACATGTCATTGCCTGAGACTAACGAGGAATCGTTTATACGACCATCCTTGAAGCGGCGTCGTTTGCTTGTACTCGCCCTCTATCTTAGTTTCTTTACCTCTCTGCTGGCTCTCTGGATCACCAGTCCTATCGCTAGCGATGTTGGTCAGCTTCTGCCGTACTGGCTCATCCAGGCCATTATAGACAATCGTTTAACGATACTTGCCATTCCCCTTGTTTGTCTCTTCACCTGTTCTATCACCCTACGCCACATCACCAGTGATATCATGGGTGGTCCCGAACGCTACCTGGACGAGCGACAGAAGATGATTCGTGACCAGGCTCACCGCTATGCCTATCGCATAATCAAACTGGCTTGCTTATTTGTGCCGCTGGGCCTTTTTCTGTATAGCATGCCCTGGACCAATCATGCATCTGTCGCCCCGACTCCACCCAGACAAGCTGCGTTCTGGCTCTTTGACGCAAACGGCCAGTCAGCATCATTTCAAATCATCTCAGCACCTGTAGGCCCACCAACAAGCGTACACAACCCTGTTGCTTTCACTATACACCAAATTGCGATAACTATCGTTCACTATCCTCCTGTTACACTCTCTACGCTCTGGCCCACCGACCCACTCAGCACTGCAATCTCTTATGGCGTACTGCTACTATGCTTTTTCCTGATGGTCACAGTGCTCCCTATCGCCATTGTTGCCTGGAAAGAACGGGGTTAAAGTGTAGGGGCTGCTGTCTACAAACAAATCATATACTCCTCAGCACGTTGGCCGATGCGCTCAACGTCACGGATATGCTATGATAGAGGTGAAAAGAGCCTCTATGGATTGCTCCTGATTTACAAATAGCCAGAGGAGTATTTTTCGTGCAATTGTCTCACTTGATTACCAACTTACCGCCGTATCACTTTGCCGACGCCAAGAAGCGCATAGCCGACCGTAAAGCAGCCGGTGTCGATGTTATCAGCCTTTCGATGGGTGATCCTGATCTGCCCGCGCCGCAACCGGTGATTGACCGCCTCTGTGCCGCCTTGCAAGACACGGAAAACACGCGCTACCCTGAATACCGGGGGATGCGACAACTTCACGAGGCCATCGCCGCGTGGTTCGAGCGTCGTTTTGGGGTCTCTCTGGCACCGGAACGCGACATTCTGCCCTTGCTTGGCTCGAAAGAGGGCCTGGCTTACGTGGGCGCAGCCGTTCTCAATGCTGGTGATATTTCGCTCATTCCCGACCCCTATTATCCCGTCTATATTACTGGCAGCACAAGCGTTGGAGCACAGCCCTATATGCTGCCATTAAGAGAGCAGCATAGGTATCTTCCCGACCTGGAGGATATTCCGCAGGATGTGCTGGCAAAATCGCGCCTCCTTTGGCTGAACTATCCCAATAACCCGACGGCAGCGTGCGCTGATCGTAGTTTTTTTGAACAGGCCGTTGCCTTTGCGCAACGTCACAAGCTGGTCATTATCCACGATATGGCCTATGCCGAAGTCTATTTTGATGATTTTCGTCCGCAGAGCATCCTGCAAATTCCAGGCGCAAAAGAGGTCGCCGTTGAACTGCACTCGCTGAGTAAAACGTACAATATGGCCGGCTTCCGCATCGGCATGCTCGTCGGTAATCCCGCCCTGGTGGATGCCGTAGGGCGTTTGAAAAGCAACATTGATAGCGGCATTTTCCGACCTATCCAGTACGCCGCGATTGGGGCTTTGAACTTACCAGCATCCTGGTTGGAACAGCGCAACGCCATCTATCGCAAACGCCGTGATTTGCTGGTGGAAGGCTGCAACACCCTCGGCATGCGCACGCAAACCCCTAAAGCTGGTCTGTATATCTGGGCAGCTATCCCGCCAGGGTTTACGTCGCATGCGTACGCGGACTGGCTCTTTGACAAAACCGGTGTCTTCGTCACGCCCGGTACAAACTTTGGCGATGCAGGGGAAGGCTATGTCCGTATCTCCATGACCGCCCCCGATGAACGCATTGAGACCGCCATTCAACGTATGAAGGCAGCTATGGAGCGGTAGCAGTTCTTGAAGGAGGATGGAGGTGTTCCAAACTCCTCCAAGGAATCTGACTTGTTCGTGTAACTAGCACTAGGGGGAATTTGCTCATGGACGTTGAACAAGCTGCAAATATGTTGGATCGCTCCCCTACAAACGCCTGGAACCTCTATGTAGGTCGCGACATCTGTGCAGATGTGCAGGCAGCACTCAACCATGAATGGCTGGTAACAAATGGGCTGGGCGGCTACGCCAGTGGCTCCATCGCCGGGGCTACTACACGCAGCTATCATGGTCTGCTGGTAGCTGCCCTCCGCCCACCCGTTGAACGTACCGTGTTGGTGACAAAAATAGATGAAACCGTTGAATTTCCAGACGGACGCAGTCTGAAACTTGGTGTCAACGAATACCAGGATGGCACCATTGACCCACAGGGCTACCAGTATCTCAACACTGTCATTCTTGAAGGCGATATCCCCTGCTTTCGTTATACGCTGGGAAAAATGCTCACCCTGGAGAAACGGGTCTGGATGGAGTATGGGCAGAATACCACTTATGTGCAGTACAGGTTATATGGAGCTCTCGACGACGAAGGTGAAAAGAGTACGGACACGCTCTCGCTCACCCTCTCGCCCTACTGCCTCTTTCGAGATCACCACAGCACGACGCAGGGCGCACATGATTGGCATTTTCTTGTAGATAATCAGGGCAACCGCTGTCGTGTGCGTGCTTCTGATGATGCACTTCCTATTTCGATGATCGCGGGACCGTCAGCAACGTTTACTACGCAAGGGTATTGGTATTGGCATGTGTTGCATCGCCGCGACACAGAGCGTGGGTTGCCCGACCATGAAGATGTCTATCGACCAGGTTTTTTCCGTTTAGCAATAGTCCCCGGTATGCGCGTCACCCTGGTACTCAGCGCGGAAAACGATGCCGAGAGCGAGGTAGCTAAGTTCGGCAGCCAACTGCACGAAGAAAACATTGCCCATGCCCTGACACGCCATTATCGACGCATCAAGCAACTGCTGACCAGCACTAATCGCACCGTAGCCAATGTAACGCAACAAGACCCGGTACTGGCGAGGCTGATAGTAGCCGCCGATCAATTCATCGTGGCGCGGCCAGAGCAGAATACCACTATGGCTATAGGAAGCCAGAGCGTTCACCTGGCCCCTGACAAGAAGACGATTATTGCCGGCTATCCCTGGTTTACCGATTGGGGGCGCGATAGCATGATCTCTCTGCCAGGATTATTGCTGGATACGGGCCGCTATAGTGAAGCAAAAGGATTGCTCAAGGCTTTCGCCTCCTTTACGCGGGACGGCCTGATACCGAACCGCTTCCCCGACAGTGGAGAGGCTCCTGAGTACAATACTATTGATGCGACATTATGGATGTTCCACGCCCTCAACGCTTACTTGACGGTTACGGGAGATTGGTCGCTGTTGAAAGAACTCTTTCCCACGCTCAGCGACATTATTGCCTGGCATGTACGCGGCACGCAATATGGTATTGGCGTTGATGCAAACGATGGCCTACTGCATGGCGGTACACCAGGGGTGCAGCTCACATGGATGGATGCTAAAGTCGGCGATGTGGTTATCACCCCGCGCCACGGCAAACCTGTTGAGGTCAATGCCCTCTGGTACTGCGCCCTCACCTATATGGAGCAGTGGGCGGTTCACCTCTCCACCGATGCCACGCAATATAGCCAGCTTCGTAGCCAGGTACGGCAACACTTCGCCGCCCGTTTCTGGTATAAAGATGGAGAGTACCTCTACGATGTCGTGGATGTAGATAACAAACCCGGACAGAACGACCCATCGCTGCGGCCCAACCAGTTATTCGCCGCGTCACTGACACGCGAACTCTTGACCGACACGCAGACGAGCAGCATCTTAGAGCATGTAACGGCGCATTTACTGACGCCACTCGGTCTGCGCTCGCTCAGCCCTACCGACTCTGCTTACCACAGCCACTTTAATGGTGGCCCCACAGTGCGCGACGGAGCCTATCACCAGGGGGCAGTCTGGCAATGGCTCATCGGCCCATATATTGATGTCCACTTGCGCGTACACAATGACCGTGCGGCCATCGCCACACTGCTACAGCCACTGATACAACACCTCTGGACTGCTTGCCTCGGCACCATTAGCGAGGTCGCCGAACCAGAATCGCCGTACACACCTGTGGGCTGCTTTGCCCAGGCCTGGAGTGTTGCCGAGGTGTTGCGCTGCTGGCGGCAAGTTGCTGAGTGAAGGACCCCATGTCTAAAGACAAGGGGCTTCTACAGCCATTGCTAGCTGTTGGCTGCTTCCCAGCCGTAGGATGTTGATTGCAGCGTTGGTGTCTCTGTCCAGTTCACAGCCACATACGCAA
>JBPCJY010000113.1:0-30739 GCA_051004815.1 Ktedonobacteraceae bacterium
GTCACGCCCTTCCCACGGGCGACCACAAGGGTCCCCATTACCTGCTTGCACGGGTCGGTTTTTTGCACCACCCAGTTCCAGAATCTGTCGCTCTGAGCGCAGTGAAGAATCTCCCGCGCCACGACAGGTTCTTCGCTGCGCTCAGAATAAAAAACTCTGGAACTGGGTCGTGCAAAAAACCTACCCGTGCAAGCAGGTAATGGGGACCCTTGTGGTCGCCCGTGGGAAGGGCGTGACGGCGTTTCACATGAAGATCAACAAAGCAGTAGAGTGAGAAAATAGTACATGATCAAAATACAGCATGTTTCGAAGCGTTACCGCAACGTTCACGCGTTAAACGATCTCAATTTGGAGATACCACAAGGAGCCATCTTCGGTCTGATTGGCCCCAACGGCGCGGGGAAAACCACGCTCATTCGTATCCTGGCCGCTCTGCTTACTCCCAGCACTGGCCAGGTCTGGTTCGATCAGGAAGAGGTCAGCCGCCGACCTTCCGTGATACAGCGCAAAGTGGGCTATATGCCGGATTTCTTTGGCGTCTATCCTGACCTCACCTCGGTCGAATATCTTGAATTTTATGCTGGCATCCACGGCATCCCGCGCAAAAAACACGCCAGCACCATCAACGATTTGCTCGAACTGGTCGATCTCTCATCAAAACGCGATGCACAGGTCGAGACGCTCTCTCGTGGCATGAAACAGCGACTCTGCCTCGCTCGCGCCCTGGTACACGATCCCGACGTATTGCTACTCGACGAACCCGCCTCGGGACTCGATCCACGCGCTCGCGTCGAGTTACGCGAGCTGCTCAAAACGCTACAAGGCATGGGCAAAACCGTCATCATCAGCTCGCATATCCTGCTGGAATTAGCGGAGATGTGTACCGACGTCGCCATTATCCAGGATGGGCGCCTCGTAGTCTCAGGCGATGTCGAACAGGTCTCACGCCGCCTGGATGGCAGCCGTCAACTGGAAATTCGCGTGCTGGAACGCAGAGCCGAGGCAGCCGAATTGCTCAGCAAGCTAGCGGGCATCAGTAACGTGCAGCATGAAAACGGGGAACTCTTGCAGGCCGAATTCACCGGCGATGACAAAGCCTTGCACACGGTCCTCGCTGAACTCATCACCCAGGGCATACCCGTCGTCTCCTTCGCTCCACGCAGTAGCGGTGGCCGCCTTGAGGAAGTTTTTATGAGTATTACGGAAGGGAAGAGCTTATCATGACCTTTGTCGCCTTGCTCACCAAAGAATTACGCCTGCGCCTGCGCCGCGAACGCACCATCTGGGTTGTTATTATCTACCTCCTGGTGATGAGCCTGCTGGGCTTTCTTTTCATCACCCGCACCAATAACTATAATGCCTACTCATTAAGCAGCTTAGGCACCGGACTGTATACCCTGCTCGCATTCTTACAACTTTTTCTCATTATGTTCATCACTCCCGCCTTCACTACCACCAGTATCAACGGCGAAAAAGAGCGACAGACCTTTGATTTACTGCTCTGTTCGCGCCTCTCGTCGTTCACCTTGATTACGGGCAAACTGGTGGCAGGATTAACCAACGCATTTTTGCTGATTCTCGCGTCGATACCGCTCTTTAGCCTGGTTTTCTTCTTTGGCGGTGTCGGGCCAGAGCAGGTATTCTATGCCGCCCTCGTTGATATCGTCACCGCCATCGTCGTTGGCACCTTTGGGCTGTTCTGCTCTACTTTGTTGAAACGTCCACCGGTCTCCACCGCCATTGCTTATATGTTCTGTGTCGTCTGGGTAGTCACTCCCTGGGCACTTGCTGCCCTGCTGAACATCAGTTCTCCCCTCAACGGTGCTTCGCAGCCATCACATCTCTTTCTTGGCAATCCCATTCTTGCTATGATTAGCACCCTTGACTTTGGCGGAGGTATTTCATTTGGCTCATTTGCCTTCTTTAAATTCCATGCCTCTCCCTGGATAGCCTATATCGTGGTAAACTTACTGGTGACGCTGATTTTGATTCTGTTGAGTATGTGGCTTGTCAAACCTAATCCTATTGGACGACTATCACGTCGTATGGAAAAACGTCTGCCAAAGAGTAAAAAAGTGGCAATAACCGAGGTATAATAACGCAGGGCCTGTGAATGATTGCTCATGATGCAACGTTGGGTACCAGGGCGACCGCAAGGGATCGCCCCTACTATACGACGGTACCTGTTATGCCCGTTCTGCGTGTGTAGTAGGGGCGATCCCTTGCGGTCGCCCTGGTACTAATTCACAAGCCCTGTATAACAACAAGTTCAGAAAGATTGCGTGAGAGCTATGCCTACCCTGGCACCACCAAAGCGAGAGCCGACTACAGTTTCACCGGATACCAATAATACCCAGTTGACTGCCGCCCTGCATCCCTGGCGCAGACGCCTCCTGCTGCAACAGCTAGCGCACTGGACGGGAAGCGGCATCATTGCCGGATTGATCCTCGCCGACCTTGTACTGCTCATGGCACGCATTGTCCCCTGGGCCACTGCCCTCTACTGGGCTTTGGGCCTTGGTTTGCTCTGCCTACTCGGCGCGTTCGTGCTTGCCATATGGTATCGACCATCGCTCGCTCGCACTGCTCGTCAGGTCGATGTGCGTTTATCATTGCATGACCGCCTGGGTACCGCCTGGGAGATGCGCGATGAAACTGCCGTGCTCTACCGCCTTCAACGCCGCGATGCCCTCAAGCAACTGGACAAGCACACACCGCGTACCGCCATCTCACTGCGGCCACAGCGCTCTCGCCTCCTGGCTGTGGGCATTGCCACGGCCATTCTCGTCCTATTGCTCTTACTGCCCAATCCCCAAACTGCTGTACTGCAACAACAGGCAGCCTTGCAAGCACGCTTGAACAAGCAAATTACCGCCATTGACCACTTGCGTACCACGCTCGATCACCAATCCACCATACCGGCGCAACAACGCGCCCAGATAGATCAAATCTTACATGACCTGGAAACCAAATTGCAAAACGCCAAAAATGAAACACAGGCGCAGCAAGCCCTTGCCGAAGCACAGACCAAACTCAACCAACTACGTGACCCACAGGCCAACAATCGGCTACAAGCCCATGCCGCCGCCAGTTCATCACTACAAAACAGTGCTAACGCCAATCTGGGTGCCATCGGCTCGGCCCTTGCCAACAACGATAGCAAACGCCTTGCCTCCTCGTTACAGAGCCTCGCCTCCCAGGTGAGTAAGATGACACCCGCACAGCGTCTCCAACTGGCCCAGCAGATCGAGAAAGCCGCCAATCAAGCGCAGCAAAACCCGCAATTGAGTTCAGCCCTGCACCAGCTTGCTAAGTCCATCGCCGATGGCAACGCCAGCGAAATAGCCGATGCCAGTAATGCCGTTGAATCTGCTGCTTCCCAGGACGCTACCACTCAATCACAAAGTAGCAGCATTGATCAGGCCACGCAAGGTCTGGAGCAAACCGCGAACTCGCTCACCTCCTCCACCGATGGCACCACCACCCAGGGACAGCAAGGCCAACAGGGTCAAGGTCAAGGGCAGCAAGGCCAACAGGGCCAAGGTCAAGGTCAAGGTCAAGGGCAGGGTCAAGGCCAAGGGGGAAGTGGTAACTCTGGCACTGGTGGACAAAATAACAATGGTAGCAAATCTGGCAAGAACGAGCAGGTCTTCGTGCCAGGGCAGATAGGCTCTGGCACCAGCACACAGAGCAATAATGGCACTAATGGTGTTGTGCAAAACGGTAGTTCCGTCCCATATTCACAGGTCATCGCGCAATACAACCAATTGGCGCACGATGCTATTGATAACAGCACCATTTCACCCGCTTTGAAAGATCTCGTCCACGGCTATTTTAGCGCGTTAGAAGGGCAATAAAGTATGGCAAACACTAGCGAAAATATGTCACAGGATATCACTACCGATAAAGTATCCATCAGCTCACAAAATGGGCATGAGCAACAATCATCCCTTGCAACACCTTCGATAGAGGGACCGAGCGAGGCAGATATTACCGAGTTTATCGATATCGCGCAACAGTTAGAAAAAGAACTGTGCTCTATCGTCATCGGCCAGGAGGGCGTTATACATGAGCTGTTGTTAGCCCTCTTATCTGGCGGTCATGTGCTCTTAGAGGGCGTACCAGGACTGGGCAAGACACTGTTGGTACGCACGCTCTCCGACGCCCTCACCTTGAAGTTCGCCCGCATCCAATTTACGCCAGACCTGATGCCCGCCGATATCGTCGGTACCACCATTGTCAGCGAACAATCCGATAGCACCTCCACCGGCAGCAAGCGCGTGTTCAGCTTCCAACCCGGCCCCATCTTCGCCAACATCGTCTTGGCCGACGAAGTTAACCGCGCCACGCCCAAAACACAATCTGCCCTGCTCGAAGGCATGCAAGAGCGCACCGTCAGTGTCGGTGATGCCACCCGCCCACTGCCAAAACCATTTTTCGTACTAGCAACGCAGAATCCCCTCGAAATGGAGGGAACCTACGCCTTACCGGAGGCGCAGCTCGACCGCTTCCTGCTCAAAATCATGGTGCGTTTCCCCAAGGCCACCGACCTGTTGCGGATCATTGATACTACCGTCGGCACCCAAACCCTGCGTGCCAAAGCAGTAGCATCAGGAGAGCAACTATCGAAACTCATTGAGACGGCTAAGGCGGTACCCGTAGCAACCCATATCAAAGAATACGCGATACGCTTGCTGCTAGCCACGCACCCCGATCAAGAAGATGTACCGGAGAAAGTCAAAAACTTTGTGCGCTACGGAGCCAGCCCACGCGGCCTACAAGCCCTGATTATGACCTCCAAGGTGCGTGCTTTATTGGACGGTCGCTTCAACGTTTCCAGCGAAGATATCCGCGCCGTCGCCTATCCTGCGCTCCGCCACCGCATCATTCTCAACTTCGATGGACTCGCCGAAGGCATCACGCCCGAAGAAATCATCGAAATCATCATTGAAGAAACAGAAATAAATATGTAGGGCGACTCTCGCGGTCACCTTTAGGAGCATTACCCATGGCAAATGAGAACGGCTCAGCGCGCTTCCCGCTAGAAGCCAGCGTACTGCAACGTCTGGACAGCCTCGCGCTGCTCACGCGCAGACCGATGGCAACGGGGCGTCCCGGTCGCCGCCGCTCGCCTCTGGCTGGCTCCTCAATGGAGTTCGCGGACTATCGCCGCTATGCCCCCGGCGACGACTTCCGTCGCATCGACTGGCGAGCATACGCACGGCTGGAACGGCTCTTCTTGCGTGTCTTCGAGGCCGAGGAGAATCTCACCGTCACCGTGCTCGTTGACTGTTCCGACTCTATGCATCATGGACAACCAACCAAGATAGCATTGGCACTACAACTGGCCGCTGCCCTCTCCTACGTGGCCCTCAAATGTGAAGATAGCGTCATCGTCGGTGCCTTGACCGATCGCCTCGCCGCCTATCGCCGTGCTGGTAGTGGGAAAAACGCCATCTGGTCAGTCGGCGAATTTCTCAATCGTTTGCCGCGCTCAGGCACAACCGACCTGAACCGCGCCCTCTATGATCTCGGCAGAGTCGTTACTAGCCCCGGCCTCACCATCATCATCTCTGATTTCCTGGCCCCTGGCGGCTATCAGACTGGCATACGCGCCGTGCGCCAGTTGCGACAAGAAGTGGCCATGCTGCACATACTCTCTCCCGACGAGATCGAGCCAGACATCCAGGGCGATTGGCGGCTACAGGATAGCGAAGGAGTGGGCAACGTCGATGTCAGCATCTCGCCCGGCATACTCAATGCCTATCGCCAGCGTCTGAACGCGTTTATGCAAGAGTTGGCGGCCTTCGCCCATTCGTATGCCATAACCTATACGATGATTCCCAGTGACACAGCCATTATTGATGTCGTGCAACGTATCCTGCGCCAGGTGGAATTGGTGAAATAGATGAATCTACTCGTTCCGGCAGCACTCGCCTTTGGCCTCATCATACCAGTCATACTGTTGCTCTATTTCATGCGCCCCAAACGCCAGGTCAAGGTCGTTGGCAGTACCCTTCTCTGGCAGCAAGCTTTGCAAGACCTCCAGGCCAGTCGTCCCTGGCAACGCTTGCGCATCACACCCTTGCTCTTGCTCCAACTATTGGCCGCGCTCATCATTGTGCTCATCCTGGCACGACCTGCCATTTTTCTGCGCAGCCCTATCAGTGGCAATACCATCATCATCCTGCAAACATCGGCCAGCATGCAGGCCACCGATGTAGCTCCCAGCCGTTTTGAAGCGGCCAAAAGCCAGGTGGCCGATTTGATCGCTGGTCTCGGCTCCGCCGACCACCTCTCGCTCATCGCCATGGCCAATACACCACAAGTCTTGCTAGCCTCCTCACAGGACAAAGCACAACTGACCAACGCCTTGCAACGTGCGAAAGTCACCAACCAGGATGCCGACCTGCAACAGGCTCTTTCCCTGGCTACAGCGCTGGCTGCCGGTCAACCCAATACACAGGTGCTGGTAGTCGGCGATGGGCATGTCTTGCCGCCCGACCAAACCCTTGTGCTGCCCTTCCCTGTACACTATCTGCGCATTGGCACCGACGCCCCCAATGTGGCACTGCTCTCGCTCGCGGGCCGTTCCTTGCAAGGCAGTCTGGTGGCCCTGGCACAAATTGCCAACTATAGCCACTTCCAACGCGCCATCCCCGTTGAACTCTATGCCGATGGCAAACTGGTCAACGTACAAACTATCACGTTGACTCCAGGTACCAGTGGTGCGCTACAATGGGGGCCAATGGCCCCCACGACCCGCTTCCTCCACGCACAAATTCTCACGCAGGATGCCATGACGGCTGACCACGAAGCGTGGGCCATCGTTGGCGGCTCTATGCATGGTCGCGTTTTACTCGTCACCAACGGTAACAGCTTCCTCCAGGCCGCGCTGGCCCTGCAATCCAATATTGACCTCTACAAGACTACACCGGCAAAATATCTGGTCAACGTCGGCAATTTCGACTTAACCATCTTCGATGACTATGTCCCATCCACGCTGCCGGATGGAGACCTCTTTTTCATTAATCCACCGCAGGGTTCATATATCTTTGGCACATCCGGCCCAGAAATTCGCGTGAGCCATCTCAGTGCCAGTAATGATAGCGCGAACCTGCTCAGCAATGTCGATCTCAGCAGTGTTCACGTCCTGCGCGTCAGTCATCTTTTCACGCCAGCTTTATGGGCGCAATCCATCATTGCTACCCCTGAAACTCCGCTCCTCATTGCAGGCGATAAGGATAACCGACGTGTCGCCGCTCTCAGCTTCGACCTGCACGATACTGACTTGCCACTCCAACCCAGTTTCCCTATTTTGATCTATAACATGGTCAACTGGTTTCTACCACCGCCCGTCAGTGGGGATGGACAGATTTCGCCCAACCTTCCTGTCACCGTGCAGACATGGCCTGGTGCGGATAGGGTCACTATCACTGCCCCCAATTCACCATCAGTCACAGTAGCACCACCATTTCCCGTGGCACCCTTCGCCCAGACCAACACCGTTGGCCTCTATCAGGTTGTGCAACAGGTGCATGGTCAGGAGCGGGATGGAGCCTTTACCGTCAACCTGTTTGACCCGCAACAGTCGCGATTGGCACCCGCCAGTCAGCTTCCAGTTGCCAATAGCACTGATTTTTCGCCGGGCAACAACACCATCCCACGCGAGTTACGCGAAATATGGCCCTGGATTGCCGCCTTCTTCCTCCTCGTCCTCTGCCTGGAATGGTGGCTCTTTAGCCGCAGCTATCGCCCACAACCAGCTACAGGCACGATAGGACAGCAAGCTCTGCCCTGGCACCGTCAGAGGAAAAACTCACTCCGCGCCCTGGCTTTCATTCCTGCCAGCATTCGCACGCCATTGGCAAAAAACCTGAAACGCCTCACAAAGTTCACCCACCGCAACAAGCGCAATAAACCCAACAAGCCTGATAGGCCCAAACAGACAAAGCGCACAACGAAAGGAAAGAGCAATGCTAACATTTGAACAACCTCTTCTGCTCTTGCTCTTCATCCCTATCGGCGTCCTGGTCTTTCTCGCCTGGCGCAATATGGCCTTGCCTTTCCCCAGGAAGCAGCGCTGGCTTATCCTGGGCTGCCGACTTCTGCTCTT
Source organism: Ktedonobacteraceae bacterium (assembly GCA_051004815.1). Classification (GTDB taxonomy): domain Bacteria; phylum Chloroflexota; class Ktedonobacteria; order Ktedonobacterales; family Ktedonobacteraceae; genus JBBQXY01. The sequence continues at coordinate 8,117 of JBPCJY010000113.1, forward strand.
TCTCCTCGTCATCACCGCTCTGGCGGGAGCCGCGTGGTCACAGCCGGTCAAGCGACAAGCTGTCGTTTTCGTAGGCGACATCTCCGCCAGTACAGGCACACAAAAAGCTTTCATCGAACAATGGATTACCTCGGCACTGAAACATAAAGGGCAAGACGACCAGGTTGGTATTGTCGCTGTTGGGCGCAACGCCCTCGTCGAGCAGTCGGTGAAAACCAACATTGACTTTAGCCAGTTCCAGTCCACGCCTGATACCAACTTTACCGATCTCGCTTCCGGTCTCCGTCTCGCCGCCGCGATGCTGCCCGCTGATAGCCTGCGTCGCATCGTCCTGTTAAGCGATGGCCAACAAAACCTGGGCGATGCCTTGCAAGAGGCCCAACTCCTGCAACAAGAGGGCATTCGCCTGGACATCGTACCCCTGCCAACCATCAACAGCGCGGAGGCTCGCATTGATGGACTCAACGCCCCCACCGAGTTGCATACCAACGAGCGTTTTCTACTGCATGCACAACTCTTTAGCACGGTCGCGCAACCAGCCACCATTCGCCTCTACCTCGATCAAACACTCCTCTTGCAGCTACCTACGCATCTCGCGGTTGGCAACCAGGAAATGGATTTCCAGCTATTGGCTCCTCCTCCAGGCTTTCACACCTTCCGCGTCACCCTCGAAGCAGCGCAAGATACCATTCTTGCCAACAACGAGGCTTCCGCTTTTGTCAATGTGCAAGGCCCGCCACATGTGCTCGTTATTGAAGGCACCCCCGGTGAGGGACATAACATCGTCTCCGCGTTGCGGGCCACCAAAATACAGGTGACTATCGGCACCCCGAATGATGTTCCCACCACGCTCGATGGTTTGGCTGGTTATAGCACGGTTGTACTGGCCGATGTGCCAGCCATAGCACTGGGTACGGCTCGTATGCAAATATTGCAAGCGTATGTGCGCGATCTTGGTCGTGGCCTCGTCGTCAGCGGCGGTCAAAACAGTTACGGTGTCGGCGATTATGCTAATACCCCACTGGAGCAAACGCTGCCCGTCTCCATGGATATACCGCAGCACAAGGATACGCCGAGCATCGCCGTCGTCCTTATCGTGGAAAGCCTCGAAGCCAACGACGAAATTAATGTCTCCAAAGAGGCCGCCAAAGGAGTTGTCGGCCTCTTAACACCTCACGATCAGGTTGGCATATCGGGCGGTTGTGGCACCCTTATCGCACCCATGCAACACGTTACCGACCGTACCGCCATCGATCATGCCATCGACGCCATGCAACCTTGTGACCCAGGCAGCTATCTTCCCGATCTCAGCAATGCTGAAAGCGTATTGAGCAAAGCGAACGCCAAAATACTGCACGTCATTCTTCTCGGCGACGGCGATACCTTTGAGGGCAATGCCACCACCGCACAACTCCTCAAAATGGCGAACGAACACATCACCATCTCGACCGTTGCCACCAATGCCGATTCCTACCAGCAGTTAGGCTTGATGCAACAAATCGCTACCCTGGGCAAGGGACGCTTCTACCGCGCCGACAATCCAGCCGCGATCCCCCAAATCCTCTTGAAAGAGACGCAACAGGCTACACGGCGTGCCATCATCAATGAGCCATTCACGCCCGTCATCGTCGGCAATCATCCCATTTTGACCGGCCTGAGTACCTTACCAGGTCTCACCGGCTACGTGGCCACGACTCCCAAACCCACAGCACAACTGGTGCTGATCAGCCACAAAGATGACCCCGTACTGGCCGTCTGGCAGTATGGCCTGGGGCGAGTCGCGGCCTGGACCAGTGACGCCCTCGGCCTCTGGACAGCCAATTGGCTAACATGGAGCGACGCGGCACGCTGGTGGGCCAACCTCGTCACCTGGACGCTGCCAACACCCGATAGCTCCCTCAACGTCAATGCTACCATCGTGGGCGGCACCGGCCATCTGACCGTTGACCTGCCCCCCGGTACACCAACAACCGCGAGCAACCAGCAAATGCAGGTCAAAATCATCGCGCCCGATCTCTCGCAGCAGACCGTCACGTTACAACCCACCGCACCACAACGCTGGGAGGGCAATTTCCCCACCATCCTGGTAGGAGCCTACCTGCTGCAAGTCACCTGGCAAGGCGGCAACAATCGGCTCGGCACAACCACTGGCATGGTGGTGCCATATTCACCCGAATATCATGCGTTGGGTACCGACCTGCGCTTCCTCACCCTGCTGGCCCATGCTGGCGACGGCTCATTGCTCTCTCCCACGGAGACGGCAGCCGCTTTCGCAACTAACTTGCAGCCAGTCTCAGCCGCAATTCCCATCACCTTCTGGCTCCTGGCACTAGCGGCCCTCTTGCTGCCCATCGATATCGCGGCCCGCCGTCTTGCCAGCCTGGAATTTCTCGTCATTGGCTATCAGTGGTTCATAGCACTCTTTAGACCCAAACTGGCAACTCAGGCCGCGTCCATCCAGCAAAGCGCGGTCAATTCCTCTACTCTCGGTACAGTCCGAGCCAGGCGTGAGGAGCGGCGCGTCCGCGTCAACTCTATCACACCCCCTCCACGTAGCAAAGAAATGCCAAAAATGCAGCACAGAACACCTACGCCACCTACGCCGCAAAAAACAGAAATAGCCCAACCCGATGTCTCTGTTGCCAGCAAACTATTGGAGGCAAAAAGAAAGAGGTCACGAACCACCAACGGCGATTAATCAAGCTGGCGCACACCACGCACCGTCAAGGCTAATGCCGATAACAACGCGCTAATCAATCCGCACCCGATGAACACCAGCCGTGGGCCAATGTGATCGGTCACGACACCGCCAAGAGCAAGTCCCACCGGCGTCAAGCACAACGAACCCATCATATCAATACTGCTCACACGCCCCAATTTGTCGCTGGGTATCATTTGTTGCAGCACGATAAACCAGATGACGTTGAAGAAGCCTAATCCGAAACCTAAGATGACGCTGGCTAAGCTTGCCACGACTGCCTCGCTGCCCCGCGGCAGCGGCAATCCCATCACAACCAGCGCAAGTCCGGTGCCGATCAAGGCCAGATAAGCCTTCACACCACGCCAGAGCTGTGAAGTACGCGCCATCACCCAGCGCAGAAATAGTTTGCCCTATCCATAACAGTGCATACAGCCTATATTTTAACGCCCGTACAAAACGGATGCGCACAAGCACAACAGCCACAGCGTTTATCTCTCTCTTTCTTCATTCCTCCTGGACATACAAAAAGTGACTCATCATTACCAGTGCAGCATCCTCGCCAACACAATACCTACCGCCAACGCTGCCCCAAACTGCAAGTGCAACATAGCCGTGCGCTTGATACCAATCATATACACTCTACGCTCTTGAGCCGCTAGCACCGAGCGCACATTGCTCAACGCCAAAGGGAAGGTTATCCACACCACCAGACTGAGCAGTGGCAAGAAGCCAAACAACGCGAAGAGGCTCACCGCGACATAACTCCCCATGAGCAAGACCGCGTGAAAGCGTTGCCCAAACACCTGCCCAAAACGCACCGGCAACGTTCGTTTCTCAACGGCCATATCATCCTGGTAATCGCGCACATTGTTCATATTCAAGATGGCAGTAACCAGAAAACCCACTGGCACACTCGCGGCGAAGGCTTGCCACGACCAGTGCGGAATTTGTACATAATACGCGCCCCACGTCATCAAAAAGCCCATCGCCACGTAGACCAGGATATCGCCCAGCCCACGACTGGCAAACTTGAACGGCCATGCGCTATAGAAGTACGCAATAGCCATACCAGCTATCCCAAACAGCAGAATCACCGGCCCAACGAGATAGATCAAGATCAAGCCCAGCACTGTGGCAAGGCCAAAACTGGCAACGCCACCCCCTAACACCTGCCTTGCCGTCATCTCCTGGCGAAAAATCACCGTACTTGACCCCAACGACTCCATACTATCAAGCCCATAGAGATAATCAAAGTACTCATTAAAAAAATTTGCTCCTATTTGCAGGAACAAAGATGAAAACAACGTCACCAGAAAAGCCGCGAGATGAAAGGTGCCCGCGTAAATCGCCACCGCCGTACCCACCAGGATAGGGCTTACCGTAGCCGTCAAGGAAAATGGTCGGCTAGTTTTCAACCATACGCGCCATGCCACAGGCGGCATTGAAGTATTCGTATGTGCATGTATATTATTCATTGCTCATCTCTTTTGCCCAAGCGTCGCATAACATATTCCTCTACTACCTGCATGGTATAACGCCCATCGGTAAAACGTCAAAAGGTTAGCTATTGTCACTAATATAGTCGGCAAGACGTGTAGTCTGTGTGTAGGAGTTGGATACAACCCCTCAGTTACAATGAACATCATATCAGATACACAGAAAGGAAAAACAACACACTATGGCAACAGCAAATGCCGCAAAAGATACCGCACAGGATGCACAGCAACAGTATTTCCGCGTCACCGACCAGGTGCCGGAAGAGGTATGGTACTGGGCCGCACTTGGCTCCATCATCGTTTCAGCAAGCCTGTTTTTGCTGGGCAAGCGCGATTGGAGCAACTTCGTAGGTCAGTGGCCACCGACCTTCCTGCTCTTCGGACTGTTCCACAAAGTCCTGCGCCCTTCCAAATTCTAAGTCTTTCGTACATATGCGGCCCGTTTATCTCTTTCGTACGTCATAAGATAAACGGGCTTTCTTCCGTTATAAATTATGCAGGAGTACATACTATGGTAAATGAGCCAAATACCCGCAAATGGAACGAACTACGTGGTCTGGCAGTCGTCGCCCTCGATACGGGAGAAAAACTAGGTACCGTCGAGGATTTTTACTTTGAGTCGGAAACAAATGCTGTGCGCGGTTTTCGTGTGAAAACAGGGCTATTTAACTCTAAAGCATTGCCCACCAGTACCATCAACTCGATTGGGCGCGACGCCGTTGTCACCCAGAATGCTGAGATGGTGATCGATGAAAGCCATGATAGCCGTTTAAAGACAATGCCTCTGGGCAGTGCGCTGCTTTCTTATAAAGTCATGGGTGAAAACGGTACAGTCATCGGGTCAGTTGGCAATGTGCTCATTAGCACCGTTCCACCCAACGCATTGCGAGTAGTCAGCTTTGAGCTTTCAGGCAACCTGGGTGAACGCATCACCGGCCATTACCCAACGTTTTCTTCCAACGATGTCACCAGCTATGGGCAAGATGTCATTGTTATCCTCGATCAAGTAGCCAGAGGTCTAAAATAGCTATGTGCGAAATGGGCGACCGCGACCGGCTGGCCGCCCTATCTTACCAATGCTCTTCCGCGTCCCTGTCTTCCTCGCCGACGTGCTCTTGCCCCATTACGTATTCTCTCGCAAAAGTTGTATGATTAAGATACATATGTAGAGGCAACCCTCGTGATTACCTCTCGAACAACAAAGAGAGCTGGAGGTAGGTACACCATGGCAGAGAATCGCGCTAGTATTGATCTGATGCGTGCTATTACCATCTCACGCGAATATGGCAGCGGTGGCGGTGAGGTCGCTGCCCGCCTGGCCCAACATCTGAACTGGCACTTGATTGACCATGAAGTCGTTGTACGCGTCGCGCTAGAATTAGGGGTCAGCGAGGCCGAGGCAGAAGCATACGATGAGCATGCTGAAGGCATTGTTTCGCGCATTTTAACAAGCCTGCAAATGATTCAGCCATCCATCCTGGTTGCCGCACCACCCATGCCCTTGACAACGGATGCCCACGAGTACAACGAGGCCCGTCGCCGCGTCATCGACGCTGCTGTCAAGACCGGACATGTCGTCATCGTCGGTCGCGGAGCGCAAGTCCTCCTGGCTGATCGGCGCGACGTGCTACATGTGCGTATTGTAGCCCCACTCGATGCACGCATCGCCTATGTCATGCAACGCGAAGGGCTAGATCAAGCGGCGGCACGCAATCGTATACAGGGCAAAGAGCGTGACCGCGTTCGCTACCTACAAGCGCAACATCACCTGAATCCAGAAGACCCACACCTGTACGATCTCGTGCTCAATACCAGCATTCTCTCGCTTGACAGTACCATCTCTTTGATAAAACTTGCCCTGGAACAGAAGGCCACACGACTCACCACGCCAACAGGCGACCTCGGTCCGGTGGTCGGTCTGCCCCGCTATCCCGATCAACCAGAAGATTTCAGAACCCCTGAGACAATGACCGAGTCGGCGCAGTGATATACTGTGACAGGCATTTTCAGCGCACATACAATAGGACAGCGACGTAATAATACCGTAATGACAACACATACAAGGAGTAACTCATGGACGATAGCGAACTTCTTCATACCATCGAACAATTGGTAAACGAGGAACACTCCCTCCTGCAACAGTCAACAGAAGGCGCAATGGAAGAAACCAAGCAGGCACGCATGCATGAGCTAGAGGTCAGATTGGATCAATGCTGGGATTTGTTGCGCCAACGCCGCGCCCGCCGCGAATTCCACCTCAACCCCAACGAGGCCCAGGTACGCAACCCTGAAATCGTTGAACACTATCAACAATAGGAACTATCCAGGACTCCTCGTCGCTGCGACGGCTCGCCTTTTCAGTGTGAGTGGGTGATAGCGTACCTGGCAACCTGGGCCTTACACAGGTAGGTTTTTTGGGGAGAGAGGCGCAAGCCGCTCGGTCGTGCCACCCTGTCTGGGGGACAGGTAATAGGGACAGGGGGACGTGGGGTTGTGGACGCGGGGGCCTTGTGCCTACGCCTTCCACCACCTTTCACTCAAAAACCTACCTGTGTAAGGACCTGACATCAGCTTAAGCTGTCAAGTACAAGTACACCGCCAGGATAATACCGGTGAGACACGTTATGATCGTTAAGAGAATAGCAAAACCCGCGTGTGGACGAAAATCTTCTCTATCAATAACATGGCGGTTACGTAAGAAGCTCAAGAGTGCTACCACCATCACCACGCTACCAAGTAGCGTCAGCGTAATCCCCACAATCGTCGAATAATGCCCGGTCACAATCGGTCGATCAGCAATTTTCAAACCTAGTTCACGCAAGAGCAACCCGAAGCGTTCCACCACAAAGCCAAAGGCGATGATGGATAGGCCTGTCCGTACCCAGGCCAGAAAGGTCCGCTCATTGGCAAGATGATCGGATACTTTCTTACTCGGCTGAGTATGAAAGTTGCGGGCAACGTGAGGAGGCGTACCATCGACATTAGTTACACCATCACCGCTTATCTCTTCTTTGTTGAGCCATATTCGTCCTCGCTCGCCCTGACTAACATGCGCAATTTCAATACCCATAGTTCTGCCAACAGTATACACAACACAAACAACGCTCACAAGTGCTTTCATTGTACCTTGGATAATCGCCCGTAAACAGAAAAGTCATTGTACCATTGCTACATATGCTATAATCTCCCCAGATATGCAGAAGGGCCTTGTATTGATGCCAGCTACCCCTGATAAGACACGCACAATAGAAAAAATATTTCGCCAGGTCAAGCGACTGCGTGAGCACATGCAGCCAAGCGAAGAGCCATTGCTCGCCATCCCAGCCATCTGGGACAGTGGCAAACAGCAGCACAGCACACCCTGCGATGTGATTGTCACCAACCAGCGTCTGCTGGGCTACTATTCCGTAATCCGCCCGCGCCCACGCCTCTTCCTGGAAGAGCTACCCCTGGCAGAGATCACCGCCGTCTCATTTCGCCATAAAACCTACGAACCGCTCTTCCGTGAACTCCTGGTCAGCATAGGCCAACGCAAAGTATATATTCGTGCTCCCCGCCGCCATCTCGAAGCCTTATATACCGCGTTACGCGCAGCCAACGAACAGTACGTCACTTCCGCACAAGCAACATTTGAAGATGTCCCTGCCAGTGCTACCCCTGTTACAATACCGTCACCAACTACCGTCTATGGTCGCCAGGATATTCGCACAACCTTTGAACGCTCTCCCCTGGCCATTGTACTGCTCTTTGGCGGTGGCCTCGTCCTCGAAATCGTCGGCTTTGGCCTCTGGGCCGCGACCCAAAACCTACAGGCTGGACTACCCCTCTTCATAGCCGGTCTAGTCTCAGTGATTACCGCGACACTCCTGCGAAGGCAACGCAAGTGATCCCACTCCCTACCCCTTCACCAATCCATTGCTAAGCACAAGTTGCAGTGCCAGATGTTGCTCGTAGGCATCCGCCATCGGCATCGTTGGCCAGAGTCTGTGCGCCACATCGTTCGCCGCTAATAACACCCCAAAACGTTGCAAACAGTAGGCCGCAACGTGATAGGAAGGCGCAGGTGTAATCGTCAAACCGGTCAAATTAGGAGCGGCGACAGCGACACAACCGGCTGCTGCAAGCGGGCCAGAGGCATACTTCCAACTGACCGCGAAGTTCTTCAACTCCGCCGCGCTCAAGAACGCATCTATTTGCACTTCGCTCTCCGCTGATGAACAGAAAGGATTGCCAAAGGGCAGCGTATTGGCATGGCCAAGCGGTATAGAGACGTGCCAACCCATCTCATCCCAGGTGATATGGAAAGGCATGACAAGCTCATACCCTTGCGCCCCCGCAAAGGCATCGGGTTGATTCTGCGCTATACTTTTCCCATTGAGGGTCGTATAGTCCCAAACGGGAAGGACAACTCCCAACACATCCCATTCTTGCGCACGCAACACAGCAGTAGTATCAGCCATCGGGTCAGCACAAAATACATGGCAATCTTGCCCCCAAACCACACACTCTTGCCCATTATTTTGCCCATCAACCGTACATGGCCTACTGTTCGGAGAGAGTGGACTCGCATCCAATTGAAAATGGATGGTCGCCCGCAAAGGTTGCCGTGCCGTGATAAACACACCTCGCTGAGATGTTGAATCATAGACCTCTCCAGGCTGCACCGTCTCCGTAGAGCGTTGGGCATCCAGAGCCGCTTGTACCGCCTGTAGCAAAGCCAGGCGCGGCTTATCTGGCACTATCTGCAATGAAGCAGGGAAAGAGAGCAGCCAGGCACTTCTGCCTCCCCCCAAACTGACCGAATTATCATAGTGGCAGGTATCCACACCAAAATTGGCAGGAACCGAAACAATACAACGTTGTTCTTGAAACGGATCAGCCTTCCACTCCAAAACATGTTGACCACGAGCAATGCGTAACGGTGGGTCAACTCCAACATTCGGCAAATGCTTCATTCGCTGCCCATCGAGGTACGCGCTCCCCCACGATGGCGCACCATCGATATAAAAGAGATCAACGCCCGGCACCAGTGTAGCCGTCGGAGTAGGCACACGGGCGGCAAGCAGACGCACCGCCAAATTACGCACCGGCAACGAACTTCCCAGGATTATCACAACAACGATTGCCACGATACTAGCTGTCAATATCAATTGAAACCTGCGTTGACGCGCAACAGACGTCAGCTTAATGGATGAAGGAAAAGGCATAAAAGGACGCTCAGATCCTCTCTGCTGCTCATCACCTCCACCAGGAAGATCGACGATTTCCACATCCAGGTCTTTTTTCTTTTGTTCATCAACGTTCATCGATAACTATGCTCCTATAAAAGCCATACTGCCAGTTTGTTAGTCTTTCTATAATATCATGTTTTGTAACCATTTAAGTCTCTTCTTTTCCTGACTCCTCGTCGCCTCTATAAACTTCTGCTAAACCCACTTCGTTAGCTGGCAACGTTGACACACTCTTTTCCAGACAGGTACAATAGGATAGCCTGGAAAACCACGTAGGCTCTTGGCTATTTTTCCTCCTACGTTTCTATACAAAAAGACGAGGCAATTACAATGAAGATTTATGTCTGTGTTAAACAGATTCCCGATCCGAACACCGTCGTTAGCAAACTCGACCCGAACACAAAACGGCTCGTGCGCAGCGGTGTCTCGCTTGTCCTTGACCCCGGTGATGAAAGCACTATTTCAGCCGCCATCAAATTGCGCGATACCCTCGGCAATAGTGAGGTCATCGCCGTCAGCATGGGACCCACCAGTGCGCAGGAAGCCATGCGCCGCGCCTTAGCTATGGGCGTTGATCGCGCTATCCTGGTCACTGACCCTGCCCTGGCAGGTTCTGATGCCCTCGGCACCGCCCGCGTCCTGGCTGCTATCCTGAAAAAAGAAACTCCCGACCTGATCTTCTGCTCTACTGAAAGCACCGACGGCTATACCGGTATGGTTCCCGGCGGCATCGCGGAATTTCTGGGTCTCCCCCAATTGACCTTTGCCCGTGAAATCAACGTTGAAGGCACCAAAGCTGTCATCAAACGCGTCACCCAAACCGGTTATCAGACCGTTGAATGCCCCCTGCCAGCCGTCGTCACCATCGCCAGCGGCTCCTTCGAGGCCATTTACCCGACCATGAAGGGCATTATGGGCGCGAAGAAAAAACCCTTCAACCAACTAACCCTGGCCGACCTCGGCCTTGATGCTGCCCAGGTTGGCGAGGCGGGAGCGCGAGAACGTGTGCTGTCTATCGGAAAAGTTGAAGCTCGTGCGGCAGGCCAGGTGCTGAAAGATGATGGCAACTCCGCGCAAACTATCGCTGACTTCTTGCAGCGCTACCAATTGCTTTAGGAGGATTGAGAATGCCAAATACTATTTGGGTCGTCATAGAAATCGAAGAGGGCAAACCCGCCCGTTCTTCGTTAGAAGTGTTGGGTAAAGCAGCACAACTGGGCCGTGCCGAGGCCATTGTCCTTGGTTCATCAGCCGCCGACGTTGCCTCCACCCTTGGCGAATATGGTGCGGAGAAGGTCTACGTCCACGCGGACGCCGTCTACGACACCTACCTGACCCTTCCCGCGGTAGACACCATCAGCGACCTGCTCAAACAACATTCACCCGCGTTGTTGCTGCTTGCCACGACCTATGATCTGCGCGATATCGCCGCTCGTCTCAACGTGCGCAACAATATGGGCTTGATTACTGATGCCACCGACTTGAGCTTTGAGGGCGACACCCTCAACGTCACCGTCCCCTGGGGCGGCGAAAATGTCGTTACCGCGACCCACCCGCAGCAAGGCACCGGTATCGTCCTCACCCGTCCCAAAGCTTTTGGACTGGAGCAGCACGAGGGGAAAACTGCTGAAATCGAGACGCTGAACGTCTCCTTCAACGCGGCCTCCCAGTCGATTAAGATACTTGAACGCGTCAATCTACCAACCGAGGGACCAGCCCTGGAAGACGCGAGCGTCATCGTCAGTGGTGGACGCGGCCTGGGCAAAGCCGACAATTTCCATCTGGTGGAAGAGCTTGCTACCGCCCTCGGCGGTGCTCCCGGTGCGACCCGCGCCATCGTCGATGCTGGCTGGTTGCCCTACAGCTACCAGATTGGACAGACCGGCAAGACGGTAAAGCCCACACTCTACGTTGCCTGTGGTATCAGTGGTGCCATTCAGCACCTCGCTGGCATGAAAGGTTCCAAATACATCATCGCCATCAACAAAGATGAGCACGCGCCCATCTTCTCCGTTGCCGACCTCGGTGTAATTGGCGACGCCCTCACCATCCTGCCACAACTCACACAAGAAGTGAAACGACGTAAAGCTCAGTAATAATAGCACCCGCTGCCTCCATCCTCCAGGGTACCCCTTGCGGGTACCCTGGAGGATGGAGGTAGTAGGAACTACAAGGAGGTACACCTATGACTCCCCCTGTGATCTCTCCAACTGGGGGTTGGATCGGCACAACACTCTTTGTCATTCTCTTCCTGGCTGCCCTCGTCCTCTTCGGTGTACGCACGGGCAGATTGATTACCTTGCTAGTGAAGGGACGCAGGGAGGATCGGACAGACCATATAGACGACCGTATCGGCGAATTTTTCATGGTCGTCCTCGGACAGAGTGGTGTGCTACGCGACCCCATCCCTGGTATCGCCCATTTCTTTACCTTCTGGGGTTTCATTATCATCCAGTTTGGTCTCCTCAACTTGATCCTGGGAGCTTTTAACGGCTCATTGCCACTGCTGGGCGACAATCACACCTTCGCTATCGTCCTGGATGCCTTCGTCGTCTTTGTGCTGATAGCCCTGCTCCTCTTCGCCTTCCGCCGTTCCGTCGTGCGCCCCAAGCAGCTATCCAGCTTCTTGCATGGGCCATGGGATGGCTATGTCATTCTGGGTCTCATCCTGGCCGTTATCGTGTTCCTGGCCCTGGTTGAAAGCTTTGAGTTCGCCGCCTACGCCACCGCTAATGGCGTAACAGCCGCGAACAACAGCGGGGCATGGACACCCATTGGAGCATGGCTCTACCCGCTCTTTAGCGGTATCAGCACCAATGACAACATCATCCTCTACCGTATCTCCTGGTGGCTGCACATCTCCACCGTGCTGGGTTTCCTTATCTACCTGCCCCGTTCCAAACACCTGCACCTGATGGCAACCCCTTTCAATGTCTTCTTCCGCAACTACGCCCCCAAAGGCGCTTTGCCATTGCTGGAGAACATTGAAGAGCGCGAAGATTACGGCGTCTCGAAAGCCGAACAATTCACCTGGAAACAGTTGCTGGACGGCTACGCCTGTACCGAATGTGGACGCTGCAACACCGTCTGTCCCGCCACCAACACCGGTAAACCGCTCTTTCCCAAAGAGATCATCTTGGGCGTCAAAGAGGCCCTCTTTGTGCGCAGCAGTGAAATTCTGGGCGCGGATTCGCTCTACAACCGGCTGGGCATAGCTGGCGTCAGTGCCGACAAAACGCCAGATGAGAAAGATGCCCATCACGAACCAATGGTCGGCGGCATCATTTCCAATGACGCGCTGTGGGCTTGTACAACCTGTCGCGCCTGCATGGAGATCTGTCCAGTTTCCATTGAGCATGTGCCAAAAATCGTCGATATGCGCCGTCACCTGGTGATGGAAGAAAGCGAATTCCCCACGGAAGTTACCTCGCTCTTTAACAACATCGAGCGCAACGCCAATCCCTGGGAGATCAGCAACGATAAACGCGCTGAATGGGCTGCTGGCCTGGGTGTGCCACTCATGGCCGAGAATCCCGATGCCGATGTCCTCTACTGGGTTGGCTGCATGGGTTCCTTTGATAAGCGCAATCAGAAGGTGGCGACCGCCGTTGCCAAAATTCTGCTAGCGGCCAAGGTCAATTTCGCCATCCTTGGCCCGGAAGAGTCCTGCACAGGCGACCCCGCCCGCCGTATCGGCAATGAATACCTGTGGCAGATGATGGCCCAACAGAATATCGAGGTACTCAACGGCTACGGCTTCAATACCACTGCCAACGACCATAGCAATGGTCATAACGGCCATGGAGCAACCGGCGTAGCCACGAAGCAGCGCACCATTATCACCGCTTGCCCGCACTGCTTCAATACGATGAAGAACGAGTATACGCAGCTTGGTGGTCATTACGAAGTCATCCATCACACCGTCTTCATCGACAAATTGCTGGCCGACGAGAAGATCACTTTGCCCGAAGGCTTTGACCAGCGCAAACTCACCTATCACGATCCATGCTATATTGGTCGCTACAATGATGTGTACGACGAGCCGCGTCGTGTGCTAACTGTCCTGAATAGCAATGGCGTCACGGAGATGCGTCGCAACAAGAACAAGAGCTTCTGCTGCGGCGGCGGCGGTGGACGCGCCTGGATGGAGGAGAAGATCGGCAAGCGCATCAATCAAACGCGTGTCAACGAGGCATTGGAGACAGGAGCCGAAGTCCTTGCCGCCGCCTGTCCCTTCTGTATTACCATGTTCGACGACGGCATCAAAGGCGTCGAGGCCGAAGAGAAAATGCAGATCGAAGACATCGCCGAGATCGTCGCGCACGCGATTGAATCTTAAAGTAGCTACACAAAGAAAGTTTCAGGGTGGAGATGCCACCCTGAAACTTTCTTTGTGTGCGTAGATTTACATTTCAATCTGGTAAATGAAATCGTATTCGGAGCCAATGGGATTGCCACGGGCGTGGAGCCTCATCTGCCCATGTGCCGCGCTATAGCGACCAGTACCACCGGTGATAGCCAGCATCGTATCGGTAGTGTTGTCGTCATAGGGGCCTTCCACTGTGATTTGCCCATCGGCAAGGATAACCGTCCAGAAACACTCCCACACGCCGTTATGCGGATCGGCAATGGTGCGCGTACACTGCCCATTGTCCACACCAACCTGCTTCTTGTTCGCGGCATCATAGACGGGATTATGGAAGGCGAGAACATTGCCCAAAGCATCAGGACTGGGTTTACCATTGTCAGCATCGCCAACGGTATCCGTGATGGCATGCTCAACCACATGAATCGTGAAGTTGTTGCTAGTGCTGGAACTAGTGTTAGCATGGGCCGCAAACACATTACTATTCATGACAAACAGCGCAACGACCAGCACCAGGACAACCAGTGAGAGTACCAACGTGGGGATAAGAGACTTCTTCATGGCAGCATCTCCTTTGCGGAAAAAATATGAGGATGCCATAGATGCAACGTCTGGCTCTACGTCCTTCCGGCTGAAACGCGACACACATGTGTAGGGACACAGCAAGCCACACCTGCAACCATGTGAGAGCGATTGCCCCTAAACTGAAGTGTAAGGAAACATCCAGCACTTGTCAATGTATGAATCAACAATGCTCGTAGGTGGCAGCGTAGAGCAATATCTATAAGAAATAGATCAATGAAAAATACTCAAGGTTGGAGGTTAGCCTCCACAAGTGCATGTTCTAGCAGGTCGCTCACTCAAAGAGCAATCGCCCAGCGATTGAGATAGGCCAGATCCAATGCACTTCCCTGGGCTTTAAGAATACCAAGAATATCGTTCCATTGCCGTGCAGAAACTTGACCCCCCATCTTATACCATTCCAGCTTGTTGACGACCATATTTTCGGGTGAAGCTACAGGAAAGGTACGTCCTTTTCCATCCAAGGATCGTTGCCGCAGGTGGCGTAGAGCATCCCGATCAAAAGCTCGCGGTTTCGGAATAAAGACATCAACTTTAATAAATGTTTCTTGTGAGATGAGATTAAACGAGGAGTGACGTTTTATGGCATCTCGCACGGCATCTTCCACAACGTAGTAGTCACTTGCGAGCAAACTAACGAAAGTGTGAGCCTGACTCAGTTGTAAATCGGCAACGATATCAATATCTAATGTTGGACGTGCCTCCCCAAAGAGTGAACTGGCCACCGAACCACCAATATGGTATGGCACACTGAGTTGCTCTAACACTTCAACCACTGGAGTTAGTGTCTGTGAGAGATCAGGAACATTCATTTTCATACAAGCAAGCTTCTCTACTCTTCCCGCAACCCTGCGTCAGTGAACGCTCGCTTTAAAAGAGAACTGACATCGCGGATAGCAGCCCACTTTTCAAGGAAGGACAGATCAAGACCTGTTCCCTGCACTTTGAGTAGTCCTGTCAAGTCATACCATATATCGTCTGCCCGTTCACCGCTCGCCTTAAACTGATTGAGTTGAAGTATTATCATATCTTCTGGCGAGAGAACTGGAATAGAGGACAGTCCGTCTGATAAATGAAGGAGATGCGCTCGTTCCAGCGCACCTTGAACACATACCTGTGGTTTTGGTAACGAAACGACGATTTTGAGAAAAGATTCTATATGTATTAGCACAAAGGACGTTTTCCGTTCAATAGCAGTTTTCACTTCGTCCTCACAGAAGAAATATTGTAATGCAAGCTGTTCACTAATGAGTTGACCATGCGGCGGCTCTAGCTCGGCAATGAGATCAAGTTGCATAGTTGCTCGCGGCATACCATAAAGTGAACTCACTAGCGAACCTGTAAGAGCATAAGCTATTTCGAGTTGACGAAACATTTCAACGAGTGGAATGAGCGCAGTCTGAAAATTTAGGACACCAGAAAACTGTTCTTTCCGTTGCTGTAGCACAGTTCGTAATTCGTTAACTAGACCTTTGCCGTAACGCCTTTCTGCATACAGTAGCCGCACCTCCTGCATTGTTGCCTGCGGGTAGAGTTGCTGCACATCAAACCTACCCGCCTCAACCATGGAGCAACTCCAAGATTGGACTACACTGAAATGCCTGCTAATCGGGGCTGAGCGAAGCATGCCAATCAGCACTCGTTCGGCATCAGGGCTAGTATCAATGGACTGTGTTTTCATATGTCTTTCTTCAGTGCGTTCACTCGTTGAGAGTGTACCGAATACTAGGAGACAAGTCAAGCGAAATATTTAATTTTATTTCAGCAAGTCGCGTGCAATGACCATGCGCTGAATCTGGTTCGTACCTTCATAGATTTGTGTGATCTTGGCATCACGCATCATGCGCTCGGCGGGATATTCTTTCATGTACCCATAGCCACCCAGCACCTGGATCGCATCGTTCGTTACTTCCATCGCCTTATCCGAGGCAAACATTTTCGCCATTGCCGAATATTTGCCGAAGTTCTTATCGCCGCGATCCACCATCTCAGCCGCGTTATAGACCAGTAAGCGCGAAGCTTCGACTTTTGTGGCCATGTCCGCTAACATGAATTGGATACCCTGGTTATCAGCGATAGGCTTATCGAACTGGATGCGCTGTTTCGCGTAAGAAACAGCCAGGTCAAGCGCGGCCTGAGCAATACCTACCGCCTGTGCGCCAATACCGATACGAGTACGATCCAGCGTCATCATAGCAACCTTGAAACCCTCACCCTCGCGCCCAATCAGGTTTTCGGCTGGCACTTCACAATCGGTGAAGATCAATTCCGCCGTCTGCGAACCTTTGATACCCATCTTCTCTTCGATACGTCCCACGGTGAAGCCTGGATAGTCCTTCTCCACAATAAAAGCACTGATGCCGCGTGTTCCCAGACTTGGCTCGGTCAGGGCAAAGATCGAGTTTACCTGGGCCAGCCCGCCATTCGTAATGAAACGCTTGGCACCATTGAGGATATACTTATCCCCTTTGCGCACAGCTTTCGTCCGCATAGCCGCGGAATCAGAGCCAGAACCAGCCTCGGTTAACCCAAAAGCCGCAGTCCACTCCCCACTCGCCAGGCGCGGAAAATATTTGCGCTTCTGCTCCTCGTTGCCCGCTAACAAAATAGGCATCGCCCCCAACTGCTGCACAGCAAGGATCAAGCTCGTCGTAGCACAATGACGCGCTAGCTCTTCAATCGCCATCACAATCATCAGTTCGCTGGAATCGAGACCGCCGTATTCGGCAGGAAATGGCATGGCAAGAATATCTTGTTGTGCCAATAACTCTTTCATATCCCAGGGAAATTGGCCACTGTGGTCGATCTCCGCCGCCCGCGGTGCGATGCGCTCCAGGCCAATCTCACGAATTAATGCGATCAGTGTCTGTTCATCTTCTGTTACATGAGCTACTGCCATGGGAAAACTCCTTCGTGCATGCTTGCTCGTCTATGAGAAATATACCTGTTGGCAGTATATCACAAACAGCTTTTCCGCTAGTCAAACTGTCCACTATGTGATATAATACATAACAGAATTAAGGAAACTTTTTGAGAAGAGTGGGCATCCTGTCCACTTTTCTGCTTGCCAGGGACTTTTTTCTTTGCACTCGAAAAAATGAAGTAAGTGTCTACTGGGCGCCAGCGGGAGGATAATGGCATTATGAGAAGCGAATTTCAAGCGGCTATCGCACAGTTAATTGCCGAAAAGGGACTACCCCGCGAAGTAGTAATGGAAACCGTTGCTACAGCCCTGCTCGCGGCTTACCGGAAAAGCTTCGGCGGCGGAGAAAATGTCCGCATTGAGGTCGATAAAAACGGTGAAGTGCGCGTTTGGGCCGCGAAACGAGTGGTAGCCCAGGTCAACGATGCGAACGAAGAGATATCGTTGGCGGAGGCCCAACGTCTCGTCCCCAGAGCAGCTCTTGGACAGTCGATAGACGTTGATTCATCATTCATTTTTAACCGTATTCCCACCCAGACCGCGAAACAGGTCATCTTACAGCGTATTCGAGAAGCGGAACATGAACACCTCTACGACCAGATCAAAAATTGGATGGGCGAGATTCGTCTTGGCACGCTCACGTACAAAGACCCTGTCCGCGGCTGGTTGATTGATTTTGATCTGGACAAAGCCGACAAAGTGGAGGGCGTGATGCCCGCCAGCGAAGAGGTTCCCACCGAACGTTACCGCGTTGGGCAGCGTCTTCGTGTCTATGTCTATGATGTGCGCCGTATCCAGGGCCGCATGCTACAAATCATGGTCTCACGCACCCATCGTGACCTCGTGCGCCGCTTGTTTGAAGCCGAGGTTCCCGAAATCTATGAAGGAACCGTCGAGATCAAAGGCATCGCCCGTGAGCCAGGTAGCCGTTCCAAAGTCGCGGTCGTGGCTCGTCAAGAGGGGTTAGACCCGATTGGCTCGTGTGTTGGCGTGCGCGGCTCTCGCATCAATAACATCGTCCATGAGCTCAACGATGAGAAAATAGATATTATCCAGTGGAGTCCAGACCCGGCTACCTTTGTCTCCAATGCGCTCAGTCCCGTCAAACCACTCAAAGTGCAGCTACGCGAAATGGACCATACCGCTATCGTGACGGTGCAAGAGCGACAACTTTCCTTAGCCATCGGCAAAGATGGGCAAAACGCACGCCTTGCCGCCAAGCTATCTGGCTGGCGCGTTGATGTCACGAAGCCTGCTGAAGGCGAAGTATTCGAGGAGCATCCCGATTTTGGACAGGAACCCGTTATGCCCACTTCAGGACGTCGCGAACGCGGTGATCGCTCTCAACAGGGTCGTCATCATGACCGCAACGATCGCGGAGATGGCGGAAGCAGACGTTCTAACCATCAGCGCGGCGGCAGAAACAATTCATCCTACGGCAACGGAGATAGGGACTAATACATGGCAAATACAGGAAATAAGCAGCCAAAACAGGCCAAGAAACCGAAGCATGTCCCATTACGCACCTGCGTTTCCTGTCGCGAGACCAAACCGAAACGCGAGTTGTTGCGCGTAGTACGCACACCCGATGGACACGTCGTCATCGACGCCACCGGCAAAAAGTCAGGTCGCGGCGCGTACCTTTGCGCACGACTCTCGTGCTGGGAAACCGCCATCAAGAAAAAACGGCTCGAACAAGAATTTGAACTGCCTATACCAGAAGAGGACCGGACCAACCTGGACGCCTTTATCGCGACACTGCCCAAGGATACACCCGCACAACCCGCGAAAAAGCAACCAGCCAAAACCCAGTCCACTTAAAAAGCTCATGTCACAGTAATACATCTTTTAGGGGGAAAGCAGGAGTGCAGAGGGCGGTCGCCCTTTGCCGGGGTGTGGGGTGTCCCCACATTTTTCCCAAAATCCCCCGGAAAGTA
This sequence comes from Ktedonobacteraceae bacterium, assembly GCA_051004815.1. Taxonomy (GTDB): domain Bacteria; phylum Chloroflexota; class Ktedonobacteria; order Ktedonobacterales; family Ktedonobacteraceae; genus JBBQXY01. The sequence continues at coordinate 27,353 of JBPCJY010000113.1, forward strand.
TTACAAACCAAAAGGCAAAACAATATTGCAAGAACGAACATAGTAAGCTATACTAAGGTATCATTGTTTTATCGTCCTTTTCCCCATCGGAGGGGAAAAAATATTCAATAATGCCGTCCAATCTTGAGATTGGATGAGGATTGAAATTAACTGCGATGCGTCATTTTATCTCGACTCTTGATAGAGACACAGCCCCTCGTCAACAGGGCAGTTGTGCCAAGCCAATGTTTGCGGAGTAATAGCTATGATCAATTAACCATAGCATCTACCTACGCCCTTACGCGTAGACTGAAAACTTGCCTGGCACTGCAATAACGAGGGACTGTCTCCTTCTCCAATAGCATGGGGAAGGCGACAGTACTTTTTTGTCGCTGTGAAGAGAGATTTCCGACGCCACTTGTGGCGCATCATTTGATAGAAGGGAGTCTTCTTCATGAGAAACACATCTGAGTCTCCAGATGCAAACGAGCAGGCAAAAACCACTACACCTAAACCCAGAACCACGGCCCGCTCTAAATCAGCAAGTGCCTCAACAGGCACCACAGAAAATGCCTCAACAGGCAGTCAGGAACAGGAAAAAAAGCCTGCCACGCGACGCCGTACAACAGCAGCGTCAGCTACAACCAGTGCTTCTACCAATGGAACTGCCATATCCCCGCCTCCTCAAGGAGAGAAGGAGCACACCGTCACGCCATCTGAAACAACAACAAAACCAACAGCGGCTCAACATCCTACTCGTCCTGCTAGTGCGACCAACACACCGTCTGAAACACCAACACGGCCAACAGCGGCTCAACGCCCTACTAGCACGACCACTAAACCATCTGAAACAACAACACGGCCAACGACGGCTCAACGCCCTACTAGTGCGACCAACACATCGTCTGAAACACCAACACGGCCAACGACGACCCAACGTCCCAATGGCTCAAACAGTGTACCAACCCAACGCCCAGGCGGCACAACCAATACACCTACTCAACGTCCCGCGGGCTTAACCAATGCGCCTTCCCCACGACCCGTTGGTGTACCTGCACCCGCGCAACGCTATAATGGCCCAAATACCCAACAAGGGCAGCGTCCCGCAGGCCCCGGTGCGCCTAATCAGCGTAACAACGGACCAGTAAATCCAGGGTACAGACCCCAGAATGTCCAGGGCGGCACACAGTACCGTCCAGGCGGCTATAATAACGGACCAACGCAGCCGCACACACAGTATCCGCCCAGCCCGGCAGGGCAACCTCGTCCCGCTGGAAGGACAAGCTACGGTGGTGGCACCAATGCGCAAAATGGGACAGCACGCCCAGCCAGCAATGCACGTCCAACCACTGGTCGCCCCGGCAGCAACCAGGGCCATGGTTCTGGCCGTCCTGGCAACCGCTCAACCACGCCAGCGCAACGCACGCAAGAGCGCCGCGCCGCCGCCGTGAAAGAGAAGCCCACTGGGCCTATCTCAATACCACCGCAGATCGTGGTGAAAGACCTGGCCGAATTGTTGCATGCCACCCCGAACGAAATTATTCGCGGGCTTATCAAGCATAGCATTTTCGCCAGCATCAACCAGGTGGTCGAGTACGAAAAGGCGGCATTGGTAGCGCAGGAGCTCGGTTTCGAGCCAAGCCTGAGCACATTGTCAGTCACACCCGCCGTACAAAGCGATGGTGGCCTCTCGGCAAACGAAGCCATGATGGCTTCACGCCACGAAGACAACATGGTGGTCATTCCACCCGTTGTGACAATCATGGGCCACGTTGACCATGGTAAAACCTCACTGCTCGATACTATTCGGAAAACCAAGGTCGCGGCAGGCGAGGCTGGTGGTATCACTCAGCATATTGGTGCCTATCAGATTGAAGTCAATGGGAAGAAAATCACCTTCCTTGATACACCCGGTCACGAAGCCTTTACCGCCATGCGTGCTCGCGGTGCTCAGGTAACGCATATCGCCGTCATTGTGGTAGCAGCAGACGACGGCGTGATGCCACAAACCCGCGAAGCCATCTCTCATGCCCAGGCCGCCAAAGTGCCGATCATCATTGCGCTGAACAAAATCGACAAAGCGGGAGCCAATCCTGATCACGTCAAACAGCAATTAGCGGATATTGGTCTCGTAGTCGAGGAATACGGCGGCGATATCGTCTGCGTCCCCGTCTCAGCCCGCAAGGGTACAGGTATCGACGACCTGCTGGAAATGATCTTGCTGGTCGCCGAAGTGCAGGATATCAAAGCTAATCCCAATCGACCCGCCACTGGCGTCATCATCGAGGCCAAGTTAGAGAAGAACACCGGCGCAATCGCTACCGTGCTCATCCAACAAGGCACCCTCAAAATGGGCGACAACATCGTCGTTGGTCATCTCTCTGGTAAGATACGCGCCATGTTTAACGACCGCGGCAAACGTATCCAGAAGGCACCGCCCAGCACACCGGTCAGCATTCTCGGCTTGCCGGAAGTTCCCAACGCTGGTGACCGTCTTGAGGTCGTCAATGACGAACGTACTGCTAAGCAGATGGCCACCAAGGTCGCGGAACAACGCCGCAACGAAACTATGCCGCTTGGTCAGGTCAGCCTCGATACCCTCTACATGCAGATGCAAGAAGGTACGGTCAAAGAACTCGACCTCGTCCTCAAGTGCGACGTACAGGGTTCGGCGGAAGCCATTAAAAATGCTCTGACCAAAGTGGGCGAAGAGAATATCAAAGTGCGCCTCATCCACGAGGGCATTGGCAATATCAGCGAAACCGACGTTCACCTGGCGGCAGCCTCCGGTGCCATCATCATTGGCTTTAACGTCAAAGCCGATGGGGCCGCCCAACGCCAGGCTCAAAAAGAAGGCGTCGATATTCGCTACTACAATGTCATTTATAAGCTCACCGATGACATCCAGGCCGCCCTCACCGGTATGCTGGAACCAACATTCCGCGAGGTCATCGAGGGGCATGCCGAAGTGGTGCAGACCTTCAAAGCTGGCAAAAATCTGGTTATTGCTGGTTGCCGTATCACCGATGGCAAGATTACACGCTCTTCACAGGCACGTATTCTGCGTAAAGGCACGAAGGCTTTTGACGGTAAAATCGCCTCACTACGTCGTGGCAAAGACGATGTCCGTGAAGTCGCAACCGGCTACGAATGCGGTATCGTTCTTGAAGACTTCAATGAAACTGAAGTCGGCGATATCATCGAAGCCTACTATCAAGAGCGCGTCAAACCCGGCGCATAGTGTTCTGTTGATCTTCATGCGAAGGGATGGGGAAATCCTGACCTGTAGGGACGCCCCTGGTGGGCAATACCTTTCAAAGAAGAGGCTCTCTCGCGGTGTCCTCCTGGGCAAGAGAGAAAGAGGTCTCTCGCCGGAAAGAAATTCTTCCCTCTCCCTCCGGATGACAC
>JBPCJY010000114.1:0-5131 GCA_051004815.1 Ktedonobacteraceae bacterium
GGGTCGCCCCTACTCTATCCGCTCAGCCCTTCCCCGCGGGAAGCGGCTCTGTGAGCCGCGTCGTGTATAGTAGGGGCGACCCTTGCGGTCGCCCTGGCGGGGAACTGAACCGCTTGTCAACCCTTAAGTTGACGCCTAAAAGTGACGCCCCTTGTGGGCGTCAGGGAGGTTTTCGGGTACCCTGGGGCGGGGCGGCGTGGTGATCCGATTGAACACCGCCTCACCATCAGCGACCAAAAAAACGTTGCGTGAAAGTAGCAATGAAGCTAATCTCAATAAAAAGGCCCATCACCGCCTCCGTTGCGGCTAACGCGGTTACGGGACTGCCTAAAGTAAATGGGCCAGGCAGAAAGCCGCGACCGTGGAACGAGGTGATGCTGAATATCAACGCCTCTGCCGGAATGAGATGCCCTATCGTGTCATAGCACACAGCGAAAGCGGCAATCACCACAAGGTAGATGAACGCAGTTCGTCCTGGTTTGTATCCATACCCTGCTATCGCATCAAGGAAGTACGAAAAGATCAGAGCGGCTAGCTTGCGTAACCTGCTCCCTATGTCTCGTAGCAAGGTTCTCTGTTGCGGTGCTTCCGCTTCTCCCCACAGCACCTGTCGCCACAGTACTTTGCGCTGTAGTGCCTGCGCTCGATAGGCAAACGGTATCGCCTCCTCGTTCATGCCTTGCGCTCTCATAGCATTGGCCAGTTGTCGAGTGGCACGCACCGCTGCCCGGTAATCTTCCAGTTGTTTGGCTCTCTGCTTCACAATACCCCGACCCGTTCGCAATTGATGCGCCTTATTCTCGTCGCCCAGCCGTGTAATCCGTGACCAGTCTACCAGGGCAAGATTGACATTGCCCCAGGATACATCAGCCATGACGGCTGTACCATCCTTTTCATCGCTCAATGTAATCCCCTCAAGGTTGGATGCGCCATCAAAGAAGGCATTGCGCAGATCAGCACCCTGTAGATGGGCATTGGGAAGATAGGCACCTTCCAAACGTGTCCCGCGCAAACTCGCCCACTCCAAATGCACTTCACGCATATAGGTACTTCTGAGATCGGCACGAAAAAGATTGGCCTTTTGCAGAAAGGTGCCGCGCAGCGTCGCCCCATACAGGTGCGCCCCCTCAAGAATAGCCCCTTCCAGATGCGCCCTGCTCAGATCAGCACCTTCCAGATGCACTCCCGCCCTATCGCGCTGCTGAAGCGTTGTACGCTGCCACTCCTCGCGTGTCAGCCCGCCAGCGAAACATGCCAATGGTAAATCGCACAGGTCCACCTGGCGCAGATCAGCTCCACGCAGATCCAATCCCTTGCGATAACGCTGTTGCTTGTCATACCACCAATCTACCGGTCCCTTGCCATTCTCATGTGTTACCAGAAGCCATTCGATATCAGCACGACTAAGTTTTTCGCCTAGAAAAGGGTAGCACTCCTTTTTCACATCCGGCACTCTTGCCAGACACTTAGCAAGATATATCTGACGTTCGACATCAATTTCTGCTTCCTTGCGCCAGGGATAGGAAACAGACGGCGCAGATGATAGTACCGACGATGGGGACGCCTGTTCTTGTTCGCTCACAGCTTCCTCCCGATTTCTCGCTCTGCTCTATACCACAAATACCACAATGGAAACAGTTGAGCCAAAGCCGCCTCTGGCCTGCCTACACAGGTAGGTTTTTCGAGAAAGAGGTGGCGTGGTGCCGTGTGTAGGGACAGGGGGCGGACGTGGCGGCAGATGGGGGGCCTTGTGCCCAATACATTTCACTTAAGGGCCTCCACCCCACCCCCTTTCACTGGTAGGTTTTTTGAAGCACGCCGGTTTCGCCTGTCATTCCCCCTCGCCAATGCCACAACCAACATCCAGTACGTGCCGAGGCTCTACGGTAATGAGTTCCGTCAGGATATCGAAAACCTCAGTAGGATAGGGAGGCCGCTGAGGATACGCCTCCACGATGCTCAGGTCTTTAAATTGTTCCCCATATTTGGGCGCAAGGTGTTTTGGTTTTTGTAGCATCTCCGCCAGCCTCCTTCTCTAATACTCTACCAAAGTTCTATCATTGTACTACATTGCTCTGCTTCCCGTAGGGCCTCGATTTATCGCGGCCACCGCCGATTTATCGGCCAGCGTCCATCACCTGCAAGGATAGACCACAATTATTCCCAAGCCTTGTATATTACCTCAAAATACTCTATAATACTTCCGAATACTTTTCATTTTTGCAAATCACTGTGGAGGCATCCATGGAACCTTTATTGACGACAGAGGAGGTCGCGGAACTACTGCGGATCGACCCCGTGACGGTCAGGCGACTGGTTATACGCGGCGAATTGCTCGCGTATCGCATTGCTGGCGAATACCGCTTCACTCTGGCGGGTGTCGAGAACTTCGTTGAAAGCCAACGGGTCATAGTCAGCGCGGGACCAAACAACCAGTTTGCTAAGTTCACCGAGCGTGCCCGCAAAGTGCTGTCGCTGGCGAATGAGGAAGCCCACCAGTATAATCATGCGGGCGTTGGGCCAGAGCATATGTTGCTAGCCATCATAAGCGAGGGAGAGGGAATCGCCGCTAAAGCATTGCAGAACCTGTTACAAGTGCCAGCAGACGAGGTAAGGAAACAAATTGAAGCACTGCACCCGACGGAAAAGCAGCCGGTTGGAGATGGTCTGATCGGGGTAACACCACAGGGGAAAGAGACCATCGAGTTGGCTGTACAGGAGGCACGCTCCCTCGGCCATCATTATATTGGCACGGAGCACATGCTGCTGGGTCTGCTCCAGCAAGACGAGACGATTGCTAGCCGGGTCTTACGAAAATCAGGAGTGACGCTTGCAGAGACGCGCAACCGTGTCAAACAACTGCTCACCACGGCACAAGCACCGCGTAGGTCTGAAACGCAACAGCAACAGCCATAGACAGATTGACGTTCTGCTGCTTTCAGTCATAAACTGAGTATGTAACAAAAGATATCTCACATACTCAGTTGCTAGATAAAGGAGAAAGCCAGCATGGTCACTTCATTTGGACACGAGACGCCCCTTTGGGAGCCGAGCGAAGCGTTAAAGCAGCAAGCGAATATGACGAAATATATGCAGTGGTTGCAACGCGAAAAAGGCTTGCACTTCCACACACGTACCGACTTGTGGGAGTGGTCGGTCACTAGCCTGGAGGATTTCTGGGCCTCACTGTGGGAATATTTTCATATCCAGGCATCGGAACAGCCTACTACTACACTGATAGAAAGAAAGATGCCCGGCGCGAAATGGTTCCCCGGCGCGAAGCTTAACTATGCCGAGCATGTCTTTAGAAATGCCAGTGCCGATCGGCCCGCGTTACTCTTCCGCACTGAGCGGCAACCCCTGCTAGAGGTTTCCTGGCACGAGTTGCAGCAGAAAGTCGGAGCAATAGCGCATGCCCTCCGCACGCTGGGCGTACAGCGCGGCGATAGAGTAGTAGCCTACATGCCCAATATGCCAGAGACGCTGATGGCCTTTCTCGCCTGCGCCAGTATGGGTGCCATCTGGTCAAGCTGTTCCCCCGACTTTGGCACGAACAGCGTGATTGATCGCTTCAAACAGATTGAGCCAAAGGTACTCTTCGCCGTCGATGGCTATCAGTACGGTGGCAAAACGTTTGATCGACGCCCCATCGTGGCCGAACTACAACAGTCACTACCAACGCTGGAAAAGACGATCCTGGTACCCTACCTGTTCAAAGATGCCGCACTTGCAGAGAGTAAACTTTCCAATGCAATGGCGTGGCAAGAGATGCTGCGTGAACCATCCACACTGGTTTTCGAGCAAGTACCCTTTGACCATCCCCTCTGGGTACTCTATTCCTCCGGCACCACCGGCCTACCCAAGGCTATTGTGCAGGGGCAAGGGGGCATCCTGCTGGAACACCTCAAGAGCCTTGTATTGGAAATGGACATGAAGCCAGAGGATAAGTTCTTCTGGTACACCACCACCGGTTGGATGATGTGGAACTTGCTCATTGGCGGCCTGCTGGCAGGAACGACGGTACTCATGTACGATGGTAGCCCCGCCTATCCAGATATGAACGCGCTCTGGCAGTTTGCCGAGGAGACAGGCATGACGTTTTTCGGCACCAGTGCTGGCTACATCGGCTCTTGTATGAAGGCCGAGCTAGAGCCGGGCAAAACGTTCAACCTGAGCAAGCTGCGTGGCATTGGCTCTACCGGCTCGCCACTACCACCCGAAGGGTTCCAGTGGATCTACGAACACGTCAAAGGCGATATCTGGCTGGCCTCCGTCAGTGGTGGCACAGATGTCTGCTCCGCCTTCGTCAGCGGCTCTGTCCTGCTGCCTGTCAACGCGGGCGAACTGCAATGCCGAGGGCTGGGTGCTAAAGTTGAAGCCTACGACGAGCAAGGAAAGCCACTCATCAACGAGGTTGGCGAACTGGTCATCACCGAGCCAATGCCCTCAATGCCACTCTTCTTCTGGGATGACGCGGAAGGGAAACGCTACCACGAAAGCTACTTTGATATGTATCCAGGCGTTTGGCGACATGGTGACTGGATTACGGTTACATCGCGGGGCAGCGCGATCATTTACGGCCGCTCGGACTCCACCATTAATCGCCAGGGCATCCGCATGGGCAGCAGCGAAATCTATCGCATCGTAGAAGGCATACCGGAAGTCATGGATAGCCTGATTATAGGCGTCGAGTTGCCCGGTGGAAAATATTACATGCCCCTCTTTGTCGTACTGCGCGAGGGTGTGACACTCGATGATTCCCTCAAAGCCAAAATTAAACAGAAGCTCCGTAGTGCCATCTCACCACATCATGTGCCAGATGAAGTTATTGCCATTCCAGCCGTTCCCCGCACATTGAGCGGCAAGAAGCTCGAAGTACCTGTAAAGAAACTGTTCATGGGTATTCCTGTCGAGAAAGCCATCAGCGTAGACGCCATGAGCGACCCCCAGGCCATCAATTACTTCATCGAATACGCAATCAAGGTCATTGCCTTGCGCGAAGGAAAGCAGTGATTACTCCCCATGCATAAATGCAGGGGCTTCTTGGGGCAAACCCACGCGGTGTAATCCCACCGCTGTGATGTTTATGGCAGCATTCAGATCACGATCAATCACCAGGAGGCAACAGGGG
>JBPCJY010000115.1:0-19958 GCA_051004815.1 Ktedonobacteraceae bacterium
GCTATATATAAGTGAAGTGGTATGCCCGCCCTGCCCCTCGCCTTGTCATTCTGAGCGCCGCGAAGAATCTCTCGTGGGCCGGACGCGGATTCTTCGCGGCGCTCAGAATGACAGCCTGGGGCATCAGGCGGGGGGGCATCAGGTCCTACGTCTTGCAACCAGGTTTCTCGATAAGCTCTAAATCATGCAATGTGCGGTTGCTACGGTTGAGGTGGTAATATGTCAGTAACAGAGGTTGGTGGAAATTACAAAAGGACAGAGGAAACGCTTGTAGTCTCATCATAGTTGGCATCGAAAGGAGCTTTTGCATGAAACATCCCATCGTTTTCATTCATGGTTCGGGCGATAGTAGACGTATCTGGCGCCTACAACTTGAACAACTCGGCGAGGTGTACGCGCTGTATGCCGTCGATCTACCGGGTCATGGACAACGCCCTGACACCTTGCCAATGGAAGCCACAGTGCAGGATTACACGGAAGCGGTTTACGAGATTATGCGGAACGAATTGCAGCTCAATGCTCCTATTATCGCGGGACACTCGCTGGGTGGAGCGATAGCACTCTCATTGGCGTTAGAACACGGCTCAGCATTGGGAGGGCTTATACTCATTGGTACAGGAGCACGCCTGCGCGTGCTGGAATCCTCGCTTGAGGCTGCTCGCACTGCGCCGCAAGAGGCACGCACTCAATTAGTACGGATGGGCTTTACACGGGATGCAGCCGCTACCCTTCCCCAGGCGGTGATAAGCGAACAGGTTACACCGCCATCGAACACGCTGTATCGCGACCTCGCCGCCTGTAATATCTTTGATTGTATGGCTCGGCTGCACGAAATTTCGCTGCCAACGTTGATTATCTGCGGCGCGGATGATAGTGCAACGCCCGTAAAATACAGCCAGTATTTGCACGATCATATTGCTGGTTCGACCTTGCGCATCATACCTGACGCGGGTCACTATGTCTTTCGTGAGCAACCGGAGGCGGTAAATCAGGCAATGGAAGAGTGGTTGCAGCAGCTTTAACCCCCTCGACGCTCAGTACCAACTCATGTTACAATACACCCAACACATTTTATTCGAGGCACTATTCGGTAGGTAGGTACACGCTGAGGCAATTATTTATAACCATCGACCTAAAATAGAGTAGGGGGCATTGATATGTCAGGACATTCAAAGTGGGCGCAAATTCGCCGCTCGAAAGGCGTCAACGATGCGCGTAGAGGCCAACTGTTCACCCGACTGGGACGTGAAATCGTCGTCGCGGTACGCGAGGGTGGTGGTGGCGATCCCGATGCGAATTTTCGACTCCGTATGGCAATACAGCGGGCGCGTGACGCCAACATGCCAATGGACAACATTGATCGCACAATTAAGCGTTCCCTTGGTGGCGCGGAGGGAGCAGGACTGCAAGAAATCACCTACGAGGGGTACGGGCCTGGTGGTACAGCTATGTTGGTCAATACGCTGACCGAAAATCGCAACCGCACGGTGGCCGAGGTGCGCAACGCCTTTAACCGCAACGGCGGTAATATGGGCGAGAATGGCTGCGTGGACTGGCTCTTTGAGGCGAAGGGCGTGATCGAGGTAGAGATAGAAGGTCATGATCCCGATGAACTTTCCTTGGAGGCCATCGATTTTGGCGCGGATGATGCCGACCCGGTGGGGGCTGATGATGAAGTTTTAATCATCTATACCGATCCCAGCGACCTTGAACAGGTGCGACAGGGTCTCGAAGCGAAAAAGTATAAGGTAGTCAAAGCTGAAAGCACCATGATTCCCAAAACCAAGGTCGAGTTGAACGAGGAGAAGGTTGCCCATCAGATCATGCGCCTGGTCGAGAAACTCGAAGACCTGGATGACGTGCAAAATGTCTATTCAAATGCTGACTTCCCAGAAGAATTCGCAGCTTCGTTTGAGGGATAATGGAGGGGCGCAAGTCATTGCGCCTCGGCACTATGACCACAGCCCAATCCATACGAGTCATCGGCCAAAGGCGAAAGGATGTTTTCATGGGTGATGTTTCACCTGGCGGTCAGCGTATCGCACTGGGTATTGATCCAGGGACCGCTATTGTAGGGTACGCGGTGGTGGAAGCCAGAGGCGATGAACTACGTATGATTGTCTGCGATGTGATTACTACCCCTGCTCGTATGCCGTTCGCGGAACGCTTGCAGCATATTTATGCACAGCTGATTCAGGTTATCGACACGTATCATCCGCTAGAAGCCGCCATGGAAGAGCTTTTCTTCGCGAAAAATGCGCGAACCGCAATGACGGTTGGGCAGGCTCGCGGTGTAGCCATGTTGGCTCTAGCGAATGGTGGTCTGCCTATTTCCGAATATACGCCCAAGCAGGTGAAGCAAGCAGTGACCGGCTACGGTGCGGCCAACAAAGATCAAGTGGGCGAGATGGTGCGTATCCTGCTAAAGCTTCCATCCATCCCGCGACCCGATGACGCTGCCGATGCTGCCGCGGTGGCCATCTGCCACCTGCACACGGCCAGCATCCTCACCAGTGATTTTCTTAAATTGAGGTAGCTCAAACAATCTCCACCATACCGCTAAATAATTCAGAAGAGATTAGGCAAGAGAAGATAAGATGATTGCTAGCATCCATGGCATACTCGAAGCATGTCACGCCGACCAGGCTATTATACGTGTCGGGGGTTTTAGTGTGCGAGTCTTCGCACCTACTTCGACACTCAAACGATTCAACGAAACCGGTATGGAAGTCACGCTCCACACGCATTTCCATGTACGTGAAGATGGCATGATGCTCTATGGCTTTTCCAGTGCGGAAGATCGCGACGCTTTTGAGCAACTGATCGCTGTCAGTGGCGTAGGCCCCAAAGTCGCTTTGGCCCTGCTGTCGTTTATGGACGCTCGCACGCTGTTTAAGGCTATCGCTGATGAGGATCAGCAGCGACTCGCCCTTGCTCCTGGCGTAGGGAAACGGCTGGCGGCGCGTTTGGTGCTTGAATTGAAAGGGAAGTTGCCTTCGCTGGCTATACTGGGTGGAGGCGCAAGCGGCTATACCTCTGGCAAGACACAAGCTGAGGTATTGGAGGCGTTGATAGGGTTGGGCTACTCGGCATCAGAGGCGCAAGCGGCCTTGGGGAAGATTCCGCAAGAGCAGAATATGACTTTGGAGCAACAAATCACTTTTGCCTTGCGCTCTTTTTCGCGTGAATAATCCAAAGGGAAGGATTGCGAGTACTCGCGCAATCCTTCCCTGGCATGTTATAGCTTGCGTTCGGCCTCGATGTAGGTGGGGCCTGCCTCTATAAAGCCCAGGCGATGATAGAGATTCACTGCCGGAATACCCAATGTGACGTAGAGAATAACGGTAGAATAGCCCAATTCCTGGAGCCGCTGCATAGATTTGACGGCTAACAATTGTCCCAGACCAACATGGCGAAACGATGGAGCCACCGCGAGGTGACGAATGCGGGGTACGCCGCGCTCCAGGTGGGCCATAATCGCACCCGCCAGTTGAAAGCGATCGAGGGAATGTTCCGTCACGAAACAGCCCTCCGGTATAAAGGGTCCCATGCGTCCCTCTTGAATAGCGCGTACTTCGGCACGCCAACCGGCCATGTCGGCGTGGAGGTAATCAGGCCCATTGGCATATGAGCGCTGCAACAGTGTCCCTATCGATTCCGTGTCATTGCCTGTCAAGGGTCGCACGCGTAGCGAGGGGGGTAAGGGCAATAAAGGGACAGATACCTGGGTTGAAGCCATCATGCCCGTTCTGCGACGCAATTCTTGAAAGCCGGTCGCGGCAAAGGAGGCGATATACGCGGCAGGATAGGTTGCCTTTAAGTGGCGTGCATTAAGAGAGGCAGAGCGAACGAGGGATTCCGTGACGACCTGGGCCGCGACACTTCCACCAGCTTCTGGCAGTAACACGAGACCATCTAATTCAGCGGTATCGTCCGCTAAAAAGAAACGTAGGCGTCCTATCGGGGTATCATCGCGCCAAAGGATGTAGCGTTGAGCTTGCTGTTCCGTACCTTCCTCTTTGTAACGGACAATTTGGGAGTCTTCGCTTTCAAAAGGCATCTGGTCTGCACTGCGCCGTGTCACCGATACCCAGATGGCGGCATCCTCGGGGCCAGCTTGTTTCCATTCCACCGTGTTGCGAGTTGTCTCTGGATTGAGCATAGGTACTCCTCTCACTTCATTGATGTGTGATGTGCGGCGTGCATCTCATGACTTAGACGATTCAAGTGGGTATTTATAAAAAATCTCGTCGTCAAAAACCGGACGTGATAGCATCTTGTATTAAAAGTATACGCCAAAGTAGTGCTGTACTCAAGAGCCACCAGGGGCGACCGCAAGGGATCGCCCTGGCAATCATTCACAGACCCTGTATGCGATTTCGGGTGCTATTGCATAGGGAATGAGCATATGATATGCTTCCGATCAGACGAGAAACTGAGCGGAGAGATGCATGGAGCTATTAGTTGTAACGCTGGCCCATACGATGGTTGACAAAGAAGCTGACGGATTGGCACGTATCCACCTGATTGCCGACACTGTCCGCAATGCGCCCGGCCTGGTTACATCCCGCTTTTACCGCAGCAGAGGACAAGAATCATACTATTTCTTGCTCACCACCTGGGAAGATGAGGAGAGTTGGCAGAAAGCACAGGAACGGCATAATCCCAAGCAACTCTTGCTGGGGTCTGCTATGGAGATACTGATCGCGGTACCGGAGCAATGGTTAATGCGTTACCTTTGGGGCTATAGCCGACCAGCCGCCGAACCGATTCTCGCAGCCGCACACCTCGCGACTATTCGTGCCGATCAGGCCGAGCGCACGCAACGCGGTTGGATTGAGAGTTTGCGACGACAGGCAGTGCAACCATCGTTAGCTTTTTCGTTTCTTGCGCGGGGCATGAATGAGCCTACACCACTACCAGCAGAGCTTACCGCAACCAGGCCAGTCAATATGCCGCACGAAGATACCCCTTATCAGCAAGGCTCCGTCTTTCTTAATTTGCTCAGTTGGGCCAGTGAGGCTGATCGAGAAGAGTTCTATGCCGATCAGAACTATCTTGCGATTAGCCGTTTTCTCAGTAGTGTAGGCATTATCCAGATACTTACGCTTGATCCACTGTAAGGATGCTAATCGTCTGAACTTTCGGCGACAGGCTTTTTATAATATTTATAGAGCTCCATACGAAGCAACTCTCGGTTCGCCCACAACTGACTGGGGAAAGTGTGATATTCTCCATCGCATAGAGGGACAGGGCTACTGCACTTGCGATGGGGGGTGAGCCTGAAACGGATGGTCGTGCCATTGATTTCGATCCAGATATGACGACGCGTATAGCCAGTACCCCATTTTAGAAGAATGATGGAGTCATATTCTTCAAATTGCCCTTTCCGCCTCAGTTCATCCTTATTGATCTCCTGGAGCATTTGAGCCAGTCCGCTGTCCCGTAGCACGCGCTTGGCATTCTCACGCACGGCTAAGCGTTGCGCTTCCGCTTCCTGAGCGAGAAGCTCTTTTTCAAGTTGATTATTGTCTTGAGTCGTAATAGTCGCCACCTTCCTGAGAAATTACTGGAGCTTCAATATACCTGTTGCTCGTACTCCGCGAAGCCATCCTCGCCAGTAAAGTATAACAAGTCTTGTAAAGCGCGACCATTCATAGCAAAAGAGAAGGATGGTGGGTAGAGGAAGAAAGATGGTGTGCTGGTTGCGGAAGTTCGCTCGGCAGCATGACCTTTATCGCGTGGCGAAGAAATATAGCTGATATTCGAGTTGGATTGTTTGGCATTGCGCTTGGCCTCAGCCGCGAGGTAACTCACTTCCTGGATACTGTGCGGACGGCGTACCTGGTTATTGACGACGCCAATAGAGAGCGAAACCAGTGGAAATTGATAGGGGCGTCCTTTACGGTCTACGCCGCTAATGGAGCCACGGCGCAAGTCTTCGGAACGATAAAGTGCGGCACTGCCCTCTTTATACCTGCCAGAGATATGCTGACAGAGGAGAGAGGCGCGACCAGGGGTAGTGACCACGACAAAGTCGTCACCACCGACATGCCCAACAAAATCCTCGCCATTGCCATATTCGTAGACCACGCTTTGACAGGTACGCCCTACTAACAGGATCATCTCATTGCCGGTCAGGAAACCATACACATCATTGAAAGCTTTGAAGTTGTCAAGATCGAGATAAAGAATACTCCACGGGTCTGTACTGCCGAGTTTGTAATTGATTGCCCGTACTACCTGTAAGCCGCCGGGGAGTCCGGTAAGGGGAGAGAGGCAGCTCTGTTCTACGCGCCGCAATTGCCTGCGCACGCGTGCCAATAACTCATGGACATCGAAGGGTTTCGTGATATAGCCATCTACATCTTCATCATACGCACGAATCTTGGCCATGGGGTCATCCAAAGAACTCAAGGCAATAACGGGAATGTGCATGCTCTTGGGATGGTTGCGCAGACGCGACATAACCTGATACCCATCGAGCGAAGATGCTTCATCGGCACCTCCACGAGATAGTTGAATATCCAAAATAATGAGTTGCGGCATTTCACGTAGCGCAAATTGTACAGCATCTTTGCCGTTAAGGACAGTTGTTACCTGGTATCCCTCGGTCTCTAACGTTGCACGCAATGCTCTGGCGACCGACTGATCGTCCTCGACGACTAAAATGTTGACCATGAGTGCTCCTAGCTCTACATTTCACAAGTACTACAATGAGTATACTCCACGAATGTCTCTTTTGCTACCTGACATAACGTTATTGCAGCGACGCTTCACAGCAAACACAAAGCTATTGTGCATCTCATACCAATAGATAGATGCACGTTACAGTTGGTATAGCGATGTATCTACCACAAAGAAGCCTGGCACTTGTTCTCTGACGATTACACTTTCTGAGCGCGGCAACGTCAGGAAAAGTAACGCTAGAGCAATACCGAGTTGACAAGTATTTACGAGCATAATTGGTCGATACCCAGCCCCTAAAAGGATACCGCACAAGTGGAGCGAAGCATGAGAGGAGGAGTCAATGAAATAAAGTTATCCGTGAGGATTGTCTCCTAGCTCTCACCATTTGTAAAAAGTGAACCTTCGCCAAATGTACATGGTACTTTAGCGAAAAATAGGCTTTGTCCTATCTGGGTTAGCAAACGCGATGGGCATACACAAAAATGTGTATGTCTTTGCTCTAAAGTATAACATTCTTCAAGGCATATGCAAAGCGTTTAGCCATGCAATTTCCCACGCAGACATTGTGATTCGTCTAAACTCATTGCTAATCTCTCAAAATGTAACATTTTCTATTACTTTTGGTACACATTGTGCGTTCTGCCTGTCTGAGTGCAGATAGTTGACTCAATGGCAATCCTGCGATAAGATGAATAGCACAAGGGAGCGGATAATAGGAACAGACAGGCTAATTGAAGGGAAGACGATGACCTCATCATCAGCACAGGCTGAGCGAACGATTGTTTTTAAAAGCGCAGGGCAACCCGCGTTCCTGCTTGAAGGTGTATTGCACCTGCCATTAAGAGTGGAGCATGCCCCGGTCATTATTCTTTGCCACCCCCAACCACCCAGTAGCGATATGCATGATGCGTTAACGGTAGCACTGGCAAAGGAATTAGCGAAAGCGGGAATGGTGGCACTACGTTTTAATTTTCGCGGCGTCGGCCATAGCCAGGGGCAACAAACTGACGGACGGATGGAGCCACTTGATTTGGCGGGTGCTATTAATGCCGCGTTAGCCCAGCCGGGGATTAATCCTAACAAGATCGGGGTGATCGGTCACGGGTTTGGGGCCAATATTGCTTTGATTTATGCTCCTTATGATCCGCGTATTCGCACTGTTGTCGCTATTAGCCTCTTACTCTATCGCGCTAGCAGAGAGATCAGCAAAGCTTTTGAGCCACCTAAATTGTTTGTTACCGGTGAATTTGATGAAATCTGTCCTCTTTTTAAACTTGAGCCATTCGTGGAGCAATTAGCTGGGCGCAAAGGTATCAAGGTTATTACGGGAGCACGCCACTTGATGCGAGGACATGAAGAGACAGCCGCCACTGTTGTTTTAAAATATATGAGAAATTGGGCAGAGATGCAGGGAGTTTAAGGGGAGATGATGAATCCTGGGAATCCACTCATCGTACAGAGTGATAAAACCATTTTATTGGAAGTTGACCATCCACTCCATGCCGAGGCACGAGATGCCCTGGCCCAATTCGCGGAGTTAGAAAAATCGCCTGAACACATCCATACCTATCGCCTTTCACCGCTCTCGCTGTGGAACGCGGCGGCGGGCGGCATGAACGCGGATATGGTCTTAGGATTGCTCAATCAGTACAGCAAATATGCTATTCCGACGAATATCGTGGTTGATATTCGTGAATATATGAGTCGCTACGGGCGCATCAAGCTGATTCGTGAAGGTGATGCGCTCCTGCTCACCTCCAACGATACCGCGCTTATGGCCGAGATTATTCATCATAAACGTACGCAACCCTATCTGCTGCGCCAATTGAATAGCCACACGATCCAGGTCGATGCTTCGCGGCGTGGCCATATCAAACAGGCACTGATCCATATTGGTTTCCCAGCCGAAGACCTGGCCGGTTATACCGATGGTTCGCCGCTGCCCATGCAGCTACGTCACATCACCTTGCAAGGCGAAGAGTTTGAGCCGCGTGCCTATCAATACGCCTCTTCCGCCGCCTTCTACGCGGGTGGAGCACCGAGCGGCGGAAGTGGCGTCGTGGTGTTGCCATGTGGTGCCGGTAAAACGATTGTGGGACTGGCGGCCATGGCGGATATCCAACGAGCCACATTGATTCTCTCGCCTAACACTATCGCCGTGCGGCAGTGGATCAACGAGATCATCGATAAGACCGATATTCCACCTGAAATGGTGGGCGAGTATACCGGTGATCGGAAAGATATCTGCCCCATCACGGTCAGTACCTACCAGATACTGACGTATCGACGCTCAGAAGAGGAGGATTTCCCGCACTTTTCGCTCTTCACGAGCTTTGATTGGGGATTGATTATCTATGATGAGGTACACTTGCTACCCGCCCCAGTCTTTCGTATCACCGCCGAGATTCAGGCGCGGCGACGCCTGGGGCTGACGGCGACCCTTGTGCGTGAAGATGGGCGTGAGGCCGATGTATTCAGCTTGATCGGGCCAAAGAAATATGATGTTCCGTGGCGCGAATTAGAGCGTCAGGGCTGGATTGCCACGGCTGAATGCCACGAAATTCGTGTGAGCATGAGCGAGGATGAGCAATTGAACTACGCGGTGGCCGAGGAACGTGAAAAGTATCGTTTGGCGGCAGAAAGTCCCGCCAAGCTGACCGTGACACGTTATCTCGCGGAGAAACACCGCGATGACCAGGTATTGATTATCGGTCAGTACCTCGATCAACTCAAAATCCTTGCCGACGAACTACAGGCCCCTCTCCTCACCGGAAAAACCGCGAATAAACAGCGTGAGAAGCTCTATGAGCAGTTTCGGCGGGGCGAACTCAAACGGCTGGTGGTCAGCAAAGTGGCAAATTTTGCCATTGATCTGCCTGATGCCAATGTGGCGATCCAGGTCTCAGGCACCTTTGGTTCCCGTCAGGAAGAGGCGCAACGTTTAGGGAGGATTTTGCGCCCCAAGAGCGACGGCAGTCTGGCATACTTCTATTCTATTGTAACCCGCGACACGCGTGACCAGGAATTCTCGGCGAATCGCCAACTCTTCCTGACCGAACAGGGGTATCGCTATATTATAGAAGATGCCGAAGCTCTGCTGGCCTGGTGAGAGCTGTCAGCAAGAGATGTATACTCTGATGTTGATGGAAGAGCAATCTCTTCCTTGACATCGGTTCTCTATGAGTGATACCCTTTTGAAACAATCAGTTTCTTTATTGATAGAAGAGGACGACAATGGCAGATAACTACATTGATGTATCTGACCAGGATTTTGCGGAAAAGATACTCAACGAGCCGCAATTGGTATTGGTAAACTTTTCGATAGATAACAGTGGCGCATGTCAGATACAGGACCCAGAATTTGCTGCTGTGAGCAAAGAGTTCACAGGGCGCGTTATGTTCGCACGGCTGAATGCCGATAAGAACAGTGAGACGACCAGCCAATGGAAAGTAGATGGTATTCCCACGATCATATTTTTCAAGGGGGGACGTGAAATCAATCGCATTAAAGGCATCATTATGCGTGAGCGACTCCGTCGTCAGATTTCGGGCGCACTTTTAGCGAATTAAAAGCTGTAGGAGTAAGTTGTGCCGTATTTGCATCCAATCCGCTTAGAGGCATCATTACATGAGACTATCTGGGGGGGACAGAGATTAGAGAGCCATGGCTGGAAGACCCTTCCAGCGCGTGATATTGCCATCGGTGAGGCCTGGGAGACCGAGATAAACACAGTGGCCCAGAATGAGCCATATAAAGGCAAGTCATTAGGGGTACTCGTGGAGGAGTTGGGAGGTGCGCTCCTTGGAGAACAGGCAATAACCATCTATGGTATGCGCTTTCCACTGTTAGCCAAATTTATTGATGCGAAAGCCAGGCTTTCAGTGCAGGTGCATCCGTGTGATGATTATGCAGCACAATATGAAAATGGGAAGTCAGGCAAAACGGAATTCTGGTATATCCTTGCCGCCGAACCCGGCGCAACCATCGTGCATGGCTTTAACGCTCCTACCTCCCCGGCACAAGTCCAGCATGCCATTGAGCAAGTGAGCTTGGAAGGGCTGCTTCACGAGGAGACGGTACAGGCAGGCGATGTAATCTTCGTCCCTACTGGCACTGTCCATGCCATTGGCAGTGGCGTGATGTTGTATGAATTGCAGCAGTACTCGGACATCACGTATCGGATGTATGACTATGGGCGTCTTAACGCGAATGGGATGCTGCGCGAGTTGCACATTGAACGTTCACTCGACGTGGCACGCTATGCTGTATCTCCCACCGTAAAGGTGCAGCCAGTCTCGCTGGCAAGCAAGGACAGTTACGACGACCGTTGTCTCGTCGCCTGCCAATATTTTGTGGCGCGTGAGATCACGCTCAAGCACGACATTGCTCATGCTTACGGCTATATGAAAGGGAGAACGGCTGGAAGCTGCATTATCCTCTCATCTTTGAGTGCTGAAGTACAGGTGCGCTATGGGGAGGCGGGGGATACACTGACACGTAGCGAGCCACTTTCTCGCGGGCAAACGATGGTGTTACCGGCAGAGTTGGGAGATTATTGTCTGGAAGGCACAGGGACATTGGTGTTTTCATATGTGCCTACGCGAGATGATGCCGCGTGGAGGCGATGGGAAGAGGTCAATACCAAACAAGCGATCTGTGAAGCGCAAGCATAGGTCGCTCTATTCACGCCTACGCTTTCTGCGCTCTTCCTCTAAATTAGTGACAGTACCTTCAACTACTTTACTCGTATCAATATCAGGCTCAGCAAATGAGGAGAAGGGGGGAGGGCGTCGCGGCGGAAAGCCCTGCTGCATGCGACCAACATCCGCTACCGTCTTTGAAATTCTTGTTCCGACAGTAAAGAAAAACAGCACAACAGCAAGCCCAAGCCAGACACCCAGACCTACTAATAACGTGACAACGCCGCCAATTACGCCATTGATGAAGCTTTCGTAGGTCACGCCTGCCAACACCGGTATCCAAAAAAAACGCACGAGCACTTTCAATAACCAATGCATAAACCAGAACACGGCCTTGACGGGATCCGATGGCATATCCCATGAAGGTATCAATTTACGCCTTCGCTGCATGTTACTCACTTCGGCTCTTCCTAATAATGCTAACTACCACAAGCATATTGTATCAGTCTAACGACACATTCGCTAGTGGGGGGCGTTATCATTCACGAAATTGGCACAGTGATCGTAGTTTTTCCAGCAGATGTGTGAAGCGTTAGCAGCGGCGTTTCATTTTCTCTGTACGTCTCGAAATGCAGTAGGCCCAAGGATGGGTTGTAAGGCAGCGTCGTGGAAGATTGTGCCCCTAAAGTTACCGAACGTGATAGTACACGGTTGGGAGGGAGAGCAAAAGCGACCAGCAATTGATCGCCAGCCTGTAGTGCTGTAAAGCTACAGCCTTGGCTTTGTGCTGCACCGCCAGCAGGATGCATGGTCAGGGTATAATTATAATTCGTGCGCGGAGCGGAGGCAGTAGAGCGCAACATGCTCCAACGCGTTACCAACCACGGTGAGTTCCGCACTGTGACGGTTTGTGCTTGCAGCAATTGCAGGGTATTGTCAAATAGACCTGTCGCGCTAGTGCTTTGTACTATGCTCGGTGTGACAACGTAGAGTCGGAACGGCGCACCGCCTGGACGCGCTGGTTGCTCTACCAGCGTTGCAGTGGCAAATTGGCCCACTAAGGCGTTGGCCACATTATCGTATGGCCCCATCAGCAAAGCTACCGACCCTTTGCTGGGATCAGGTAATACGAGACAATTTGTCGCATCAAAGAGCGTGGTAGGCGTATGCATTGTCTGCTCAGAGAGGTAGCGCAAAGCCTGTGCTGAAGATGGGTCTGTGGTGATATAGACCCTCTTCAGATGACGCCGTTGGGCCAGTTGATCTGTCTCACTGAGGGCATGCTGCAACGAATTGAGGTCATTACGATAGTGGATGTAGAAAGCACGGTCATTGAAGTTTCCACTGGTAATATCAATCACCGCGGCAACACTCCCGATCAGTTGTCCAATGACGATCACGCTTAACAGGAGATAGATACTATAGCGTGGCAGACGCCAGTGAGGTCGATAGTGCCGCAGTGCAGCCACAGATTGAGCGAGCAAAAGACCGATCAGGATGAATGGCCCAGGCATCAAGAACACGAGGTAGTGTAGCTGCATATCAACCGTATGCCGCGTGAGCAACAATAAAGGCACGACCTGCCAGATTAAAAGGAGCAGCAGTCCAGCAGAGGATGGTGTGACGCGGAACTTCTCCCACCATACTCGGATGCTCTCTTGTATAGAGGGAGTTGTCACTGCCTTTTGTGCCTCTGTTAACTGGCCCTGCGGTCGCAACACCAGGAGGAGCGCGACAGCTGCACCACAGAATACCAGGAACGGCATGACATATTGCAGCCAGGCAATATAGGGCGAACTGTCATTGATGGCGGAGTTGGCGATGTCCGGTTGTTGACCAAAGGGAATGAAGAACACTTTATAATCATGGAGAGCTTGCCCGTCAATGACCGCCTGTTGTTTTGAAAGTGACAGGAGCGCGTGGATGTCCACAAAATGTACGTGGATCTCCCAATACACATACGGCAGGTAGATAAGGAGCAAGAGGAGACCAGCCAGTGCGATATCACGCCCCCGAATGGTTTTGGCCGCTAATACAATGGCTAGCAGCAATGGTACTAGCAATAGTGCTGTAGATTGATGCAATTGAAAAAGGAGTCCTAGCAACACTATAGCGGGCGCGAACCAACCTTTGCGCCGCTCGACGACTCCGCGGAACAAGGCCAGCAGGAAGAGGAGGAGAAAGGGAGACATCATATTTGGCTGCCAGATAAAGCGTCCAAAGTGGATCGTCGAGGGCGAGATAGCATAGAGCAGTGTCGCTGCAATAGCCGCTAGCCGCCCATAATAGCGGCGCGTGAAGAGGTAGGTCAGTAACACCGCCAGCATGGTGAAAAGACCTTGCTCGACTGCGGCCCACAGTGGATTTGCTGAAAGCAAGGCCGGTAGTAGCAACAGGTACACCGCGGCAGGCGGGTTTGAAAGCCCGACGGAGGCGGCATTGCTGGTAACGGGTAGCAGGCCATAATGCACAGCATCATGTGCCATGGCAAAAAGTAATGCCTGATCGGTATTAAACTCGGTCGTATTGATGCGATAGAGGCAAAGAAATCCCGTCGCCAATAGAAAAAGGAGGATTTCCCAAGACAACCGCCATGTGTAAAGCCTGGATTGAGGTGCGTCAGACTGTGTTTCAACAGTTGGCTGCGCGATAGCTACAGCATTTTTTGCAAACGAGAGACCCATCTACTTCGTATTCCTCTCACTACATATCCCAACACCTTAGATCACCGCGAACCATATTCTCGCTGATAGATACATTATAACAATTTAAGCTGAATCATACTAATAGAAATGTATCGATATTGTTTTTACTAACACATAAGAGGCAGGGTCAGATAGAGGGCAGAGGGCCAAGTTTATCATTTAAAGCTGCTGAAACGGCAAACCCATGGACATGCATAGTTTGACCTCCTTCGTGTTCTTCAAGGAAGCATCAAAAGTGCATATAATCTGGTCTCTTAAAGAAGTGGATAGCATGATCGAACAAGTGATAAACTGCTCATACATCCCTTTTTTGAAATTTTTCTCGTATCAACAAATCCAGAATAGCCGCAATGAAACTTACGAGAAAGGTGAAGGACCCCATGTCTAAAGACAAGGGGCTTCTACAGCCATTGCTAGCTGTTGGCTGCTTCCCAGCCGTAGGATGTTGATTGCAGCGTTGGTGTCTCTGTCCAGTTCACAGCCACATACGCAAGAGTGCCAGCGTTCGTCTAGGGACTTCTTACGCACCGTGCCGCATGATGAGCATATCTGAGAGGTATATCTGGGGTTGACTTGTAGCATGGTACGGCCAGCCTCTTCCGCTTTGCTCGCAACCATGCTCATAAATTGGCCCCATCCTGCATCCGATATACTCTTATTCAATCCACCTTTTGCCGCCGCGCCGTTCGGTAAGTATTGCCCTGTCTCTTCATCCTGCTTGGGCAAAGGCTCGCTTTACGAGGTTAGCGGTTTGTAAATCCTCAAACACAATCACCTGATAGGTGTTGACAAGCCCTCTAGATGCTTTGTGTAAGAAGTCGCCTCGTTGGTTTCTGACTTTCCTATGGGCAAGACCTTCGGCCTGTACGGCTTTCTTGCGACGATGGGAACCGCGTTTCTTGCGAGACAATGCTTGTTGTAACTTTGCCAGTTTCTTTTCAGCGCGTCGGCGCGTGACGTGGATTGTCGATGAATGAACCATCAGACAGCGCGGCAAAGTGGGTGATACCTAAGTCAATGCCGACATCCTCATAGGATACTGGCAACACTTGCGCCTCCACCTCACAAGCAAAGATCACATACCAGTGAGTACCCTCACGTTTGATGGTACACGTTTTCATCTTGCCTTGTAACTCACGATGGAGCTTGACTTTGATGCTACCTATCTTAGAAAGAGTGACACGGTTAGCAGTAGTAAGAGAGTAACCGCATTGTGGATAGGTAAAACTATCATATCTATCACGCCCTTGAAACCGTGGAAAACCAGGGGTGTCACCCCGTTTGCATCTGGCAAAGAACGCCTTAAACGCTCTTCGCAACTCGACGCAAGGTATCTTGTAACACTTGGCTATGGATGTCCTTGTATTCCTCTCTGAGTTCCTTCATTTCAGGGAGATCATTGATCTGCTCATAGCAGCTAATCGACTTGTGGGCGTACTTCCATGCCTCACGCCGCTCCTGTAATGCAGCATTATAGAGTTCTCTTGTGCGGTCTAGTGTCCATTGCAGCGTAGCCGCTTGCTTGCGAGTAGGGCAAAGGCGGTACTTAAACGCTTTGAGC
This sequence comes from Ktedonobacteraceae bacterium, assembly GCA_051004815.1. Classification (GTDB taxonomy): domain Bacteria; phylum Chloroflexota; class Ktedonobacteria; order Ktedonobacterales; family Ktedonobacteraceae; genus JBBQXY01. The sequence goes on from JBPCJY010000115.1 coordinate 15,598, forward strand.
ATGGCCTTTCCTTCCTCGACGTTGAATATACTCACGCACTATCCACAGAATTTCCGCATTGATCGACCGCTTATCCTCTTTGGCTAGCTGTTTGATAGTTTCCAGTAGGTCAAGAGGAAACCGTACTGAAAACCGTTTCTCTTCGTTGCTCATGCATACATTGTAGCACCTTCATGCATACATGTCAAGCCATACCCATCACGCCCCGAAAGGACTCGCTTGTATCCCCATGGCTGAAGCCAGGGGTCTTACGCTCGAATTGATAACAATATCCAAAGGCACCTCTATTTTTGCTCCCCCTGGAAGACTTGCCAACTTGTCAAGGCCGGTTTTCTCCAGGAATTCAAAGAAGGTCTCTGCCTGAATAACGAAGCTGGTGCCCTCTTCGTTCAGTTCGACTATCGGGTCGATGAAAGCAAACATATCATCGAACATGCGACCTCCCTTAAAGGTAACTACTTCCCTGCTTTATAGGTGGAGAGAATATCTCCCAGCTTCTCCCCGGCAATAAAGCGTATGCTTTCAATAACCGGCTCGCATTTGGGTAGTGACTCTTGATAGGAGTGGTAAAATGCAGGTCAGGAGGACTGACCATGACATCACCATCCCTTCCCGGCTGTCCCCATCCGGCGTGTGAGCAGTCGCACGTCATTCGCAATGGTAGTAGTGGCGGACGACGGCGCTATCATTGCCGTAGATGTGGCCGCTTTTTCGGCGAAACCGCAGGCACGCCGATGTATCGTTTGCATACCTCTGCTGCGGAAGGAGCCCAGGCGCTGTTAATCGTGATGCGCCGGGGCAGTTTACGTGCAGCAGAAGAGATCACCGGCCACACGTATGAGACGATTGGCGAATGGTTGCGACGTGCGAGCGAGCATGCGGAAGCCTTAACAGCCGTCCTCACGCAGGATCTGCACCTCTCGACCGTCGAAATCGACGAGTTTTGGTCATTCGTCCGAAAAAAAACGGGAAGCCCGACGAAGCTGATGCCGGTGAACGCTGGGGATGCCTCGTGCAAGATCGCCCCAGTCGCTTTATCGCCGCCTGCGCCACCGGACGCATCGGCGACGATCTCGTCGAGCGAGCAGTGACCCTCACGGTTGCTCGCACGCAAGGTCGTGCCTTGACGTGGTGTAGCGATGGCTGGCGTGGCTATGCAGCGAGCCTGAGACGAGCCTATCGTCAGCCCATCCGTACCGGTCGCCGTGGACGCCCTGCGCTGGTGGTGCCAACAGACGTGCGCTTGACGCAAACCGTCAAACATCGCGATGAGCATGGCAAACTCCTCTCCATCGCGATCCGCGCTGCCCTGGGCGAGGTGGTCTCCGAACCTGGTACCGTCCATATTGAGCGCGTCAATGGTGCCCTGCGTGATCGACTCAATGCCCTGACTCGCAAAACTCATGCGTTTGCCAAACGGGACGCCACCTGGGATGCCTTGGTCTTCGTGCAACTGTTTGAGCACAATTGGATACGTCCTCATCACGCCTTGCGCCTCCCGATGCCTACAGAACCGCAACGCGATCAGCCACGCACGCCAGCGATGGCACTGGGACTCACCGAGCATCCCTGGTCCTGGGTCACCTTCTTAACGACTTCTTTGTACACCACTCCTAAATAGAGTCACTACCCAAAATTTCATATTACCAGCGTAAAGATCGATGGGAAGACTCTTGTGGTAGACGTTGTGTTTGCCGCCCGCGCCAGGCCGTTTCCGGGGAAGTAAGGAAATCTGCCGGGAAATGGTCAGAACCGTTATAGGGATTTCTGTTTGCAGGCTTGCTGCAACAATTGCTTCTGATTACCTCCTATGAAGGTTGTATAATTCTCTAGAGATTGTTTTTATTACTGATCGTCGCGGATATGTTCTTAGGAAGGTTCGGCGGTATCGGCAAGGCGGCGGTGCCAATGGACTTGCTGGGTCTATACTAACCGTCGCTTTGACCTACAAGAAAGGAAGCAAAGGAATGCCGGAACCTAGAGCATTCAAATTCCGCCAGGCGGAGCACCACCCTAACAACTACATAGGGGCATTGCCGGACATTGATAAGAAACGCGCCACCGCTGTCCTGGTGAGGCAGTCAAAAAGCGGCGCGGATACCGCCATGGCGGAAAGCAGGGAAACCCAACTGGGGCTGCAAGAGTACAGCGCACTGTTATACGGCGATGACGAGCCACATGTGGAACTCTACGATGAAGGCGCGGGCGTCTCCGGGCAAAAACGCATTGACCAGCGGGCAGAACTCGACCGTCTCTACCGGGGTATGCACAAGGGCATCATAGGGGCCATCGTGCTCGCTAGGGAAGACCGGCTGTTCCGTAACAAGCATATGGATCAGGTGGGCGTTTTCACGAGGCTGGCGGAAGAAAAGCGGATTAAGGTGATTGTGCCTCCTATCTCGTCTGCTGCCAGTGATGAAAAAACCAGGGTCTATGACTTTACCGTGTACCGGGATTTGATTGCCTTTCAGGACAAGATGCGGGAGGCATACGGCTACATTGAGGGCCATGTGAAACACATGCTCCAGTGCAAGCAGAATAAGGCGGATAAGGGAGGATATGACGGGCGGCTCCTGCCTCCGGGACTTGCTGTAAAGGGCAAAAAGCAGAACCAGGTCATTGTGATTTATGAGCCGTGGGCAAAAGAGATGCGCAAACTTGCCTTACGGGCGCAGGCCCTGGACTGGAATATCAGCAGGCTCAACCGGGAAGTCGATCAGATGACTTACCTTTTTCCTGAAATCCCGGAGGAGGACAAGGAAAAGTATCTGGTTAAGACCTGCATACACCATATTCCAGGCGTGGGGTATAAGCCCCGCTCTGACCAGACGTTAAGAGACTTGTTTACCAACGAGATGCTGATAGGCTGGTGGCAGCCGGATGAGGATAAACCGGATGTCATCATCGATAATCACCCTGCCGTGCTGGACTACGCCTTGTTTGCCGAAGGGTATGCCAGGCTGAAAGGCTACACGCTGGAAGGTGAGCTGGTGGATAATTACCGGGGGAAAACACGCATCCGGGAGACACGCGAAACGCCGCCGGATTTGCTGTTTCACGGCAGACTTCTCCTCACGTCTCCCTCCCCGGACGAAACGGCGTTTATAAGCGCTTATGAACAAATTTATGAGCAAGAGTCCACGCTTAACTATCTGGGCTACCGCAAACCCAACCATCACATGACGAGACGCCGATGGTGCTGCATTCCGGGGGCCGAGTTTGACGCCATCGTCATCGAGCGGCTGCTGGCGCTGGAGGGAGCTGACATCGAAATGGAGGACAGGGTGAGGGCAACGCTGGAACAGGTCTATAACCAGCAATCGGAGGATTTCGTCAGTATTCCCCAGCAGATTGAGGGCATCAAAACCCAACTGGTAGAAAATGCCAAAAAACGCATGAAAACCAGCGTGGATGACCCCATGTATGCCATGCTGGAGGAAGAAAAACGCGATTTGATGGAGCGCCAGAAATCGCTCGAAATCAAGAAAGAAAAGTTGGGCATGGTGGACAGCCCGGAAGAAATTGAGCAATTGCATTCCCTGCTCGGCAATTTTGAGGCGATATGGCCTACTTTTGACTTGGCCCAAAGGCAAAGAGCCTTCAGCCTGCTTATCAACCGGATAGAGATTGAGGTGGTTTCCCCCCACTGGATACGCCTGTCCATTGATTGGCTGGATGCCGTATGCCCGCGTCTGGATATTGCGTATATCTGGAAAGCATCACCAAGCAGGGGCGCAAAATTCAGTGACGAAGAAAAAGCGATTATCCGGCAGCATTACCCTCGCACGTCCTATATGGAAATATTAGAGTTGCTGCCGGGCAGAACATGGCAATCCATCCAGGGACAAACGGCGTTAATGGGAATAAAGAGGGAAATACCCGCCGAACCTGGAGTACATGTGGGAATATGCTACAGAGATATGGTTCCCAATCTGGATGGGAAATACCTGTTCAGGGACTATGAAACCACATTGGAATATATTAAAAAAGCGAATAGCAACACGGCCAAGAGTGAAGCGCCGCTTTACGCGCTCTGGATACTCTCGGAAACAGTGGAGAGTCTGACCGGTCTTGTTGAACGATATTTGGGAGGAGAAGACTGCTTATCCCATGCATCATAGATAGAGCGGTCGGTATAGGCGATTTTCTGCCAGTCATCGACCTGGTAGCCGGGGACACGCGCCTGAAATACCAGGTCGGTGTTACGCCCAACGGGATTGAGCGGGTCGTATTGCACTGTTGCCAGCCGCTCAATGGTACCAACCATGTCCGTCGGCGCGAAATGGTAGCGTGCGAGAAAGCGACGAGCCTCTGCGCGGGAAAGGGTTATGGTCATCAAGGTTATCCTGCCTGTTTTGTTG
>JBPCJY010000116.1:0-34968 GCA_051004815.1 Ktedonobacteraceae bacterium
GGCAATGTGTTAGACCGTGATTTGAATGCCGCGAAAAATATAAGAGATGTGGCGGTGAGTTCCATCGACACACGAAACGCCTGTGGAGAGAGTAGCTCTGGCTTGCAGTTTCCTGTAAGTGAAACTATTCCCGTTGAAGCAGGAACTAAAGGCGATGTTTGGGCTGTGTCCCAAATGTCCATGTTTTAGAGAACGGTAGATAACATCGTGGGGACGGGCCGATGAATCGGCGGTGGGTACGATAAATCGTCCCCTACAGGCTGTTCATTCGTTAGTGTCCATGGAGGAGGAATGTGTTGTGGGGCGTACCCGTATAACTGCGGAATGTGAGGATGAGGAGAGAGTAGTGTGTTCGTACACTACAGAGGAGGAAGGTGAGCGGGCAAAATGGCAGTAACAGTAAAAAGAGGTAACGCCTTGATAAATGCACAAGCATTGATTGGAACGATGCTGGGAACCTGTGATATACAAAAACTGCTTGGGCAAGGGAGTATGGGTGCCGTTTTTCTGGCGCAGCAGTTGAATCCGCGACGCCCGGTTGTGGTAAGAGTCGTATCACCAGCAACAATGCAGACACCCGGCCAACGTACACCGTTTCTTGAACGATTTCAGCAAGAGATCAAAGCGATCAGTGCTTTGGAACACGCGCATATTGTACCCATCTATGACTATGGCGAACAGAATGGGTTAGCTTACCTCGTTATGCCTTTCATCGGCGGTGGAACGTTACGTGACATCCTGGCACAAGGAGAGCCACTCAAGCTGGAACTCATTGCTTCCTACCTGGATCAGATGGCTGCCGCTTTAGATTATGCCCATGAGCGTGGCATCATTCACCGCGATGTCCGTCCGGCGAATGTCTTACTAAATGCGGAAGGGCTACTCATGCTGAGTGATTTTGGGTTGGTGAAAATAGCTATCGAACGGCATAGCTCGCAGATGCGCCTGCTCAAATCTGAATCGCCTATTGGTTCACTGGAATACATGGCTCCAGAACAGGTAATGGGCGATGTCATAGATGCTCGTACCGACCTGTATTCACTGGGTGTTATCCTCTACCAGATGGTGACTGGCAAAACCCCATTTGATGGCGGTACGCCCATACAAATTGCTACTCAGCTTGTGCAGGCAGCTCCTCCATCACCACGACAGTTTCGTGCTGACTTGCCAGTGGCAGCAGAACAGGTCATATTACAAGCACTGGCTAAACGTTGCCAGGATCGCTTTGCGCGTACACAGGATTTTGCCAATGCCTTTCGGGCATCCCTGACCTCCGCGGGTATACTGCAAGAAAGTTTGCCTGTACAGCTCTCTGCTGACCAGAGTGCGGCTTCGTCAATGGCCAAAATACGACGGCGCAGCCTGTTTGATCCTGTCTGGCAACAAACACCGGAAGAGGTATCGCCTGCGACAAGCAATGAGACAACAGCGAACAGCTTGCCTTTAACGGCTGCTGCGCCTACCGCACCATCAACTGCTATGCCACTTTCGTCCACCGATAGTACACAGAGCAATGGTTCGGCGACCCCTGTCGGGCCGTCAACAAAAACAGCACCATTGCAGCCAACACGTATGCGCCTGGGCTTGAAAACTAGCCTCTTACGTTCGGCAAATGAAACTCCCAGAACCCATTCGGCAGCACAGGCTGATATAGCAACGGCAGTAACGCATACGGTACAGCTAGCAGCTAGTGAAGAACAAAGCAAAATCACGACCAGCATACTGTCAATGCCTGGAGCTACGCCTATACCTGGCGCAGCTGCTCAAACGACCATTCCTACTCAAATATCACCGCGACTATTTGGGAATGTGACACGCGCTTTACCCGCCGGAAACGGCGAAGCGGGAGCAAGCGGGACTTTCTCTATGGCTGATAGCGGAGTGGAAGTGACCAACACTTTCTCGATGCCCACTAGCGAAGCGGGAACACCCAATACTTTCCCCATGCCCGATAGCAAAAAAAGCACAACTGGCGCACTGACGGTGCCTAACCCGGAGTCGCCTTTTCCTGCTACCAATACCACCGGTGCTTTGATGGTGCCGGGTAACGGACAAGGGACAATGAAATTGACAGGAGTGATGAAAGTCGTACAGGTACCCGTGGCAGGTCAACCTGGACGCTACGTCACCGGTTTATTGCCGTTATTACCGCAAACACAATTACCGCCACCGCTACAGGGGACACCCAAGGCAGAGGTATCCAAACTAAAGCTGTCGCAACGGCAGAAGATCACAGCCCTGGCGTTGGTAGTAGCATTGCTATGCTTCATCCCTGGCATACTGCTGTTTGTCCACACGCACCCAAGCCAGATGGATAAAGGTAGTCTCCATGGTGAAGTTTTCGCACCTGATTTGTCGGCGATGTACACGGCCCAGGCTACAGCCACAGCCCAGGCCAATTATATCTTGACCGATCCTTTGACCCAGAACATTCATAACTGGCCTATAGCAGATAGTGGCTATAAAGTATACATGTTTGAAAAGGGGGCGTATCATGTATTGGATAACGATGCTAATCAGAGTGCGCCCGCGATCCTTCCTGGTGTTAATCTAGCGGGGCCAGTGGCATATACGCTGACCATGGAAGAGATCAGAGGTAATGATAGCAATGTGAACAACTCGTTCGGGATGATTTTACGCTTTGCATCTCAAACGCAAGGCAACCAGAGTAGCATTACCTTCTATAGCTTTGAGGTAGTCAACACGCATGGTGGTGAGTACCAGTTCTGGAAATATGATAATAGTAAGGGGAAGGCGGCTCATCCCTGGACGTCCATCTGGCATCATGCTTTTGGAGGTGAATTCCATCAAGGGCAGGGTAGCAAGAATGCTAACACCTTTAAAGTCATCGCCAACGGGAAAAACTATATCTTTCTGGTAAACGGCAAGAAGGTGGGAACTGCTCAGGACGCGTCATTTAGCAGTGGCGAGATTGGTATGTTAGTAAATCTCAAGGGTACTGAGGTAGCATTTTCCGATTTACGGCTTACGTATAACTAACGATTCACAGTCCCTGGTGGCTGCCTGGGGGAGGCTTAGGTGACAAGTATTATTTTTCCGGTGACAATCGGCGTCACTATTTTTCTCTGTTTGCTCAATATGGCGTTTGCTTTTGTCTTTCGGAAGAGAGGCAGAGGTGAGGTGTTGTCTTACATTACGGTAGGCATGATCGAACTGGCTGTCTTTTGCTTCGTCCTTATCCTGCACCTGGGTAAATTGCATAGTATTCCCCTGCGTCTACCCGCTCATCTACCGGTGACGCGCAGCGAAATTGGGGCGGCCCTCGCTATCGGCATCGGACTATTTCCCGCCGCCTACTGGCATCGCACCTCCGCTGCCCAAATACGCGCAAAAATGGCTGAAGATGCCAAGATCATCAAAGAGCAAGGTGGCGGAGTTCGCGTCCGCAGCCATGTCCCCGGCGAATGGTTAAATTAAGGAGTTACTTTTGACAATGCTTCGTAGTGCGTTAAGTTGGAAAAATGCCTGGCGTGTCCGTATTGTCGCGCTGGGTTGTATTGTTTTATTTCTCGGCATTGGCTCCCAAGTCCTGGTGAATGCCGTTGCCGCGACTGGCAATCCAGAAATGACGCCCATCAGTGTATCGGCCTATAGCCAGAACGCACGCATGGCTGATGGCAATTGGACACACGCGGGAGCATGCGCAGTTTCTCCGTCTCAGTTTCCGCTCGGTACCATCATTGCGCTGTACAATGTCGATGGTTCCTTTAACCGCCAGTGTATAGTAGAAGATACGGCTCCTGCTATTGACTACGGCTCCCTTCGTTTAGCCATGCCCGGTAACGCCGTTGGTATCATCACCTGGGGTGTGCGCAATCTACTTGCTCGTGCTGTACGTCTTGGTTGGGGTCATGATGGCCCACCCATTTTTCCGACTGTGGTCACTCCTGCTTTCCCAATGCACCATTGGAAGCCGATTGCAGCACACGTCAGAACAAAGATTTCCTGATGCGGGCAAGAAAAGCCATTATTGGGAACAAAACGGGAACAAAAGAGACAGCCAAAACGTCCTATCTACAGAAGAAGGAACTTACATGCATATCTTATCAGTTCCCCCAGAACTTCAATGGAGTGTGTGTTCCCCCAGTTCCTTCCTTCCCCCCTTCAACAATTTTTGGTATTGCCTCATCACTCAATGCACCTGGCAGTGCTGCTCTTTTGCGGATAGTGGGGTACAGCGTTAGCACAAGATCAACCAATGCAAGGTCAAAATCCGTTTGATAGATTTGTCACTACTGCGTTCTCTTGTGTAGATATTTGGAGATAAGGGCTGTCATTCTGAGCGGAGCGAAGAATCTCTGGTCGGCCAGCAGACAGATTCTTCGCTCCGCTCAGAATGACAGTCAGAACATCTCTCAAGTCCGCTCACGGGAACTCTTATCTCAAAATGTCTTTCTCTTAGGTAGGATACTTGACAACCGACATCAATGTATGGCAAACTTTATTGCAAATAGCTATACAGATATCATTGAAATAGTATTGTCTGTAAAAGGATAAAAGAAGAGCATGATGACAAATCCTGATGGCTCTAATACATCATTGACGGCCAATCAAACGCTACAACAGTACAGATCTGCCGATGAGGGTGGAGGAACACCAGCAGTAATCGCACGCGATCTTGTGCGTGCATTCGGCCAGAAAATGGCGGTCAACCACTTAAATTTGACGGTGCAGCGTGGTGAGTTCTTTGGTTTCCTTGGGCCGAACGGGGCCGGTAAATCAACGACCATAAAAATGCTGGTTGGGCTTTTGCGTCCTACGGCAGGTTCGGCGTGGGTTGCTGGAGTGGATGTGTGGAAAGACCCATTGAAGGCACGCCGCATGATGGGGGTGCTGCCGGAGTTCCTGAACATCTATGAACGATTGAGTGGGCGCGAATTCCTCACCTTCGCCGGTCATATGTATGGCGTAGCTGAAAAGGATATTCGCCATCGCTCGGAGGAGCTTTTACAGGTGCTCACCCTGGCTGACGATGCCGACAAATTGATTGTCGATTACTCGGTTGGTATGCGTAAGAAGGTTGCGCTTGCCGCCGCCATCATGCACCGTCCGCAGGTTATCTTCCTGGACGAACCTTTCGAGGGCATCGACCCTGTTAGTTCGCGTGTGATACGCGATATTCTGCACGAATTGACGCAACGCGGGACAACCATTTTTTTCTCGTCGCACATCATGGAAGTGGTCGAGCGGCTCTGTACCCGTGTGGGCATCATCAATCAGGGGACGTTGGTTGCGGAAGGTACGCTGCAAGAGCTACGCGAACGTGCTCAGGGCGAAGGGAAAGATGCCTCGCTGGAGGATATCTTCCTCAACGTCATTGGTGCGCCTACTGAGAACCATAATTTGAGTTGGTTGGAAACAGAATAGGGCTATTGTCCTTTGTCGATTAATTTGTCGCGTCTGACTTAATTCCTGAAAACGACAAGTATCATGTCAAAGCACAACAAGGCAACGAAACTAGAACGACACTGGTAGTGCCTCTAATCCACGAAGGACGAACGTGCCACGCCAACGAAGTTGATCTGGTGTACTACTCAAACGCAAATTGGGCATTCGCTGGATCAGCGTGCTTATGGCGATTTGTCCTTCAAGCCGGGCCAGTGAAGCACCAAGGCAAAAATGCACACCGTGGCCGAATGCCAAATGTTTGTTGTTCTTGCGGGTTATGTCCAGTGCATCAGGATTATCAAAAGAGTTTGCGTCACGATTTGCTGACCCTATCACTGCCATGACCAGTTCACCCCGTGGAATGGTTGTTTCCGCAATCGTGATCTCTTCACGAGCATAGCGTTCGGTTGCCATTTCAACCGGACACACAAAGCGCACCAGTTCTTCAATCGCCATCTTGATGAGGGAAGGCTCACTACGCAACTTTGCCAACTGGTCGGGATGTTCCAACAGCGCGAGCGTGCCGCTGCCAATCAGGTTCACGGTTGTTTCGTGACCCGCGATCAGCAGAAGAAAGATCATTGCCAGAATTTCATCGTCACTCAGTTGATCGCTCCCTTCTTTGGCCTGAACCAATGCTGTGACTAGATCGTCTTTCGGATATGCACGTCGTTCCTTGATGAGTTTCTTTAAGTACCCCAGAAAGCGCATGATGGTGGGAATGAGCACAAAGTAATTCATGTTGGTTCCCGCTGAAACCACTGTCTTGCTCCAACGATGAAACTTCTGATTGTCTTGGGCAGGCACCCCCAAAATGCGCCCAATCATGGTAAGCGGCAGCGGCAGTGCGAAATCAGCAATTACGTCCATGCCGCCGTTGGGTTTTGCTCTCTCCAGTAATTCATTGGTCAACGTCTGTATCTGGTCGCGCATCTGCTCGATCAGGCGTGGCGTGAATGCTTTGTGGACGAGTGCTCGCAGTCGTGTATGGTCGGGGCTGTCCAGGTCAAGCATAGTGTGCTCAAGCGGCTTGAACATGGGCGGTATCCAAGGCAACTTTTTCAATTGCTCAGGTGTCATAGCATGGCGGCGGTCCTTTGCCAAACGTTCGTCTTTCAAAGCATTGAGTACATCGTCATAGCGTGTAATGAGCCAGGCGCGCTGCTTGGAGATACGATTCGGTAGCTTTACCGGGAAAACAGGTGCTTCGGCGCGTAGTTGTGCGTAAAACGGAAACGAATTTGCTTTGAACGTTGGGTCGGTAACGTCAACTTGCTTCTTCGTCATGATTGATCACTCCCTAGTCCGTCCAAAATCATAGCAGTAAGAAATTCTGGCAGTTCATTCCACTTCGCTTCCAGTATCTTGTCACCCAGAATGTGTTCCAAGATAAGGCCAGGCACTATGCCCGATATGGCACGCATTGTCATGCTGATATCAATAGGCTTGAAAATGTGTGGTTCTGTCCACCGTTGAAAGTACCTTTCCGCCATGGTAAAGGTAGGTTCAACCGAAAATTTCGATCCAGAAGTCACGTGCATGATAACATATGTATCATATGGCTGGATAGACGCAGATACAAGCACTTTTTCGTGGATGTGCTCTTGGAAATACTCTTTTTAAAGCACAGCTATAGTGGTTCTCAAAGGCAAGATAGCAATTTTTCCTGGGGTTGACAAGACTGGACCGTAACATGCTTTACGCGGATGGATCCATCAAATTGACTAACCCTCTTGTCAGCGACCCGGCCAATGCTTACACTGTTCTTGAGAAGCGCGAGCTAGCGAGGGTCGTGCTGGTATCCGGTGGAATCCGTGACCATTTCTCGACCGAGGCTGTGTCCAACTGGAGCGTGCGATCTTGAAGACGCAAAAGGTTTGAGAGGAACAAATGATCGATTCCTGATGAGTAAAAACAAAGGAGAAGGAGGAAAACGATGACATTCATTCCACCATCCAAACCCACAGGGTTCTTGAAATGGGCGTTTACCCTGCCGCGTTACCTGTATCGCTGGCACCTGGGGTGGCTCCTTGGGCATCTTTGCCTCATGATTACGCATATCGGACGGAAGACCGGGCAAAGGCGACAGACTGTGCTCGAAATTATCCAGTATGATCCCTCAATCCAGGAGTGTATCGTCATGGCGGGCTGGGGAGCGCAGAGCGACTGGTATCGCAACATTCAGATCCAACCCGCCGTCGAGGTGCAGGTTGGACGCCTACGCTATAGGCCACAGCAACGTCTGCTCTCGTCGGAAGAAACGTTGGCGATCTTGCAGGAGTATCCGCGGCGTCACCCGTTCAGGGCTCGCTTCCTGCTGCCTCTGCTGACGTCTCTGGTTGGGGTTGCCTATGATGGCACGCCTGAAGGGCTGCGGAACCTCAGCCAATACTTCCGAGGGGTTGCGTTTCGCCCATGAGAGGCGGCCTGGCTCGTTCGCTACCGATGATTTCACCTGCCCGGTGGCAGAAGCGCGCCGTTTCCACACCGACACCTGCAAGCCGTGCCATCTGGCTACTTGTCATCTTCATTTTCCCTCCCTTCACTCGCTATCAGAAGGATACACTCCGTATCTTCCTATAGTGTCAAGGGGGGTGAGGAAACGAGAAAGGGGAATTTTTATCGCAACGGATACTTTCAATGTGTGTAAACCATCATGTGAATCGGTGTCTTTACGGTACAGTCTCGGGGTTGACAGTTGCTCTTGTGTGGAGTATATTTTTTTGTAGTTACTGACCGACGGTCGGTCAATGGACGTCAGCTGGGGAGAAGGAAGTATGAAGCGTATTGTCAAAGAACCGATGGTGAGGCGCAATGAAATCCTTGATGTGGTCGAGCGGCTTGTGTCTACCAAAGGCTATGAGCAGATGGCGATCCAGGATATTATGGACGAACTTCAGATTGCCAAAGGAACGGTGTATCACTACTTTGACTCCAAAGCAGCGTTGCTTGAGGCTCTGGTCGAACGCATGGGGGACCAGATCGAACAGCTCGTCCTTCCCATCGTCCATGATCCCAAGCCTGGTGCCTTGGACAAACTCCTGCGCTACTTTGCCGCGATCGACCACTTGAAACTCGCGCATCAGCACCTGATGATCGAGTTCCTGCATGTCTGGTATGACGATGAGAATGCCATCGTTCACCGCAAACTCTACCGAGCTGGAGTCAAACGTTTCTCTCCCTGGCTCGCGCAGATCATCCAGCAGGGAGTCGGAGAAGGCGTATTCACGACCGCCTATCCTGATCAGGCGGCGAGAATGATCATCACCCTGCGTTACGATCTTGGGGATGCCATCGCCGAGCTGCTCCTCGCGGAGGAACGTGCGCTCCCTGTTGTTCCCCGGATCGCTCAGATTGCCGAGGCGACGGTTGATGCGCTGGAGCGTGTGCTGGGAGCGAAGTCAGGTTGCTTGCAGGACGCCTGGCGCGAAGCACTCTCACAATGGCAGCTCTCGCCCATATGAGCAGCTTGAAAAACAGGAGTCGGAACAGCGACATGCGAAACATCCGATAGGTGAAGAGACCTTAGCGGAGTGTCAAACCGATTTACTTGATAGGAAGAAGAAACATGAACGAAGAAGCATCGATCAGTTCAGGAGTTTTCGACGCAAATACTGAACAGGATAGCCCTCTTGTGTTAGCACTGGATGACGTTTCTGCCACCTTGGAGCGCGTGGGAGGCAAAGGGTCTTCACTGGCACGCTTGACGGCAGCTGGCTTGCCGGTGCCTCCCGGTTTTCACATTACGACGACTGCCTACCGTATGTTTGTTGCCAGACATGGGTTACAAGAGCAGATTCTTGCCGCCGTCTCGACGGCCTCGCCCGATCAACCTGTAACGTGTGATGTGGCTGCACAGACGATTGCAGTGCTCTTTGCGCAGCATTCCATACCGGACGAGGTGGCTGCGGCGATCCGTCAGGCATACAGCAGACTGGGTGGGGGTGACTTGTCGGTCGCCGTTCGTTCCTCTGCTACCGCTGAAGATCTGCCGGATCTCTCGTTTGCCGGTCAGCAGGAGACGTATCTGAACATGCGGGGTGCGGCTATGGTTCTTGACGCGGTCAAACGCTGCTGGGCCTCATTGTGGACTGCTAGAGCCATTAGTTACCGTATCCGCAACGACATCGCGTCCGCGGAGGTGAGCCTGGCCGTCGTGGTGCAGGAGTTGGTTTCTGCCGATGCTGCTGGCATTATGTTCACTGCCAATCCGGTGACTGGTGGACACGATCAGATCATGATCAATGCCGCCTGGGGACTGGGCGAAGCTATTGTTGGTGGGCTGGTGACTCCTGACACAGTTGTCGTCGATAAGAACAGTGGAGCCATTGTCACGTATGAGATCAACGAGAAGGACGTGATGACCATGCGCACGTCCACTGGCACGCGGGAAGAGCCTGTCCCGGTGGAGCGGCGGCGTCAGGCGGTGCTCAGCCCGGCTCAGGTGGCGGAACTGGCTCGCCTTGGGATGCGGATCGAGCAGCTCTATGGACAACCGATGGACATCGAATGGGTTCTCTCGGCTGATAGCTTCTTTATTGTTCAGGCACGTCCAATAACTTCCTTGCACCAGAAGAAGCAGGGAATCGACGCGTGGAACGATAGTCTGACCGTGGATTGCCTGTGGACGAGAGGAAACGCTGGTGAAGCTGTTCCTGATGTAACGACGCCTTGCTCCAGGTCGCTCCTCCAGATTGTCTTCGATGATATGATGCCGACACTGTTCATCGGAGGTTATTCGCCGATAGGGTACATCGGCGGTCGCCTGTATATGAACCTGAGTGTGATGATGACGATAATGGCAGCAGTTGGCATGAAGCGCAAGCGCCTTATTGAGGCCACCGGTGATATCTTCGGACGCGTCCCCGACGACCTGGATATCCCCGTGCTTCCGGTGCCGCGTTGGACTGTGCTGCGAACGGTGTTACCAGCAACGCTGCGAAACAGGCGGCGGATACGCGGCAATATAAAAAAGCTCCCGGCTTTCCTGGCAACGGCACCAACACGCTGCGAAGAGCTGCTAACCCGTATCCAGTCCGCATCCAGTCTCACGGAATTGACGACGCTCTGGCAAGATAACATCTCCCCATATCTACATGAGTGTAACTACATGCTGGAGGTCGGCTCCAAGAGCGATGGTGGTGCTTTCATCAAGGTGCGAAGTGAACTGCGGAAACTGGTGGGTGAGGCTGATACCAATATACTGCTGCTGGCAACGGACTCCGGAACGAACCAGTTAGCCAGCCTGGGACCTCTACAGGGCCTGACACAGTTGATGCGTGGCGAGATTGATCGTGCGACCTTTGCCCGTCAGTACGGCCACCACAGCCCGCACTTGTTCGAGATCTCTTACCCGCGCCCAGCCGAGGACCCGCAGTGGATCGATCAGCAACTCGCCGGATTACGCGAAGCACCAACGGATATCATGACGCTGCTCGCCCGCCAGAAAGATGCGCAGGAGGCTGCGTGGGATCGTTTTCAGCACCGCTACCCACGCCAAGCAGAGAAGATGCGTGGCAAGATCGCCAGGGCGGGAAGATCGGCTCATGAGCGTGAGGCGGCACGCTCTGAGCAAGCTCGCGTCTTCTGGCCGCTGCGGGCCTTTGTCCTACGGGCGGGTGAGCTGACGGGGTATGGCGAAAAGCTCTTTTTCCTCTCTATGGAAGAGATTCTGGCCCTGCTTAAAGGCGACGACACCGCTCTCGCTTCTGTTGCAGAGCGTCAGGCAATCTACGCTGGCTATTGCGCACTGCCGTCTTTCCCTGCACTGATTCGTGGGCACTTCGATCCGTTTCAGTGGGCCGCAAACCCTCAGCGACGCAGTGATGTGTTCGATGCAAACGGCAAGAGCGTCCCTGCCAGCGATGCGGTTACAGGTTTTCCTGGCGCACCTGGTACCGTTGAAGGTCGTGCGCGAGTGGTGCTCACGGTCGAGGAGGGCGAGCAGTTGCAGTCCGGCGAGGTACTGGTAACGACACTCACGAACATCGGCTGGACGCCGCTCTTCCCACGGGCGGTCGCGGTCGTTACCGATGTGGGTGCGCCGCTCTCACATGCGTCTATCGTGGCACGCGAGTTGGGTATCCCTGCCGTGGTTGGCTGCGGTAACGCGACAATGCGCCTGCACACCGGCGATTGGCTGCGCGTCAACGGCGAGCTGGGAACGGTCGAGATCCTACAAGCCCCTATTGAAAACCGTGAAGCAAAAGCGGAGGCGAAAAGGATCTAGCCCTGCATCAGTTTCTGCAATTGGAGAATGGTATTCCAGTTTCTGCCAGTGCCACTGGTTTTCAGTTTTTTCTCAAGCAGGGTATTGGTCAGTTTTGAGCGTCCAATGCCATCGGGATAATAGATATACAATTCCTGGCCGATCAGGTAGAGTTCTTCAAGGCCACCGTATGTCTTCTGGAGATCTTCCAGTGCTGTACGCTCTGGATGAGTCTTCAGAAACAGGACAACCACCCACTTTGACTCTTTCGTTAGTTGGTTCTGAAATGGGTTGTTCACAATAATCTCTTGTAACTCGGCTTTCGTGCGAACCATGACGTTCACGCGAAAGCCGAATTTTTGGGCAAAGCCATCTTCAATTTGGCTTGTGAGGTGAGCCAAATCGGTGTTATCGCTGGTAAATAGCACGTTTCCGGTCTGAATATAGGTGACGACATCCTTTAATCCCAAGGATATGTGCAGGGCTTTGAGTTCATCCATGCGTATTTTCTGATTACCGCCAACATTGATGCCGCGGAACAGTGAGATAAATGTAGTCATTTTCATATCTCTTCCATTGTATGGGGTTTTCTGTATCAAAGAAAGATAATAGCACATCTTTATGCTTATACAAGCATGGTATTTGACAAATTTACCGCTGTATCGTTTTATAGACAGGGAGGTAAAAGATGAAATTGTCCAACTCAACAGTACAGTGTGTTTTGTATTTGAGTTGGTTGGAGTAGAGAGAGCGAATTAGAGATATGATGGTAATACATCGCGATAAATTGCGTTGGTTATTCTGGTTGCGCTGGAAGCTTTTCTTGCGCGGCTTTACCCGTGACAGATCACGTATCATCGGTGCCATCGCCACCATCTTGTTTGGCATTCCGATTTTCGGTGGTATAGCTGTTGGTACCTTTTTCGCGTATCGCTTTCTACCCGCGCCAGCCAACGCGGAAATATTGTTCATCGTCTTGAGCGGGGTTTACCTGCTGTGGATAGTGCTGCCCTTGCTCGAATTCACTGCCAACGAGGGGCTGGACGTTTCCAAGTTGATGCAATTCCCACTCACGCGCCCCGAACTGATGCTGAGTTTGCTGTTCTCCACACTGTTGGATATCCCTATGTTTGGACTCATCCTGGTCTTCTTGGCGGTGATAGTTGGCTGGGCCGTCTCTATTCCGGTCGCGCTCTTGACGATTGTCGCCGTACTCATCTGCTACATGCAGGTGGTTGGGATGAGCCAGTTGGTGCTGGCTTTGATGATGAGCACCTTGCAAAGCCGCCGCTTCCGCGACCTGAGCATTATCCTGATCGCCCTTTTCTCGTCGTCCTGCTACATCTTTCAACAACTCGTCTTTCGTGGGTTGGGGAACGGCGGCAATTTTGTAGCGAATCTTGTGAATGCCCATCTATCGTCCTATCTGCAATGGTTGCCACCGGGCATGACGGCCCAGGCTATCCAGCAGGCTGTGCTTGGCAACTGGGGCATGAGCCTTGTCTGGTTGGTGGTCGCGCTCGCGGTCAGCGTCCTGGTGCTGTACTTATGGGCGCGTGTGCTTGAGCGCAGCCTGAGCAGCCCAGAAGTTGGTGGCGCGATGCGCGTTCGTCGCCAGAAAGCCGCTAAACACGTCGAGGCAGGTGCAGTGTCACTTGCTCACGCTCCTCAAGTTCCAACAGCAAGCGGTAGTCTTTGGCAACGCTTAGGAGCGTCGCAGACGTTTGCCATCTCGATCAAAGAATGGAAATACTTCTGGCGCGATCCACAGCTCAAGGCACTGCTGTTATCGTCGCTCTACATCATCGTCGTCTTTCTGATTGGGCCAATCTTGAGTCCGCGTTCAGCCGTAGGCACTGTCGATATCCTGACCTTTACCGCGCCACTGGCCGTCTTTTTCTCGATGCTGACCCTATCCTACAATACGCTTGGCCTGGAGCGGCAGAGCCTCACTACCCTTTTCCTCTTCCCAATTGAGCCGCGACGCATCCTTTTTGGCAAGAATCTGGCGGTGGCCGTTATGGGCGTCGTGGAACTGTTCGTCCTGGTGTTGGTGAGTGCTTTCTTTTCGCATACGTGGAATGTGGTACTACCTGTAATGGTGATTGGCCTCGCTGGTATTGGCGTTGTGCTGGGTTGTGGCAACATTACATCGGTCTTCTTTCCTCAACGTATGCGCCAGATGCAGCGCGGCTTTCGAGCCACCGGTTCATCTGCTGGCAACAATGGCTGTATGAGATCGGTAATATCACTCTTGATGATGGCTGTTACCATTGTTGTGCTGTTGCCGGTGGCTGCCGCGTTATTCTTGCCGCTTTTCTTCAATACGCAATGGCTATGGGTCGTCTCAATTCCCGGTGCGCTGGTCTACGGTATCGCTTTCTATGGGATTGTGACTCATCTGGTCGCGCCGCGCATGTTGACAAGGGTACCTGAAATTCTGGCTGTGACCACCAGGGAGTAGGGGAGCCAATAGCGTTGTCAAGCCGCCCCTCAAGCTCGTTTCTAAGAGCGAGGCGAAGGTCAACAGTGCAGAGTGGAATGCGAAAAAATAATGGTTCAGAGCAATAGGAAGCCAGGGCAGAGCTGCCCTGGCTTCCTATTGCTCTGAAACGATGGTTACGCAACTTCTGTTTCGAGGGTGCGGCCTGTGAACTGGCTGTTGTACAGGTCGGCGTAGAAGCCATTCTGCGCGAGTAGCTCCTCGTGGGTTCCCTTCTCAACGATTGTGCCATGATTCATGACCAGGATCAGGTCAGCATCGCGAATCGTGGAGAGACGGTGGGCAATGACGAAGTTCGTTCTGCCTTTCATCAGTTCGGTCATCGCCTTCTGAATCTGCATCTCGGTACGGGTATCAACGCTGCTGGTCGCTTCATCCAGGATCAAGATTTCGGGGTCGGCCAGGAAGGCGCGAGCAATGGTCAGCAGCTGCTTTTGACCCGCTGATATGTTGCTCGCTTCCTCGTTGAGAACGGTGTTATAGCCTGCTGGCAACGTCCTGATAAAGTGGTCGGCGTTGGCGGCTTTAGCGGCACGCACAACCTCTTCATCGCCCGTTTCCCCGCGACCATAGGCGATATTATCGCGGATGGTGCCGTTGAAGAGCCAGGTATCCTGGAGGACCATGCCGAACATACGGCGCAATGCCCCGCGCTTGATTTCCGTGATATCCACGCCGTCGACCAGAATTTTGCCGTCATTGACTTCATAGAAGCGCATCAGCAGGTTGACCAGTGTGGTTTTGCCCGCGCCAGTTGGGCCGACGATGGCGATCATCTGCCCTGGCTTGACATCGATGTTCATATCCTGCATCAGGTTATTGTCTTCGCTGTAGCCGAACCTGACATGCTCGAACTGGACTGCCCCTTCTGGATGCTCAATGACTTTCGCGTCGGCAGCTTCCGGCACTTCCTCTGGCTCATCGAGTATTTCAAAGAGACGTTCAGCCGAGGCCATCGACGACTGAATGATATTCGCGAAGTTGGCTATCTGAGCGATCGGCTGGGTGAACTGCTGGGCGTATTGGATAAACGCCTGCACATCGCCGATGGCAATCTTGCCCTGTATCACCATGATGCCACCAACGGCGGCCACGAAAACATAGCCGATATTGCCGACAAAGCGCATCAGCGGCATAATGATACCGGAAACAAACTGAGCTTTCCAGCCAGCGTCATACAACTTCTCGTTGTGCATGTCAAATTTGGCGATGGCTTCTGCTTCCTGCCCAAAGGCTTTCACGATTTTGTGGCCCGCGTACATTTCCTCGACGTGGCCGTTGAGGTCTCCAAGGGCCCGTTGCTGATTGCGGAAGTATCCTTGCGAGCGTTTCGCAATACCTACCGTGATGAGTAGGCTCAGCGGCAAGGTCAGCAGGATAATCAGGCTGAGCAGCCAGCTAATGGTCAGCATCATCACCAGCACGCCCAGCAGCGTCACCAACGACGTGATCAACTGGGTGATACTCTGCTGGAGCGTCGAGCTGAGGTTATCCATATCGTTGACCACGCGGCTCATAATTTCGCCGTGTGTGCGCCCGTCAAAGTACTTCAGTGGCAAACGAGAGAGTTTTTCATCCACCTGTTTGCGCAAGCGATACATCGTTCGCTGCGCCACGCCCGCCATCACATACTGCTGGATGTAGATGAAGATGGCACTGATGACGTACAATCCCAGCAAAAACAGCAACACGTTGCCGATGTAGCCGAAATCGATGCCGGGAGCAGGCAGACGATGAGCAAACGCCTCGTACTTCGCAATCAAGCCGTCGAACAGTTTGGTGGTTGCTAAGCCCAGGATTTTCGGGCCGACGATATTGAAGATGGTGCCGAGAATGGCCGTGCCGAGGACGATCACCAGGCGAAATTTCTCCGGCAGAAAGTACCCGAGCAAGCGCAAGGCGGTTCCTTTAAAATCCTTGGCCTTCTCCACCGGCCGGCCCATGGCTCCCCAGCCACCGCGACCCATTCCTCCCTGCTGCTGTTGCTGTAGTTTCTTACGTTCTTCGCTCATGCGATTCCCTCCGCGATTTCTGCACTGGAAAGCTGTGAGGCAACGATGTCACGATAGACCTCACAGGTATCCATCAATTCACGATGGCGACCGATGCCAGCCACATGCCCTTCGTCCAGCACGATAATCTGATCCGAGTCCATGATCGTGCTGACACGCTGGGAGACGATCAGTACTGTGGCGTCGTGCGTCTCCTGCTTGAGCGCGGAGCGCAGTCGGGCATCGGTTTTATAGTCCAGTGCCGAGAAGCTGTCGTCAAACACATAAATTTCCGGCTTTCTCACCAGCGCACGGGCGATGGAAAGGCGCTGCTTTTGCCCGCCGGAAACGTTCGTACCGCCCTGGGCAATTTCCGAGTCAAAGCCATCCGCCATGTCGCGGATGAATTCGCTCGCCTGCGCCACGTCAGCGGCGTGCCTGATCTCTGCGTCGGTGGCGTCTTCTTTGCCATAGCGAATGTTCTCAGCAATAGTTCCTGAGAACAGGACGGCCTTTTGCGGCACAAAGCCGATTTTCGTGCGCATGTATGCCTGGGACATGTCGCGCACATCCACGCCGTCAAGCAGAACGTGGCCACTATCCACGTCGTAAAAACGGGGGATGAGGCTGACGAGGGTTGATTTGCCCGAGCCGGTGCCGCCAATGATCGCGGTGACTTCGCCAGGAGCAGCACTGAATGAAATGTGAGAGAGCGCAGGCTCCTCGGCACCAGGATAGCTAAAGGTCACATCCTGGAACTCCAGATAGCCCCGCTGGTCGTCCGCACGCTTCACCTGTTCGGCATCGGTGATTTCAGGCTCTATCGCCAGCACTTCGTTAATTCTGGTGGCCGCTGCCGCCGCGCGTGGCAGAAAGATGAAGAGCATCGAAACCATCAACAACGCGAACAGAATCTGCATGGCGTATTGCAGGAATGCGATCATCGCGCCAACCTGCATATCCCCATTATTGACGCGGATGGAGCCGAACCAGAGAATCGCCACGCTGGAAACGTTCAGGACGAACATCATCGCTGGCATCAACGTGGCCACTATTCGGTTCACGCGGATGGTAACATCCGTCAGATCGCGGTTCGCGACGTCAAAGCGCTGCTCCTCGTAGCGTTGGCGATCAAAGGCTCGCACGACGCGCACGCCGGTCAAACCCTCGTCCAGAATGAGATTGATTTTGTCCAGTTTCACCTGGATACTCCTGAAGAGCGGAATGGCCCTGCTAAACAGGAGCACGATAGTGCCGACCAGGACAGGCATCGCGACCAGCAGAATCCAGGTCAGCCCAACATCCTGGTTGAGTGCCAGAATGATGCCAGCCACCATTGTGATAGGGGCGGTGATCATCATATTCAGGGCGATGACCGTCACCTGCTGCACCTGCGTTGTATCATTGGTGGTGCGGGTAATCAGCGAGGATGAGCCGAGTAAATCGAACTCGTGCAGCGAAAAGCGTTGCACATGCGTAAACAGTTTAGCACGGATAATTTTACCAAAGCCAGTACCCACTTGAGAAGAGAAGAAAATGCCGATGACCGCAGCCAGGGTGCCGCCCAGGGCGATCACGAACATCAGGCCACCGGTGCGCCAAATGTAGCCGGTATCCTGTTTAACAATGCCGTAATCGACAATATTCGCCATCAACGTGATCAGGTACAGGTTCGCCAGGGCTTGTCCAAAGGCGAGCACCACCACGAGAACGAGTATGGCTCGATACGGTTTCATGAACCGCAATAATTTGATCATAGTTCCTCATTTCTGCTTTCACTCCAGTGTGCTTGATGCACGTTGGCCTGTCTTTCCTCGATATAGTGAAGCACCTTGACTAACAGGTTGGTCAGTTGCTCGCTGTCTTCCTCCCCCAGGTAATCGATCAAACCCTGTAGGGCGGTTAAGAAGCCTTCCCAGGCTCGCTCAGTGACCCATTCGCCTTTCTCTGTCAGCTTAATGCCCACGGAGCGTCGATCCTCCGGGTCGATCTGCCGCTCGACGAATCCATTCGGCTCCAGGCTATTGAGCAACTGGGTAATGGTTGGCGAGGTCACTTGCATCCGTTTGCTGATTTCCGATACCTTCATGGGCGCGCCAGCTTTCGCCCCGTTTTTGATGCAGAACAGCACGCGGATCTCGCTTGGTTTGCAGCCCGCAACGGTGTGTTGCTCATGCCACTTTGCCCGGTGAAATTGATCGAGAGCTTGCAAAAGCTTCTGTGCGGTCGCATTGGTCTGAACGGTCATATGCCCCCTCTCCTCTATGATAGATTGGCAAATACATTTGTATCTAATTTAGTAAGTAACCTAATTATAATGGAGAGCATTGGGGTTGTCAAGAGATTTGAGAGCCTCTTTTTGGCTTATCACAGATAACGATATATCGTTATTTTCTAAAATGCCTTGCGCTACTACACGGCATTCCAGACTTGCACGGTTCCTTCCATGCCGCCGGAGGCGATGTAGCGACCATTGGGAGTCCAGGCTACGGCCTGGACTTCATGGGTAATTGAGGTGGAATGTTTTGTATAGGTGTAGATATACTTGCCGGTAAGGCCATTCCAGAGTTGGTATTGAGGGTATGTCGTAGGGACAGGGGGATGCGGTGAGGAGGATGCGGGGGCCTTGTGCCCAATACATTTCACTTAAGGCATGGTTCAGAGTAAGCACAAACGAATGTGACAGTTTGAACAGGCAAAGTTAATCTCTGTCAGGCTCAAAAGCTTGTTTATGACCCTGTGTTATTGTTCAAAGTGTCACATTGATTTGAATCATGCCTAAGGTCGAATGACCCGTCCTCGCCCCGCTTTCACTCGTAGGTTTTTTGGAATGGAACAGGGAAAGTGGGAACTGTCATTCTGAGCGCCGCGAAGAATCTCTCGTCGGCCAGCACGCAGATTCTTCGCTGCGCTCAGAATGACAGGCGAGGTCAGCGCGTTTCCAAAAAACCTACGAGTGAAAGGCCTCCCAGGCAGGGTGCAAGCAGGGTGTTGTCCCTACTCACAGCCTCCCTCCTTGCCTTTGCTTGGCAAAAAATGAAACGCACCCTGAGCTTACAATTGCTTGCCGCTTTTGCTCTTTGCCGCTTGCGCCCGGCTATAGCGTCTAAAGAACAGGAAAGGTACGATGAAGAGGGCTACTACAAAGACATAGGCCGCTACCGTAATGACCGTTCCCCAGATTGATGCCTGTTGCGGCGTTGTACCCACCAGCGGGGGATAGAGACCAGTAATGATGAAGTGCGGATTGCCACCAACAAAGATGGTATTGATGATCGTGCGGCCAGGCACATCGATCATGGCAACATTGCCTCCGCTGAGAGCCACAAAGCCCAGTTGTCCGTCGCTGGTAATGGCTACCGACTGTGGCGCGACGCCGGACAGCTTAAAGACGCGGTTCGGCTCTGGCGGCTGCGTTGTTTGGTTAGAAGTCAGCGGTGTTAATACAACCACCTGATCATTGCGCTTATCAGGTACGTAGATATCGCCGGTGATGGCATCGTAATCCATTGGGCCATAGGAGCCACCAGAGATAACCGGTATCACCTGATGTGAACCCAGGTCTATGGCAGCAACACTGCCCTGGCGCGTCGTGACATAGGCCATCGTACCTTGGGGAATAGTGATATATTGCGGGCCACCGGGTACAGGCACCGTGGTCAACTGCTTGCCTCCCGTATCAAAAATCGTCAGCGCAGCCGTCCCAGAGACCCAAAGCTGACTACTATTGGTTGCATTGGCCCCGGAACTGATATTCGCTATTGCCAGTCCATAGACGGGACCGCTGGTCTGAAATGTGCGTTTGATTGAGCAATTCGTGGGGTCAATAGCTCGCACATTATTGTCGCCGTTGCCAGCGGCGTAGAGCATATTCGCGCCTGGCGTAATATCAAACGTTAAGAGCGAAGGTTGTCCTGGGATATTCGCGCTACAAATTGTCTGTCCCGTGCGTGCAGCCAGCATCGTTACTCGGTCCAAGTTCGGCTGGGCCGCATAGAGAAATCGGCCATCGAGGCTCAGCACCAGCGCATGGGGATTACCGGCTACGGCAATATTGCCTGTGACCTTTGTCTGGCTGATATCAACGGTACTGATTCCCGCCGTCGTGCCAGCAACATAGGCCAGGTTGGGTGCGCCTCCATCGGCGTTAGCGTGCAGTGGTGCATAGAGTAGCAACAGGGCAGAGATGCATACTGCACCAATGACGCCGAGTAGTAAGCGTTGCATTCTTCCAAAACGTATCATGGTAAAGCTCCGATTAAGGCGACTATAAAGGTCAAGTGTTATGGTTGGGGTGTCAGGGATTGCCAGGTAGTGCCATTCTGTTTGAAGGTGTACACGGCTGTTGGATAGGAGAGCGAGAGGTAAACCTGGGCGGCATCGCTGGGATCGACCGCTAATCTGCCAAGATTCCCGTTGATATGCGGGAGTGCGGACCATGTATGCCCACCGTCCGCACTGCGGAAGATGGAGCGTCCCGTTTCTCCATAGAGTATTTGCTTCTGTACGGTTGCGGTAGTGAGCGAAGCATATGATGCTTGTGAGTTCACCAGGGTAAAGCTTTTCCCTTCATCCAATGACGTATAGATACCTGCGTCCCCCGACGCATAAATGGGGCTGTGTGGCCCACTTGTTACCATTTCGTTGACGCCGCCATTGATACCCTTGAGGACTTGCCAATGTAGTCCACCATCGACACTGCGTGCTACACCATCACTGCCATACGCTAGAAGTTGTCCAGCCGCGCCCGGAATAGCCAGCACATTGTCGATGAGACCAAAGGGCAACGTCCCTGTACTAGAAAAGTGTTGCCCATCGTCCAGACTGACCCGTAATCCCAATGCACCCAGATCGGAAAGGTAGATGTACACTTCATCGGGCGTATCATTCCCCGGCTCCTCCGAGAAAGGAGCAGTAGAGGTAATGCCAGCGTAAGCAGTAGCCATTTTCCAGGTGCGTCCCTGGTCAGCACTGGTATAGAGTCCGAGTGTGCCAGGATGAGGCACGACGGCAACTTGTGTGAGGACGTAGAGACGCTGTGTATTGAGCGGACTGACGCCCAGTGAATAGGCCATCAGCCCCTCCATTAATTGGTGGGGGCCTGCCGCTTCCTTTGTCCAGGTTGTCCCGCTATCTTCTGACCGAAAAATGCCATAATGGGTAGCCAATACCAGAACGTGACTGGGTAGAGCCAGCAAGGAGTGGACATGGTTAGCCGCCGTGCCGAAGCCGTTGACAGGTGCTTGTGTTGGATTGGCAGCTGGTTGTGTATTCGCGTTGCTGCTGCAAGCTGTTAACAAGCATAGGCATATGCTAAGAGTCAGGTATGCTAGCCATTTGTATGTATCTTTCTTGCGCATAATTTGGTAGACCTTTATAGCTGTGATGTATTTATCATACCAAAGATAAGACAAACGCTAGAATGTGTCAAGCAATGAGGTGCGTCGGCTCTGCATCCTTGCCGGTGATGGATGAGGACGGGCCGATCAATCGGCGGTGGGCGCGGTAAACCGGCCCCTACGGCTCACTCGCATACGTTCCCACGTTTATCAGAAGGGAGTGAATATTTTGAGCTTGGCTTCGTGCAAGGCGTGATCGGGGGCGCGTATTTGCACGCGTATTGCCCAGTTTCCACTCATGGCAAGATCACCGGGAGCACTGAAATGCCCTTTGCCGTCGGGTAGCAGGTTGACGTTGTCGGTACCCATATCCATGTCGAGCATTTGCGTGTATACCGATACGCCGACGTTGGTGGTTGGTTTCCCCGTGCTGTTATCAATTACGGTGACTGTGAACAGATTGGTACCGAAGCGGTTGGGATTGATGTTGAGCTTCACGGTGAAAGCATGATCGGTTGTCTGCACGATTGTATTGTAGGCAGAGGCAGCGTTCGTGGCTGGCTGTTGCTGCTGCGGAGCAGCTATGGGAGTTAGTGTACCCGCGAAGACGTTCATCAATCCTACACAGGCGACGATAGCTACCCCTGCTAGCGGCTCCCAGCGCAATATGCTCGTGAGGCGATCAACGCGCTTGGCCATGCGCCCCTCGCGTAATTTTATCTGCTGGGCCTGGTTGAACGTAACGCCTTGATGCGCATAGATGTACTTCTTATACTCCTTTGCCAGCCGTGGCCGCAGGAAAAGGACATGTATACCACTGGTGATTAGCAGCACGCCAACCAACACAATTTTGACCGAGAGCGCACGGCCATAGGCTGTACTGAAAAGTTGTTCCCATGAATTCAGATGGATGGTGGCACTAAAGGGGCCAGTGATCGACATCAGGACAACGCCAGTAATTGCTAGCGGGGAAAAGTGGGCTAAGAGGGTCACAAGCGATTGTACGCGCTCGGCAATCGACTTCTTGCGCAGTATGGGCAGGTAGATGGTGGCAATGTATAGCATGCCACCTACCCATAATGATGCCGCGATCAGGTGGAACCAGTCTATCAGCACCGCCTCAACCAGGATATTCGCATTGACGGCGGCAGCATGACTCGACAAAGCAATGGCGATACAGAGCATAGAACCGAGCAGGAGATTGAGCGAAGGCAAGACTCCATTGATAATGGAGGGACGTTTTTTGACAAGCAGCATAAAGAGAGCCAGCAGGATTGCCAGCGCAAGCACGACCTCGCGCACCGTCCAATAGGTGCCAAAGCGTCCACTGGAAACCAGGGTAAGCAGGAGTTGTGGTGAAAAGGCCTGGAGCCACTGTCCACCAGTAACAATGAGAGCTTGCCCGACTAATATCCCTACATTCGCTACTACCAGAGCGAGCAGTATAGGGAGAGACCAGCGTCGCTCAAAACGTGCTTGTATCTGCTGATGAATGGCGTCTTGCGTGGCATCCCCTTTCGACGCAAGTTGCAGTACAAAGATGAGCCAGAATTGCGCCCCTACCCAGAAGATGGTGCCAAGTTCGACCAGCGTAATCATCACGAAATTGAAGAAAGTGGGAGCATCAAGCTGTCCGGTATAGAGGCCGGTAAGGTTTCCCCCATCGAGCTCATTCTGTCCAGGGATGGTGTTGCCATTTAATGAAGGCACCGATCCATCGGCCCGCTTAATAGTGAATAAGAATGAGCCACGCAAAATATGACCATCATCGGCAGAATCGGTACGCCACACGACGACATATACCGCGGGCGGTAAGTTGGGCGACAAGCTCACATCCATCTCACGGGGGTCGGTGCTGGTGACATGGGCATCCGCTTTGTCAACGCGCTGATTGCGCTGATTGACGACTACAGCGGTACTAAAAGCTGGATTCAAATCTTCACTAAACCACATGCGTACTTGTTGGGGAGCCACACTTAATTCAGCATCTTGAGCCGGGTCAGAACGCAGTAAAATGGCGTGGGCACTCGCTGTAAGTGGCAAAAGAAAGGCCATTAAAAGTGCCAGGGGTAAAGCTATCATACATAAGCGTCGAAAACGCCTTAAACGCAAGCGCGATTTCATGATTGTTCCCAATTTCTATTGTAATGATTGAGAGAATAAGTTCCTTTATTGTATTGATACGAAAAACGGTTACGAACTGACAAATGTCTCGACCAATTAGCCTTCCTAAGATATAATAAACCCATATGGACGATTTAGACAAGCTTGTAGCACTGGAAGCGTTACTTCAAGTACCATTTCGTGACAGATCGTTGTTAGAGCGAGCTATCACGCACCATTCGTGTTGTCCTGAAACATCGGTACAAGATTCATATGACACGTTAGAGTTCCTGGGCGATGCCATCATTGGGGCGCATGTAGTGGAGCATATTTATCGCACCTTCCCAAATGCTTCGGAAGGCGAAATGACCGCGCTCAAATCGGAGGTGGTCAGTCGCCGTATCCTGGCGCGTGTTGGGCAGGAGCTTGGTCTATTTCCTTATATTCGCGTCGATATCGCCAATCTGCGCACCTTCAATGAGCGTTCGCGTGACTCTTTGTGCGCGGATGTCCTGGAAGCTCTGGTGGGAGCTATTCAGATTGACCAGGGGCCAGAAGTGGCTCGCGCTTTTGTAGCTCGCGTTGTCTTGCCGATGGTTGCACAACTCAGTCAGCAATCTTTGGATACAAATCCCAAGGGGCGACTGCAAAAAATTGTCTTGCGGCGTTCAGGCAATTTACCGCGTTACCGCATTCTCGAACAAGGTGGGCGCAACAACGACCGCGTCTTTACGGTGGGCGTATTCGAACGCGACTCCCTACTGGGTGTAGGCAAAGCTTCCAGTATTAAAGAGGCTGGCCGACTTGCCGCTCGTGAAGCTCTTGAGCTTATGCATGAAGCATAAGGTGCCACAGAGCCTGGAAGAACAGATGGCTACACAAGCAGCACACACAGACCAACTTGGTTGGTATGAAAGCACCTTGCCGTTGCAAGAACGGAGAAAGCGCGGCCACTTCTCAACTCCCCCCGCGCTGGTTGAGCAGATACTCGACGCCTGTAGGTACAATGCTGACGGTGATCTCTCTCCCATTCGCGTGCTTGACCCGGCCTGTGGCAGCGGCAATTTCCTGGCAGGAGCTACACGCCGTCTGACGGCCTATCACACACGTATTGTTCCTGCACAAGAGACACTACCCGCGCTTGTCCAACGCACTATTTGGGGTTTCGATCCCGATCCTATCTCCTGTTTCCTGGCTGAGATGCAGTTGAGCACACTGGCTGGCACGCACGAGCGGTGGCATATTCACCAAGGTGATGCCCTCACGCTGCCGTGGTGTGAGCCATGCGTTGATTTGTTTCTAGCCAACCCGCCCTATCTCGCCGCCAAAAATACCGACCTGAGCGCGTATCGTTCCCCGCAGCACCATGGGCAAACCGATAGCTACCTGCTCTTTTTAAACCTTGGTCTGCAAATCGTGCGGCCCAACGGTTGGCTCGCGCTCGTGTTGCCCGATCCCGTACTAGCACGTACCAATGCCACTGCTGAACGTAAACGCTTGCTGAAAGAGTTTACCATCCACCAACTCTGGCACCTGGCGGGTGTTTTTGCCGCGCATGTGGGAGCAGTGGTTATCATCGCGCAGAAATGCCCTCCGCACCAAATGCATCAAGTAAGCTGGATACGTAATCGGTGGGGGAACAAGGGGGAAACCTTATCCTCAGTAGGCGTTAATACAGACAAAGAGGATGTCTTGCACATAAAGCGAGGGTCATCTACTGTTCCGCAAACACTCTTTCTCCGTCAACCGTGCGCCGAGTTGCGCTATCTTCTGAGCAGCGGTCACGGCTCGTCCATCGAACAGTTACGTACTTACCTGGATGAAGACAGCAGCGCATGCTCTCATTTCGCTCCCTTAAACACCTTCCTGTCTATCCGGCGCGGTGAGGAGATAGGCCAATCATCCGCTCATCTCGTGCAGAGAAAACCAATCTTCCAACAGGGCGGCGATAGAAACGGTACAACAGTTGATGTGAGCAACGAAGAGCAACAATGGTACCCAGTACTGCGCGGAGGAAGAGATGTGCGCTCCTACGAAATAGCTTTTAGTGCGTGGTGGATGGCGCGAAAGGCTATCGCTAAGCCTCTTGAACGCTATCGTGCGCCAAAGCTGCTGGTCGTGAAAAGCACCGACCGCTTACAAGCTGCGCTTGATACGCACGGCCATATCGCCCTGCAAACATTGTATTTACTGTACTTACGCGAACCAAACGCCGTGCTAGATGAACTCTATTTCTACCTGGCTCTCCTCAATTCGCAATTGTTACAGACGTATACCTCGCTCCTGCATACGGCTTATAAGTGGGTGCAACCACAGATTGAGCAACATGTGCTGGCACGTTTGCCGGTTCCAATCATGCCATTGGCCGAAAAACAAGAGATCATCGTACGAGCGAAACTGCTGTCGCGTCCTTGCGACAACCCTGACCCCGTTGTAGAATGGAAGGAAGACGTGCAAAAATTATACGCGGAACAAGAGCGTGCCATTCGTGCGCTCTATGACGCTGCATTACCAGGCGTATTTTGTTGACAAAGGAGTCATCCACATGACTGATACTCGCCCAATTCGCGTGTTGGTCGCCAAGCCGGGTCTGGATGGGCATGACCGTGGCGCAAAAGTCATTGCCCGTGCTCTGCGCGATGCCGGAATGGAAGTGATTTACACAGGTATTCGCCAAACCCCTGAGATGATCGTCGAAGCCGCTATCCAGGAAGACGTAGACGCTATATTGATGAGCATTCTCTCAGGCGCACACATGGCCCTTTTCCCTAAAGTGATGGATCTCTTAAAGCAGAATGATGTCGATGACATTCTCGTGGCTGCTGGAGGCATTCTGCCTGATGAAGATATGCCGGCAATCAAGGCGATGGGCATCAAGGGCTGCTTCGGCCCCGGCACTTCAATGGATGAGATTATTGAGTTTGTCCGCTCCAATGTGCAGGCCGACCGCCTGGCTACCGAGGTATAGGTGCGATTTGGAAAACATCGTCGAA
Source organism: Ktedonobacteraceae bacterium (assembly GCA_051004815.1). GTDB lineage: Bacteria > Chloroflexota > Ktedonobacteria > Ktedonobacterales > Ktedonobacteraceae > JBBQXY01. The sequence continues at coordinate 26,547 of JBPCJY010000116.1, forward strand.
CGCCTCCTCAATGATGATCGCCGTGCGTTGGCACGTATGGTCACGCTGATCGAGAACGAGATTCCTGCTGCTCGCCGCTACCTGGCAGAGCTGCATCAACACGCCGGACGTGCGCATATCGTCGGCGTCACTGGTGCTCCTGGTGCGGGGAAAAGCACACTTGTCACTCATCTTGTGCGCGAATTGCGTCGTCGTGATCGCAAAGTTGGCGTCATTGCCGTTGACCCCACCAGTCCATTTACTGGTGGTGCCATCCTCGGTGATCGCATTCGCATGATGGAACTGTCGGGCGACTCCAAGGTGTTTATCCGCAGCATGGCGAGTCGTGGCAATCTGGGCGGTCTGGCTGCTTCCACGCGTGATGTTGTGCGAGCGTTAGATGCGGCTGGCTACAATCCCATCATCATCGAAACGGTTGGCACCGGACAGGCCGAGGTTGAGGTGATGCGGACAGCGCAAACGGTGATGGTGGTCGCGGCCCCCGGCATGGGTGATGATATCCAGGCCATTAAAGCTGGTATCCTGGAAATTGCCGATCTCTTCGTCGTCAGCAAAGCGGATAAACCCGGCTCCGATCAAACAGTGGCCGAACTGGCAATGCTGCTCAGCCTTGATCCCATGCGCCGCACGCACGACAAAGCACTGCCTTACTGGCGCATTCCTGTGCTCAAGACTTCCGCCATCAAAGACCAGGGCATACCACAAGTCATAGATGCTATGCAGCAACATTACGAGTACCTGGTCGAGAGCGGCGCGATCATCACCAGAGCACAACGTCAGGTACGTAGCGAAGTGCAGGCCTTGATCCTGAACACAGTCGTCAACGCCCTCAAAGCTACTACGACCGAAGAGGAATGGCAACACATGATTGATGAAATCAACAGCAAAGAGCGCGATCCCTACAGCGTCGCCCGTGAATTAGAGGAGAGGATTGGGTTGAAGAGCAAATAGGAAAGTTAGGGAAAATGTTATGAACCTCCCTTACATTCGTCTTCATCAATATAGGAATGAATGGGGCATTCCGGGGGAAACCACCTCCTTCCACTTGGAGGAAAACAAAGAACGGATGTACGTCTCATGTTGGTACCACAGGATAACCGTCGGAAAAAGGGTCTTCCTCGCACTCGTATGCTCTTTTCACTTGGAAGCATGGTGCTCGTAGGCCTGGTAGTCGCGAGTACTGTTTTTGCTTTCACACACATCAACACTGGCAGTCCTCCTCCATCCCCATCTACGAAACCTTTTGTCAATGAACCGAGCATCGTGAAAGCATCGCAGGCAAATGTAGTAACGCTGCTTCCCAAACCAACCGCGACTCCCCTGAGCAAAACGGTGGTTAACAGCAAAACGGGGCTAACCAGCACTTCCGGCTTTAGTTTTACCGCCGCCGGTGATTATGGGCAAACGAGTTATACCACGGCGAACCTGAACTACATTGCACGGTCTGGTGTGAATTTTAGTCTGGGACTGGGGGACTTTGACTATGATCCAAACACCACGGCGGATGCTTGGAGTAGCTATGCGAAGAGCCTCCTTCCAGCAAATTTTCCCTTTGAGATTGTAGCTGGGGGCCATGATACGCAGATTGACACGCTGGCGGTAGACCTTCCGGATCACATCGGCAACATTTCAGGAACCTATGCCAAGGAATACTCGTTTGATTATCCGCCGGCAAAGCCACTCGCCCGCTTCATCATAGTGTCGCCTAGCCAGATTCTACCTGGATACAATTATGGGGTAGGAGGTGCTGACTACAATTGGGTAGCGCAAAAAATTGATGAAGCGCGAGCGGCCAACATCCATTGGGTGATTGTGGGGATGCATCAATATTGCTTTGTGATCGATAGTACAGTCTGTCCGACTCAGGATTTCTTGGATTTGCTGTTGAACAAGAAAGTTGATCTGATCCTGGAGGCGCAAAAACATACCTATCAGGCCAGTAAACAACTCGCGCTCAACCCGACGACCTGCCCAACATTGCCTATTACGAGCTACAATACGCAATGTGTCGTTAACGCGACGAGAAGTTTCACTAAAGGTGTAGGTTCGCTCATCGTGGTGTCAGGCACAGGAGGCACCGTCCCTCTGCTTTCTATTGATAGCACTGACCCGAAGATCAACTACTTTCGTAGCTGGATGGGCGCGAATGTGAATCAGAGCTTTGGCGTCTCGCAATTTTCCGTCACCCCGACGCAAATAAGCATGAACTTTGTACCTGTCGCAGGAACGTTTACGGATAGCTTCACGTTAAGTGGGTAGTATTATCAGTTTTAAGCTACCTCCCCAATACATATTGCATTCCGCCCGCCTGTTTGATCATGCCTTTAAGTTCCATCATCATGAGGGTGGAGGTGACGGTCATGGTGGGGAGTTCGGAGGTGCGGATGATTTCGTCGATGTGACAGGGGTCGTGGCTGAGCAGGGCGAGGAGGGTGCGTTCCTCGGCGTTTTCGGGGAGGATTTCTTGGATTTCGAGGTGTTGGGGGATCATGAAGAGGTTGAGGCAGAAGAGGATGTCGTTGACGGAGGTGACGAGGTGCGCTCCGTCCTGGATGAGTTTGTTGACGCCGACGCCACCTGGTGAGTAGATGGTGTGGGGGACGGCGAAGACTTCGCGTCCGTGTTCGAGGGCAAAGTTGGCGGTGATGAGCGCTCCGCTTTGTTTGGGAGCCTCGGTGACTAAGATGCCCTGTGAGAGGCCGGAGATGATGCGATTGCGAGCCGGGAAGTTTTTGCTATCGGGTTTGACGCCGAGCGGAAATTCGGTAATAAGTGCTCCTTGGCCTGATTCGACTATACGTTTGGCCAGGTTGAGGTTATCGGATGGGTAGATGATATCCAGGCCGGAGGCCAGTACGGCGATGGTGCGTCCACCGGCATCGAGGGTAGCGGTGTGGGCAATGGTATCGATGCCGTGCGCGAGACCACTGACGACGGTAACATCGCCCTGCGCTAACTCCCTGGCAAATTGTTCGGTGATCTGACGACCATAGGTTGAGGCTTTGCGTGTGCCAACGACACCCAGGGCGAATCTATCCTCTTCCTTTTTTAGTATACCGGCCACGTATAAAACGGGTGGTGCGTGCGAAATTTCTTTGAGCAGAGGCGGATAGTCCTTGTCTTTGATGGTGATAACGGAAACGCGTAGACGTTCGAGGCGTTCCAGTTCTTTCTGTGGATTGCTTGCGGCTCGTTGCTTCAAGAAGCTATCAATGACCTTCTGATCGAGACCGGCGGCGGCTAGCTCCTTGCTACTGGCTTTCCAGGCGGCGGCGACATCGTCATGAAAGAAGTTGAGCAGCAAGGTAAAACGAACGGGGCCGATGCCAATAATACGGCTGAATGCCACCCAATAGGCTAATTCATCTAACGATAGGGCATCGGATGCATAATAGCGGGTTGGCGCATCAAACACTTCCAATTTATAGCTCCTTTTGCGATACGCAATTTATTCCTGTGGGGCCTGCTTCCGAGGCTGCTGTTGAACACGTTCCTGGAATGGGCCGAATGTTTCGGGTGATGGCTGACCATTGTTGCTATTGGCGGCGAAGTACTCGTCATTGCTCGTGGGATACTCTGCTGTCCATTGGAAAGCAGGTGTGCTCGTTGGTATAGGCTGTGGTGCTGGTTGCCCAGGCTGCTGATTTTGCTGGTGTGGTGGCATTTGTGGTGGTGCAGCAAAGGTTTGTTCCGCACCTGGATAATAGAATGGCATATAGGTTTGCGAGGTTGGGGGTAGGTTCGCTGGTTGTTGCCCATGCTGTGGCTGGAGGTAAGAGTACGATCCTGGTTGGCCTGATGGCATATAGTGTGTGGGGTTTGGATAGTTGGGCGGATTATGTGGATTATAAGGCACGTTGGGCATGGGTTGAGCTATGGGATTGGGTGCGCGATAGCTCTGTGCGGCCTGTCCAGCCAGCTCTTGTTGTCGTTTGCGTCGCTGGTAGACGAAGATCGCCACGATACCGAGGATAGGGAGGAGAATAAGCAGCGTGCCAGCGGAAATCAAAATGGGCGTGGTGCTATCAATTGCGGTAGTAGGAGTTGGTGTTGGTTGCGCTATGGGGTGTGGTGTTGGCGTGAGCTGGTCAGCTGTAAGGACACTGGATTGATGCAGGTGAAGCCGCCATTGATTCTCCAGGTGGAGCGAGTCGAGGCCAATAGATTGTGTTAACTGCTGGTCGAAGTCCGTCTGTATGTTATTCATCTTTTGGATAAGCAGGGTCATTTTGGCCTGTCCGAACGTCTTGTACATGTAATCAATCAGATCCCAACTCTGGGCGTAGGCGAGATAGGCTTGATCGGCATCGGAAGGGAAGCCGTCGGTGATGTTATAGAGCCTGAGTAGCGACTTGGTCGTGAGGGCTTGTAGAAAACGAGAGTGCATGTCTGGCTCATGGTACAACTGGTTATAGACGGCCAAACCCTCGTCGAACCACGTTGGGGGAATTGGCCCCTGCACGATGAGTTGATGGAAGACCAGATGTGTCAGCTCGTGCGGCATATCACGTATCAATGTATCATCGTTCTCATCAACAACGCTGATAAAAGCCTCGTTTAGAAAAGGATGAGCTTCACCGCCGACCCATTCATACGAGTTGGGGGCAAGTGCGCCATGAAAATCCTCATTGCTAGCATAGACCCAGAGATTAATCTGATGTTGTAAGCCACTACCAAGCCCAGAGCTGATATGTGTGATGCTGGTATTGGCCTTGTTGAGGAGAAGCTGTCCAAAAGCGGCGGAGCGACCATACCAGTTTACTTGTAATAAGCCCTGCGTCAGGTGTTGCCATTGGAAACGCGTGTCTATGGTTGTAAAGTCCTGGGGTAGCTCAGCAAATTTACGGGAGGCGTTATCTTGTAGCACCCAATAGTATGCAACGGGTGTTCCTGGCGAATGAAAGCTGCTTTCATGGCTGGTATCTGCGTGGAAGTCGAGTGTGATCCTTTGTGCTGGTTTGCTGATGGTGACAGGATATGGCATAACATTGCTGTAAGGTACATCTTTAAAAGTGATATAGATGGTAGCTGACGTAATGGTACTGGCGGTATCGTTGGCAGTCATAGTGAAGTCAATATAATTGGGAAAGTGAACGGTATCAGAATGCGCGACAATGGTAATGGGACTATCAAAAGCGAGAGCTTTTTTCGTTGAAAAAGCAAATGAGAAAATGGAAAAGCTACAGAGGCATAGCAGAGTTAGCCGTAGCAGGTGAATGGGCCGCAGGAACATCAAAATGGCTCCTCTCGATAAATCGCTTACATTGTTCCTATTGTACATGATTTCTTATGGCCTGAACAGGTAGTTTTGTTAATTTGTCCAAGCTTATCCGTTGAGAGTAGGTAATGAGGAATAATAACCTGATACTACAGAAAAAAACTTTCTCCTTCGTTCTTTGTAGTGGAAGAACGACTAACGCCATAAGTATATGTATGAGGATGAACGGTACAGTATGAGTAATGACTATTGGAACCAACAACAAAATGGGCATAATCCTACTGAACACAATGGTAGTCGCGGTGCAGGAAGCCTCTTGCATGGATACCGACAACAACAGCGCAATGAGCAGGGATTTCCGAATTATCCGCCTACCTCGTCTATGCCTTCACCCAATTCGCCTATGTCTGCACAAGGGCCAGCAGCGCAGGGGCAGCAACCGGAAGTATGGCCTTCGTCCCAGAGTTGGCCTTCGGGGAACAGGGTCCAGCCTCAGCCGCAGTCCCAAGAGCATGGTTGGGTAGCCAATACGATGCAGACGATGCGCCGCTGGTCTGGACGTATGTCCGCGGTGCCGCCTGTAGATCAAAACCCGTTGGTGCTCTATCGACCGCCTACCACACCGATGCCATTGCCCAAAGCGACGCGTTGGAAGCGTTCGCGCAGTATGCGCGTTGCCATGATGATGAAGCATCGGCGTAGCCGTTGGCAGGAAGCGCAGCCCAAGATAGGGAAAATTGTCTCGATTATCATGATCGTTATCCTGGGGGTACTGGTAATGAGTACCTTTTCGGCTAGTGCTTATGCCTATAATTACTATCAAAGCCAGTTACCACGTTTGCAAGGGTTGGCAAACCAGCAAGTTGAGCAGACGACGCGTATTTATGATCGCAACGGGCTTCTGCTGTATGAAGCCTATGATATTCAGCGTCAAGGTGGAGGGCGTCGTACCCCTGTCGAATACCAATACATTCCGCAGGTGATGCAAGATGCGCAGACCTCGGCTGAAGATCCGACGTTCTGGACAAACTCAGGTGTAGACCCGGTGGGTATTGTGCGTGCAGCTACGCAGTATGCCCAGACTGGTGCCGTACAGAGCGGTGGTAGTACGATCACGCAGCAATTGATCAAAAATCTGACCAACGATACCGCGGTGACACTCAATCGTAAAATTCCGGAGGCGGCACTAGCTATCGGTCTGACGCAGCAGTATTCCAAGGCGAAGATATTGGAGATGTATTTCAATCTTTCGCCATATGGATCACAAAACTTGGGCGTCGAGGCAGCGGCGGAAGACTATTTCCAGCTGACGCAGCAGTGTGACAAAAGTTTCAAATGTACGCCGGGTCTCTACTATCTTAACTGCAATGCCGCGCATGAGATGCAGTGTGATCCGACACACTGTGCTACTTCCAAATATTGTAGCCCTCTGCTGGGACTGGCTCGTGCCTCACTGTTGGCCGGTATGCCGCAAGACCCGCCTACGTATGATCCCACTTTTGGTTTCATAGATCAGGCGACCGGGCAGAAATATTATCTGGAACGCCAGCAATATGTGTTGGAACAGATGCTAAAGTATCAGGTGTTGGTGCCGGGATTGGGTACGATTACGCAAGACATGGTGAATCAAGCTGAAGCCATGACGGCCAAGATGCAGTTTCCGAAGTATGCCCATACGTATTATCATGGTGATCAGCATTTCGTGAACTGGGTTATTAGTCAGATGGTGGCACTACTGGGGGAAACCTTCTTCACAGGCGGTTTTAATATTCGGACGACGATTGATTCCAACCTGGAAGCCTATGTTGAACAGGCAGTGCATCGCCATCTCGATGTGCAGGAGCAACAGTACTTTGGCTATGGTTATGGCCCATTGAATACGGTTAATGATGTCAACGATGCAGCCGTAGTGGTGATGAATGCGCATACTGGCGAAGTATTAGCGATGGATGGCAGTGCTAACTATAACTCTAAAGACATCAAAGTCCAGGGGAACTTTAATGCTGCCCTTGCCGCTCGTCAGCCCGGTTCCACCATCAAACCAATCGTGTATGCCGCTGCATTCCAGCAGGGATGGTACCCTGGCATGGTGGTGCCCGATTATAAAACGTACTTTCCCAAAGGCGATGGTGCTGTGAATATCAGTGGTGCCTATGTTCCGAATGACTACATGAATCAGTATAGCAACTCGAATACCACGGTTCGTAACGCGCTGGCAGATTCGCGCAATGTGCCAGCGATAAAAGCTTCGATGTTTGCCGGTGTGAGCAATGTTATTTCGCTGGCACAGCGGTTTGGCATCACGACGTTAAGCCAGCAGCAGGATAATAACGCGTCTTTCGCGCTGGGAACGTCGGGTATTCCTTTGGAGCAGATGGTGGGAGCGTACCAGGTTTTTGCTAATCAGGGTACGCGTGTACCACCCAGGAATGTGCTGGATATCTGGGATAACTATGGTCATCAACTCTATCACTTTGACCCCACTCATCCAGGAGGTTCACAGGTGATCAGCCCGCAAATCGCTTTCCTGATGACCTCTATTCTATCGGATGAGGGAGCGCGTAAGGCTGAGTTCTGGCCGGATCATGACCTTTCATTCTGGGGGCCTGTGGGATATGCAAATTTGCCCAATGCAGGGTATCCAAATGTGGCAGCCAAGACTGGCACAACGAATGATTTCAAAGATAACTGGACGATAGGGTATACCAGCGCAGCGGTGGTAGGCGTCTGGGCAGGAAACGCCAATGATGAACCGATGCAAAATGTGATCGGTATTACTGGTGCGGCTCCGATCTGGCATAGTGTGATGACCTATGTCAGTGGCATGTGCGATACATCGTATGACGGTATTCCTTGTGGCAAGATGGACGTCGTCCTCAAGCCGCAAACGTTTACCGCCCCAAGCGGAGTTGTACAATATTGTACGTCTCCTGCCAATGGCCTTGGTACGGGAAGTAACTGTGACTGGATGCTGAATGGTGAGCAGCCGGGCAGTGCAGGTTACAGTGGTGGAAAGAATACATCGACGGTAACAGCAACGCCGTAAGGTTGCTTGCATGCTAGGGCGTGTGAATGATTAGCAAGCGGTTCCGTTTCCCCACCAGGGCGACCGCAAGGGCGCGCCCCTACTATATCCGGTCGCCGCTTCCTACGGGAAGCGGCTTACAGAGTCGCGTCGTGTATAGTAGGGGCGCACCCTTGCGG
>JBPCJY010000117.1:0-27723 GCA_051004815.1 Ktedonobacteraceae bacterium
CTGTCATTCTGAGCGCAGCGAAGAATCTCTGGCCGACTTATGGGTAATCACCGAACCTTCACCAATGTACAAATGTGTACCAATGCGCTATAATTTAATCCACCAACAGATGTTGAGGCACGATGCCGCGCTCCGCGAGACCTCGGTGTTGCGCCCACCAATAGAGGGTCTACCCCTCTTGATCGCAAGGAGCATCATGGCCGAGCAACTCAATATTATCCTTGTTCCCCATACACATTGGGACCGCGAATGGTATCAAACCTTCCAACAATTTCGTATTCGTCTTGTGCATACCGTAGATAAGTTGCTCGATATTTTAGATCGTGATACCGCTTTTAGCCACTTTATGCTCGATGGTCAGACCATTGTGCTGGACGATTACCTGGAAGTCAAACCTGAACAAGAGGAACGGCTGCGCACCTACATCCGCGCCGGGCGTATCCAGGTCGGCCCGTGGTATTTGCAGCCTGACGAGTTTCTCGTCGGCGGCGAATCGCTCATTCGCAATCTACAGATCGGCTTGCAGCAGGCCGCCGACTTTGGCAATACCATGCGCGTGGGCTACGTCCCCGATTGCTTCGGACACATCGCCCAACTGCCACAAATCCTCCAGGGCTTTGGTATTGATAACGCCGTCTTCTGGCGCGGCGTCGGTGCCGAGGCCGAGAAAAGTGAGTTCTATTGGGCCGCACCCGATGGCACCACCGTCCTGGTCATCCACCTCGCCGACCCCGTCGGCTACTCCAATGCCCGACAGATGCCCCTTGCTCCCGCTGAATTTGCCACCCGCGTTGAACTGCTCACCGCCCAGATTTTGCCCAAAGCTACCACCAACACCTTGTTGTTTATGAACGGTTCCGATCACCTGGAACCCCAGGATGGCCTGCCCGCTACCATCGCGGCAGCCAATACCATTCTCGCCCATATCAAGCCCGAACATAAAAAAATTATCGCGCAAATCGGCCATCTCAGCCAAAATGGTGATGCAAAACCTCTCGATGGCATTCGCGTCCAGATCGGTACGCTCCCCCAATACGTTGCGACCATTCGCCAACACTTCCAGGACAACGGTCACGAGGAACAATTACAGACGCTGCACGGCGAGATGCGCAGCAGCCAGTATTCCCATTTGCTGCCCGCCGTGCTCTCCACACGTATGTGGATTAAGCAGCAGAACACCGCCATCGAGCACCTGCTGGTCAACTGGGTGGAACCGCTCACCGCGTGGGCCTGGAAATTGGGCGCGGCCTATCCTGCTGGCTTGATGCGCCTGGCCTGGAAATATCTCTTGCAGAATCATCCCCACGATAGCATCTGCGGCTGTAGCATCGACCAGGTACACCGCGAAAATGCCGTGCGCTTCGCCCAGAGCCAGCAAGTGGCCGAAGGTGCGCTAGCTCAAGCCATGCAGAGCATTGTGGAGCGCGTCGATACGCGTGCTCCCTTTCCGACCAGCCATACCAGCAGCCATAATACTCCCACTCCCATCGTGGTCTTTAATCCCGCTCCGGGCTTACGCACAGAAGTTGTGCAGGCTACCGTACAATTTCCCTGCTCCCTCAAAAATGCCGTGGTGATTGACGAACAGGGCCAGCAGCATCCCTTTAAGGTCGTCAATAGTTGGCGGCAGGAAATCGGCTCTATGCCCTTGGCTCGTGAAACCATGGCCGTTGCCGTAGCACTGGCTGGTGCCAATGCCCCCGGCGCACTGATTAGCATGGCGGAGAGCATGATTACTACCACGCTGGGGCAGCCTGAAGGTGCCTATGGCATCATGCATGTCCATGTTGATACCGACCAGCAGCCAGGCACAGCCCACGTCGAAGTCATGATTGCGCCGCGTGGCAATCTGCCTGAAAATAAAAATGACCTCCTGGCAGGAGAGCAGTTGATGCTCCAGGTGCTCGAACGTGAGGATATCCATATGTTGGCAGTGACCGTAGTCGATCAGGCGCACGAAACCATCGACTTTGTTGCCGCCGATTTACCAGCCTATGGCCTCAAAACGTACTGGGTCTATCCGCACGGACTGCAAGCCGCTGCATCCCCTGCTCCCACCAGTTCCTTGCTGAGCCAGCCACATGCCATTGAAAATGAATATTATCGCGTCGAGGCTAGCACAGCAGATGGTACCCTGACCGTCACCGACAAACAGACGGGCGCGATCTTTACTGGCCTCAATCGTTTTGTCGATGGCGGCGATGTAGGCGACCTCTACAACTATTGTCCACCAGCACAGGACACGCTGATCAGCCAGCCTCTGGAACCTCCTGAGATCACCCTGACGAATAACGGGCCAGTACGGGCCACGTTGCGTGTCAGCGGGCATTGGTCGCTGCCCCATGCCTGCACATCCAATCGCGCTGAACGCAATAAACGTTTGCTCAATTGTCCCATCGTCAGCGAGATTTCCCTGGTACCCGGTGTACGGCGTATTGATATTCGTACCACCGTGGAAAATAAGGCCAAAGACCATAGATTACGCGTGCTTTTTCCTGTACCATATACAGTAGATACTGTCGCGGCTGAGGGAACGTTCGAGGTACGGACTCGTCCCGTTGCCGCCGCCCGTCCAGCAGAGGTGGGCGAGTGGATAGAGGAACCCGTGAACACGTTCCCGCAAAAACGCTTTGTGGATATCAGTAATGGCACAGTTGGACTGGGCATTCTCAATCGAGGTTTGCCAGAATACGAGGTGCTACAGGATGGTCCCGCTGTTGTCGCAGGCCAGATGGCCGTTGCCGTAACCCTTTTGCGGTGTGTGGAATGGCTTTCGCGTGGCGACCTCTCAACCCGTCGTGGTCATGCCGGCCCCATGGAGCTTACACCAGAGGGCCAATGCCTGGGCCACCACGTCTTTGATTATGCCCTGGTGCCACATAGCGGCACATGGGAGGCAGAAGAGGCACTGGTGCAGCGTGAAGCCTTGGCCTTCAACGTACCCGTCAGGTCCATGGTCGTTCCCGTGGCTCCTCTGGCTCTCGTAACCCCTACGGGCGTGCGGAGTGAAGGGAACGAAGGCGCACAGGCACAGGGTAAGTCAGTAGCTGCAAGCGCGAAACTTATTACTATAGAGCCGCGTGAAATTGTCGTTAGTGCCATCAAACGCAGCAACTCCGGCCAGGGGTTGATAGTACGGCTCTACAATCCTCTGCCACACGCGGTAGAGGCCGCTGTACAACCAGGAGTTGCCTCGACACGGGCGTTTGTGGCAAACTTACAGGAGGAACAACAAGAGCAACTGCTATGGAATGGTGAGGCGGAGGAGCCTCTGCACGTTGGGGTACGTGCCGGAGGCATCGTAACATTATTGTTCCAATGACCTTCAAATGGTACTGTATAGGTGCTGTTTGAGTAATTTATGCCACAATCACAATAGTCCTATCTTGTTGCCGTTTACTTATCGTGTACGTTGTAATTGAAGATACCAAAACTATGCATTTCCTGAAAGGGGCGTTAGTCCTGCGATGACACATATGACACATATGCTTACTACGATACTTCTGGCCGGCCCGGCAGCCACACCAACTGTTGCCACTGCCTCAGCTACCGCTACTCCCACATCTACAGGGAGCTCTACACTTACTGCTATCACCAATTCATTAGGCATTGTTATTGGCTTTGTCGTGGCTTTTGTCGTTATATTCTGGCTCAGTCTGATTATCTGGACCTTCCGCGACATACGCTCGCGTACCCAGGACCTCCTTTCACAGATACTCGCGACACTGTTGGTAACGGTTTTCTTCGTCGGTGGCCTGTTCATCTACATGATTTTACGCCCACGCCAGACGCTGGCCGAAATCTACGAACGCCAGCTAGAGGAAGAGTCTCTGCTCGCTGAGATGACCGAGCGGCAGACCTGCAACAATTGCCATGCCCGCGTCGAGTCAGATTTCCAGGTCTGCCCATCCTGCGGCCAAAAAATGAAACGTCCTTGCCCCAAGTGCGAACGCCTACTCGAACTGCGCTGGACATTCTGCCCCTATTGCGCCACCAATCTAGCCGGTGCGCCCATGCAGAGTATGCCCGGCATGCCCGGCATGACGAATATGCAAGGCGTAGGAGGCATGCCTCCCGGCGTTCCCATGAGCGGCCAAAGGTACTAATGCAACCGGACTGCTGCTCCCATAATTTCATGTGACAATGGGCTTAATAGCCTCTGCTACCAGGCCCTTTGCCCACATGAAAAAACTAGCCTGAATCTGCTTCCGCGTTTTGTTTATCGCGCATTTTGTGGTATAATAATGTAGCACAGAGTGTGGTGTGTTGCCACATTTTCTTGGCCCGAAAGAATATCATTCTATCAGGTACAATGTCATTTTTTCTAACCCATGGTTAGATAAGCATTATATAAAATCACTCTTCAAGTCTCCTCGTCGTCCGCGGCGGCATACACTTGGATAGAGCAAGAATTACGAAGCATAGCTTCACAATGTTGTAAAAGGTACAGGCTTTATGGCAAAAACAAGAGAAGCAATTATGGCAAATCAACCACCCGACGACCCAAATACTCCATTAGATAATGGCGAAATAAGAAACGGTAATGGGCACGGGAAGCTGAATGGCAATGGGAACGGCGGTGAAAACGGCTACGGTGAGCAGAATATTCAGATTCTCGAAGGCCTGGAGGCTGTCCGCGTTCGCCCCGGCATGTATATTGGCGCAACGGATCAGCGCGGCTTGCACCAGCTCATCACTGAAGTGGTTGACAACAGCATTGATGAAGTTATGGCTGGCTATGCCGATACCGTCACCGTGATTATTCACGCGGATAGTTCGGTCACTATTAGCGATAATGGTCGTGGCATTCCGGTGGAGGAGCATCACCAGCGTCCAGGTCTCTCGACGCTGGAAGTTGTGATGACTATTCTGCACGCGGGCGGTAAGTTCGGTGGCGGTGGCTATCAGATCAGTAGCGGCTTGCACGGCGTGGGTGTCTCTGTCGTTAATGCGCTCGCTGAATGGTGCCAGGTCGATGTTCGGCTTGATGGGACGCTCTGGCGGCAACGCTATGAGCGCGGCGTCGCCGTAACCCCTCTGACCAACATGGGGTCAGTAGACGGTACGGGTACCACGACCTCTTTCTTGCCAGACCTGACGGTCATGGAGACCCGCGACTTTAACTTTGATACCCTCATGCAGCGCTTCCGCGAAATGGCCTACCTCAATCGTGGCATGACCATCTCCTTGCTCGATGAACGCACCGACCGAGCGGCAACCTTCTACTTTGAAGGTGGATTGGTCTCCTTTGTGCGCTACCTGAACAAGAACCGTGGCCGTGTCCAGGCCCGTCCGGTCAGCACCATTCGCGAGATCGACAATGTGAAGGTCGAACTGGCCGTGCAGTACAACGATAGCTGGACGACGACCGAGTTCTCTTTTGCCAACGGCATCAACACCGTCGATGGCGGCATGCACATTACCGGCTTCCGCAGTGCGCTCACCCGTTCCCTCAACGACTATGCCCGTAAGGCCAACCTGCTCAAGGAAAAGGACAACAACCTGACCGGTGATGATGTGCGCCAGGGCTTGACTGCTGTCATCAGTGTCAAGATACCCAATCCTCAATTTGAGGCTCAGACAAAGTCCAAGCTGAACAATGCCGACGTGCGCCCCATCGTCGAGATGGTCACAGCAGAGATGCTCACGCAATACCTGGAGGAGACCCCCAGCGAAGCCAAAATTATCATCGATAAATGCCTGACCTCCGCCCGTGCGCGTGAGGCCGCTCGCGCCGCCCGCGAACTCATCCAACGCAAGAACGTTCTCGATACCACCCTCCCCGGCAAGCTCGCCGACTGTTCCGAAAAACATGCAGATAGATGCGAATTGTACTTAGTCGAAGGCGATAGTGCCGGAGGAAGTGCAAAACAGGGCCGTGACCGCCACTTCCAGGCCATCCTCCCGTTGCGTGGTAAGATTCTCAATGTCGAGCGTGCTCGCCTGGACAAAATGCTGGAAAACCAGGAGATCAAGAACATCATTACCGCCATCGGCATTGGCATTGGTGAACACTTCAACATGGCCAAGTTGCGCTATGGTCGCATCGTCATCATGTGCGACGCTGACGTTGACGGTGCGCACATCCGCACCTTGCTGCTGACTTTCTTCTTCCGCCACATGGAGCCGCTCATCAGTGGTGGGCATCTCTACATCGCCCAGCCGCCGCTCTTCCATGTACGCAAAGGCAAGCAAGTCCACTACGTCTTCACCGAAGAGGAACGCGACGCCCTCGTCGTGGAATACCAGGCCGAGCACAACGGCAAAGAGCCAGAAGTCGGTCGCTACAAAGGCCTCGGCGAAATGAACCCCGAGACCCTCTGGGAGACTACCATGGACCCTGCCCGTCGCACCGTCCTCAAAGTCAACATCGAAGAAGCCGTCGAAGCCGACAAAACCTTCACCATGCTTATGGGCGACGAAGTAGCCCCCCGCAAACGCTTCATCGAAAGCCACGCCAAAAACGCCAATTTGGACGTGTAGTACTGGTAGCGAATTTGTAGGATTTCGCAAATGTTGAGACTGTAACCATAAAAGTTGAGAATGGGACGTTTGTAAATGTTGAGACTAGCCTTCCGTAGGCTAGTCTCAACATCCCAGTCTGGTAAATTTTTATTTTTAGACAGAGCAGTTATTTATTTTTAAGATTGGTACCTGTAGGAAGTAGGAATACATTGATGTCAGAAGATATTGTTGCGGCAAACAATAATGACACTGAGGAGATGACTGAAACAGAGAGCGAAACTGCACTGGGCGAGGGGCGTATCATTGACCTTATCACCGGAGAACGGGAGCTAAAAGACACCCCTAAAGAGCAAGTGCGCCAGTTTATCGCTCAAGCTTTAAAGAATCAATACAACATCCCATATGAAGACATGGAGGCTGATTTTGGTATAAGCGGTGGGAAAAAGCGCAAGTACATTGATATCGCTATTTTCCATCATGGAAAAGAACATTCCATTGTCAATTTAAGCCGTGCCGTTATCTGCCGTCCGATGCCAGCAAGTAGCAGGAGTGCCCGTTTACGCGACCCTGAAGATGCAAAAAAAGAATGGCTAATCCTTCAAGAGATAATGGAGCAGGTAGAATCGTGCGAGTACGGCTTATGGACGAACAAGCTGGATATCTTCTATTTCAAAAAAGTGCAAACACGCTTCGACGTCAGACTAGAGACGATTACAGATTGGCCCCTTTCCAGAGGGTCAGAAAATCCTAACGGACCTACCTCTAGCGGTTCCTTCTACAAAGCGGATAAAGAGATGCTCCGTGTGGCTTTCCGCCGCTGTCATAATTTCATTCATGGAAACGAAGGAATGCCCAAGGACACTGCATTCAGGCAGTTTCTCTACCTCATCTTCTGTAAAATGTACAATGAGGAAAACCCGAACGAACGCCTCTTCTGGGTGGGAATGAGAGAAGAGTTCACTCCTGAGGGTCGCAAAAATATCAGGGAACGTATCAACGAACTCTTTGATAAAGTCAAAGAGCGATATAAGGAAATATTCAACAGCAACGATGAGATATCTCTTTCTGATCGAGCATTAGCTTTCATCGTCTCAGAGTTGTACCGCTACGACTTCACCAACTCGGAGATTGACGCCAAAGGTGTCGCCTATCAGGAGATTGTAGGAACGAACTTACGTGGTGATCGCGGGCAATATTTCACACCGCGCGGCGTCGTTAAGCTGGCTGTAGAAATTCTTGACCCTAAAGAAGGTGAACGCATCCTTGATCCTGCCTGCGGTACAGGCGGATTCCTTGTCGCAACGTTGGACTATATGTTAAACAAGTTTTGCAAAGAGAAGGGAATAAAGCCTCAAGATGCGAGCCATCCGGAGTTTTCAGCAATACGTGCGAAACTTAAAGCCTTTGCAGAACATAACATCTTTGGAGCCGATTTCGATCAGTTTCTGATTGGAGCCTCGCAAATGAACATGGTTATGGCTGGTGATGGACGTGGACACCTCTACCATCTCAACTCGCTCGAATTTCCCAATGGACACCTCTCAGGTGTTGAGCGTGCCAAAAGTGATATTGCTCTAGGAACCATCGACGTGATTATGACGAATCCACCATTTGGTTCTGATATCCCTATAAGTGAAAGCCATATCCTGGATCAGTTTGATTTTGCTCGTCCGTGGGATAAGGATGCCGAGGGGCGCTATCGTATCAGCACCGACATAACAAAGCGACGTACAAAAAGCAGTGTTGCACCTGAAATTTTGTTTATCGAGCGGTGTATGCAATGGTTACGACCAGGAGGACGCGTGGGCATTGTACTCCCGAATGGCATCCTGGGCAACCCCGCCGATGAATACATTCGGCAATGGATACTGAAAAACGCCTGGGTGTTGGCGAGCATTGATATCCCTATCGAAGCATTTGTCGTTGAAGCGAACGTCAATATTTTAACCAGCTTGCTCTTCCTCAAAAAGAAAACAAACGAAGAGATACGTGCGGAAGCATTAGGAGAGGTTCAAGAGTATCCTGTCTTTATGGCTGTAGCAGAAAAAGTGGGCGTTGATCGTCGTGGCAATACATTGTACAAGCGCAGTCCTGATGGTGAAGAACTGAAGAAAGTGGTAGACTGGCGTGAGAAAGATGTACAGGTAGATGGTCGCATAGTGAAGAAACGCTATCCTGTACTTGACAGAGAAGTTGATGACGATCTGCCAATAATCGCTGATAAATATCGTGAGTTCCGTCAACGCTACCCGGAGCCAGGGCAATGATTACAAGAATACAGGCACAGAAATACCGCTGCTTTGATCAGCTAGATGTTCACCTAAGCCAGTATAATGTGCTGGCAGGAGCAAATGGGAGCGGCAAAACTACCCTGATGGACATCCTGCTCCTCTTCTCTGATATGCTATCTTCTAACAATCTTTCTCAAGCGTTTCTTGAAACTTCTCCCTTGACGAATGCGTTGCGCACTCAACGTTTACGTGAGTTAACATATTGCCATATGGGAGACTACTTTAGTTTTATGCTGGAGGCTCAGCTTCCCCAAAATATCATTGCCGATCTCGTTTCTGATGCTTCTGAACGCGTGCAAGCAAATCCTAAGCGATGGCCCCATACCCTTCGCTATGAAATCCGGCTGCAAATATTTAATGAGATTGAGTTACAGGTAACTGATGAATATCTTTGGCTTGTGCAGGAAAATGCTACGAGTGAAGAAAGAGGATTGCGTATAGATAGTCACGCTCCTTCAAGTTGGAAATCTATCATTGCTCGTGAAGCACGCGGCCCAAGTGGCACAATCAGTCTACGTCCTGAAAAAAAAGGCAAAGGCTTTGCATTCCGTCTCAACCCCAATGCATTAGCTTTAAAGACTCTTCCCCTTGACTCGTCGCTATTTCCAGCAGCGGTCTGGTTTATTAACATGCTCGAAACAGGAACGATACTATATGAGCCTGATGTGCTAAAGCTGCAACAGGATTCTCAGTTAGTATCAACGAAAACCATTCGTCCTGATGCTGGCAATCTTCCTTGGATGGTACTCGACTTACAGCAAAAACGCCCAGAACGACCGGCTTCCTTTGAAGACTGGGTAGCCCATGTGCAGACAGCGTTGCCGTACATAGAGAAAATAGAAGCTATTGAGCGCGAAGATAGCTTCCATGCGTATTTCAATGTTACATACAAAGGTGGTTTCACTGTCCCCTCTTCGGGTTTATCAGCTGGCACACTACGTATTCTGGCTCTAACCATCCTACCTTATTTAAGTGAGCCGCCAGCTATTGTATGCTTAGAGGAGCCAGAAAACGGAATTCACCCTCGCGGAATAGAGGCTGTTTTGCAATCACTAGGTTCTCTCTACAACTCACAAGTGTTGCTCTCAACTCACTCTCCTATCGTACTAGCTCACACTCCTCTATCATCAGTAATTGTCATGCAAAGTGAGGAAAATGGAGCGAAGAAAGCTATTGCAGGTAACAAACATTCACATTTACAAAACTGGCATAGCGCGATTGACCTTGACCTTGGTTCATTATTTGCTGCTGGAGTGTTGGATTGATGATGGATTGTGCCTTCCTTTTCGCTGATAGACAAATGGAACAAACATTTAAAGGTTTTCTCGGGAAAGAAAACTTTCACAGAAGTCTAGGTGCCCGATCTTTCACCTATGATTCTTTTGTTCCTGACCGCCGTTTCGGTGATTCAGGTGTATATAAGCAAGGACATGTATTTCTCAGGCGTTACTATAGTATATGTCAGCATGCTGTTGTTGTCCTGGATCATCGTTGGGAAGGAGCACCAGAGCCATCAATTATTCAAGAGAAAATGAAGGCAAACTTAGTTCAAAATGGCTGGCGTGAAGAAAATGTTGAGGTTATAGTGATAGTACCAGAGTTAGAAGTTTGGCTTTGTCAAAGCTCTCAGCATGTAGTTGACGCTTTTCACTTTGACTATACTCCTCATGCTTCTTTAAAAGCATGGCTAGAAGCGGAAGAATTTTGGGATCCAACTAAGCCTAAACCTGCTCATCCTAAAGATGCATTTATGAAAATGCAGAAGATATCAGGCATCCCCCGGTCAGGTGCTACCTATGCTAAAATATCCAGTCATATTTCCATTCGAGGCTGTGTGGATCCTGCTTTTTGTTTGCTTCGTGACACACTACAACGCTGGTTCCCTCCTGATGGAGGCCAACAATGAAACTAACCAACTTCGACAACCCCGTCATGTCCTCCTGGTTCGACCTTAAGGGCGCACGTCTTGACAGCAAACCCTACCTCTCCGGTGCTCTAGAAGCTAGGGTGCTGCTAGAAAAGTTACGTGTAGAAAAACAGCCTTTAATAAGCCTAACAAAAGGATATTCTGGCGGTATCTATAATGGACCACAGTTTATACGAAACTACGTGGAGAGTGAAGAACATGGTGTACCATTTTTAACAAGTGGTACAATGCTTCTTGCTGATCTTTCCAGAGTTGGTCTACTCAGAAAAAAGGATGCTCTGTCACCTAAATTGAGTTATCTTAGATTAGAAGAGGGTATGACGCTTATTTCTTGCTCTGGTACAATTGGCAGAATGGTCTACGCCGGGCCATATATGAACAAAGTATGGTCGTCACAGGACGTACTAAAGGTGGTTCCTGACCCTGATAAAATTCTCCCAGGCTATCTCTACGCTTATCTGAGCAGCAAGTTTGGTGTTCCACAGGTGACAGAGGGAACATACGGAGCAATTATTCAGCATCTTGAACCAATACATATTGCTAAATTGCCTGTACCTCGACTTGGTGCTATAGAGTCTACCGTTCACAGTCTATGTGACACTGCGGCAAAACTTCGTAATGAAGCAAGCATAAAACTTCAAGTTGCTAGTGATACTATGAACGAACACTTTGAGTTTCCCAAGAAACTCGCATTGTCTCACAGAAACTTTTCTGTTACAACAGCATTGTCTAATACTTTGGCATACAGGATGGTTGGAGCGTATTATATAGCAGCCGCACAGGAAAGTGATCAACTACTGGAACGCAACAGTAAGCTTGACTTACTTGGTGATCTCATTAGTAGCGTTGGGGAAACAGGAAGATTGAAGCAGTTATTTGTTTCTGAAGGATACGGCGTTCCTTTTTTAACGAGTAGTGAAATTTTTCGACTTCAGTATAAACCAACGAGATTCATCGCTAAAAACTTGATACCGAATAGTGCAGATTGGATTGTCCAAGAAGAGGATATATTTCTAGCTCGTAGTGGGCAAGTAGGAGGTATCATTGGGCGTGGGGTATGGGCAGATGCACGCTTTCACAGTGCTTGTGTTTCAGTAGATGTATTAAGACTTAGAGTAGATCGTACTTCTGTATTACCAGGCTTCCTGTTTGCCTATCTATTTCTTACTGATGTTGGCTATCGGCAACTCATACGTATAGCTACAGGAAGTTCTATTCCACATTTATCACTAAGTGATGTTCTTAAAATACGTGTTCCTAGAACCACGGATAACATTGAAATTAGTATTCATGAGCTTGTGCGAGATGCAGGAAAGCTAAAGGCAGAGGCACAAGCAAAAGAGGATGAAGCTCGTGAGATGGTAGAGACGGCAATTGAGGAGAATGCAAAATGGCAATCGTTATCCAGGTAGGACCACCACGTAACGACTCAGAGCGTCAGGCCATTGCCTATTTACGCGACAATCTCCCCGCCAATTGCACTGTAATACATAATTTTGAACTTGTGCAGGGTAAGGAAATCCTTGAGATTGATCTGGCAATTCTCACACCTCACTGTGTCTATGTCGTAGATGTGAAGGGCGTCCACGGACTTGTTGATATTCACGGAACGAAATGGTATCCAGAAGGACGCCAGCCCTATAACTCGCCCCTCATGAAGGGACGCTTGAACGCCAAGTTGCTCAAAGCTTTTATCACTGATCGCTATCCAGCGCAATTAGACATGCAAAAGGTCTACGTGCGTGCTGCTGTGCTATTAACCGCCCCCGATGTGGTGATTGACGACCATACAGGCATCGATGGCGACGATATTGTTCGGCTCAACAAGAGCCTGCTCTATTTTCAGAATAAGATCAATATTCCTGCGAGCGCATCCTCCGATATACGCAACCAGCTTCCTCTAATTACAAAGCTTATCACTGGCAACGCAAAAAGGCCACAAACACATCTCTATCGTGATTGGCAGGTGGAAGAGCGTCTAGGTGGCAACGAACGCTTCACCGAATATCGCGCACGGCACATCTTCGCAGGAAAACATGGCACGGCACGCCTGCGTGTCTACTTCGTTGATCCTTATCAGGATGAAGCAGCGCGGAAACGCGAGCAGAAGATTATTAGTAATGCCTTCCGCGCCATTGTTAATGTTCCTGGACACCCTAATATTTTGAATGTTCGTGATTTCTTCGACAGTGAAGATGGCTCATATTTTGTCCTTGTCACCGAAGATGTTATTGGTCATGCGCTGCGTCAGCACATTAAAAAAATATCGCTAGCCCTTACATTCGATCAGAAATTACGCGTAATGCGTGACGTACTTACCGCACTTGAACACGCCCATGCCTATCAAGTCGTGCATCGCAACTTAACCCCTGATGCCATCATCGTTGGAGCCGATGGTCATGCTCGCCTCGCTTCGTTTGAATACGCACGAGCCGGAGCGAGTGGTACCAGTAGCATTGCTAAAGACATTGTAGAAGATGTGGATCAGACTTATCAGGCTCCCGAATGCTATAATGATCCCTCACAAGCGAGCGTTGTCTCAGACCTGTTCTCGGCGGGCCTCGTTTTCTATGAACTACTAACAGGTGAGACAGCATTCAGCGGCCCCACGCAATTATACGACCAGGGAGCTATCTTTCCCATCAAACCGACAGACCTCAAACCGGATCTCCCTCAAGGACTTGATTCATGGCTACAAAAACTATGCGCCTTTGAACCACAGCAACGGTTTGCAAGTGCAACCGATGCGCTTAAGGAGTTACAACAGGTTATTCTCCCTTCACCAACACAAAAAGCAGAACGCCTCATACCTCCTTCACAACCACACGATAAGCGCAACCTTCCTAAAGAGTATGTACTTGGTGAACGTTTCGTCGTACAAGAGCGGCTAGGACAGGGTGGTTTCGCTGTAGCATATAAAGTATTTGATACGCTGGGAGAAGTAATGCGTGTCCTCAAACTAGTACTGACAGACCACCTTTCTGTCTTTGGACGTTTAGGGCAGGAATATAAAGTTTTGGCTTCCATCCCTGAACATCCCTATGTGGTAAAAGTGATTTGGGCTGACCTGCTGGCAGATCGCACACCCTATATCGTTTTTGAATACGTTGACGGCTTAAATGTTGAAAAACTGGTGGACGAAAAAGCACTCTCCTTGGAAGATGCAGTGAAGATCGCAAAGCAAGTTGCTGAAGGACTCACTTTCTTACATGTACATGGCATCTATCATCAGGATATCAAGCCCTCGAATCTGCTCTGGACTGAACACGGAGTACGCATTATTGATTTCAATGTTGCTATCTCCGATCAGGCTAGTACCAATATGGCAGGGGGAACAGGTCGCTATATCCCTCCTGAAATGAATGGTGTAGGAAATCTAAACACTAGTCAGAAAATTGAGCGTGATGTCTATGCACTAGGTATCACGTTATATGAATGTGTTACAGGGCATTATCCTTTTGAGGATGTGCATATTCGTAAGGTCGCCACAGATCCCTATATATATGAAGGTGGTGCAGATCTGCATCCCGCCTTTGCCGCGCTTCTACTCAAGGCTATCTCATCTACTGTAACAGAGCGTTTTACCTCCTCTCAAGCTTTACTCTCAGCTCTCATCGCGCTCCCTGCTCTGCGAAAACCTATCGAACCACCACCGCTTGCTACTATTTTTCAGAACGATATAGAGAAGCCAAACTATAACCCCTACGTGCTCCATCTGCTTACACTTTATAGTCAGAGCCAGCATACAAATGCTGGTACACGTGGCTTAGATGCCTTTGGCGAGCTGACGTATGTAGATACCCTGCTTGATAAGCAATTGCGACCCGCCATCCTTGAAGGAGATTTTCAACTGGTAATTATCTCTGGCAATGCAGGAGATGGCAAAACAGCCTTCATTCAGCGGATGGCGAAAGACGCAGAACGCATGGGGGCAACAATACAGCACCAGGTGAATGGCTATACCTTTACTTTGTATGGACATACTTTTTTGAGCAACTACGATGGTAGCCA
Organism: Ktedonobacteraceae bacterium; assembly: GCA_051004815.1. Taxonomy (GTDB): domain Bacteria; phylum Chloroflexota; class Ktedonobacteria; order Ktedonobacterales; family Ktedonobacteraceae; genus JBBQXY01. The sequence goes on from JBPCJY010000117.1 coordinate 14,695, forward strand.
GGATGAAGGTGAGAAGACCAACGATGATGTGTTATTCACCTTCCTCGAACCGTTTCGAGGAACGGAAGAGGCTCACTGGCCCAACAACGAAACACGCCTTATCGCTATCAATGAAGGGCGGCTAATAGACTTTCTTACTGAGCATCAGCAACTCTTTCCACATCTCGCTACATTAGTACGAGATGGCCTGAATGGATTAGCAACATCAAACGTTATCGCTGTAATTAACCTCAACCGGCGTTCCATCGTCGCTGATCAGGAAGGTGAGAAAAATAACTCTATCTTTGACCGACTGCTACGTCGCATGACCGATAAACAGTTCTGGGATGTCTGTGAAACCTGCGACCTCAAGCAACGGTGCTACATCTATCACAATGCCCGAACCTTTATGGATCCCATAGCAGGAGCCAAGGCCATAGAACGCCTCAAAACATTGTACACAATTACGCATTTGCGCGGACAACTGCACGTCACCTTGCGCGATCTACGGTCAGCTTTGGCCTATATGCTTGTGGGTACAAAAGATTGCGATGATGTCCATAAGCTTTACCAAGATGGTACTCCTGGCACGATGCAGCAGATACTGGATGGCTTCTATTTCAACGCCTGGACGGGCGGAACGTACCCTTCAAACGATCGTCTGATTTCGCTATTGCGGGAGATTGACATTGGCGAGGTAAGCAATCCCGATCTGGATAGAGGTTTTGATTTTCTCAAACCAACATCGCGTGAGATGGCCCGCTTCTCCTATGCAGAACGTAGCAATTACGACGATACATTGCTCACAAAGACCTTTGAGCAACTCCCACGAGAGTATATAGAGCGAACCCGCGTAAAAAATATAGATATACATAAGAACTATGTTGCGATGCTTCGAAGGAGGCACTACTTTGAATGTCGTGATGAGAGTTGGGAGACTATGTTGCCCTATCGCCACTATAAAACTTTCTCAGCATTGATCACAAAAACCATAGGCTCATCAGCAGAAGTTCCAATGCTTTTGCAGGCAATTAACCGAGGTGAAGGGTTGGTGGATGCGACCAAACTGACAGAGATGCTTGCACTACGAGTTCGACGAGTTGAGCGTGGCACTATTCAGAGCTATCGCCTCTTCAATGGCAAGTATTTTACTTTGACGCAACGCGAGACAAAAGAGAGTACGCGCTTTGTGGAGTACCTCTCTCAATCACTCTATTTGCATTATGAAACAGAGACGAGTCACAAAGCCGAGCTACGCGTCAATCTCGATATTTATGAAATGCTGATGAGGCTCAATAATGGCTATCGTCCCAGTCCAGAAGAACTACAAGGTTTTTATCTGAGTCTGATGATTTTCAAAAATATTCTTGCCTCTGCCCCTTACCAGGAGGTATTACTCACAGAGACTGGACACGAGTTCTATACAGTAAGTCGGAGCAAGGATGGTTCACTATCCCTTGCACAGCAGTAAGGAAAGAGAGTTACGTTGTGGTAACACGAGGACGAGATAGAGAATTTCGCTTTCCCCAGGTGAGCTATGTTGATTATAAACAGATAGATATAGACCGTACTTTGCTCAATCTCTTTCCGCGCTTGAAATTTGGAGGATATCTAGGGCGAGTCAAAAAGCTACCTTTTCAATTGAATATAGATTCGTTCCTATCAGAGCTAATTGATGATAAAAATAAAGCTACATTTATAGGCTTCGCCGATTATCCAGACGTTGTGCGTAAATGGCTGGAAACAGACCTACTGGATCTCGTCCATCGCGGACGCCCTAAACAGGCAGTTGTCTCTCCACGTCCTCTACATGGAAACATTTACAAATTTCGTAACGCCGATCACGCACGCGATTACAATACCTCAGAACAAGTCTACTGGATGCTTTATCATACGCAAAAGGGGCCAGATGTACTCAACGAACTGAAAAAATTTCTCTTTCCAGATATGGATTGGCTCAATGATAAGGTACAGCAGACAACCACAAAGATAGATGTAGAAACACAGGTTATTCTCCACTTTAATGAGCAAAGTAAAGAAGACTATGTGGATACATCAAAACCCCTTGAGAGTTATCCTTCGCTTTGTATGCAACAAGCAAACTTCTTCGCGGAGGATATTCTCCGCCTGCTTGCCTACGAAAACTATATTCCGCGTTCGGTTCTCATGGATTATCTGAAAACGCTCTTCTCCTTCCATCTCGCTCTCTATCATCTTCGTATTTTCAAGCTTTTACCTGAATTAGTGAAGCGTCAGAGAGGAAATTCCTTCTGTCAGATAAAGGGTTGTCCTCTCGCTCATGCAAAAACATCACAACAGACAGGTTGTCCGCATACAACGGGGCTTGTAGTTGAGATGGGCAATGCTACCAATACTCATATGTTGGAGCTGTCTCGTCGTAGTACCGATGCCCATTACAGACGTATCGTGCCCTTTATTCAAGCGCAGTATATCGTCAAAAACCTTGATGATATGGTTCAATACTTACTGAAGGTGAAAAAAGTTTCTGCTCCTGCTCGGGGCTATTTCTCAGTACCTGAACTACTTCAATTTTTGGATGATCGCTATAAACTAGAGCGTGAGAAATTTTTTGGGCCGCGTCTCAAGGAACTTATCGAGAAAAGTGAAAGCTATGGCGATGATGGTGTTGCTATCATGTCTCCAGAGGTGAAGCGTATTACTGAGTTGGAATTAGATGATTTTGAGGCATGCATCGAGATTGTCATGGTCAATCGTGTACAATTCCATCGTCGCTATATTACTGAATGTATTGACTCCCTTTTACTCAAAAATCGTGATACTGGGCTCCTCCGCCATGCTCGTACAAGAGAAAGTCCACGACGCTTTATGCTTGGGAGCCGTTTGCTTGAAGTCCTCTTACAAATTGCCGTCCTCAGACCACAAGGAACAGGATTTGTCACTCAAGAGATGCGTATTGATGACCTCCTTGCCTTCTTGCGGAATCGCTATGGTTTATATATCGATTCTTTACCAAGTGGTGATGGCTTTGACAAGCCCAGCATTACGGATCTACAAGCGTTGAAATCCAACAAAGAAGCATTCAAAATGCGCTTACGTGAGATAGGTTTTTTTCAGGACCTTTCAGATGCCTATGTCACTCAGACCGTTACGCCACGCTATACGATCACGCAGGATACAACAAGTAGTAAAAAAATGTTGGAAGGGAAGAAATGAGTACAAGTACTGCTTTTCTGGAATTAAACGAATCCGATATAACACAGGCCCTCTGTGATGTACTCGTCCCTCGACTAAAAAAGTCTATCCTCTCACATGCGCCAGGGCATTGTATGCGCGTGACGAACCTTGACCTTGACCTTATGGTCTCACTTAGCCGTGTACTCCACATTGAGTGTCCTGATGCTCAAATATACATTTTGAAAGAAAATGGCGATACCTCATATACAAGTGAATCGCGCCTGTTCATCTCCTCGACTAAACTCGTCGAGTTACGTAATCCACTCCCTAATGGGGAACTGCGCCCGCCGCTACTCGTCTTCCTGCCAGCAAATCTACAAGCGAGTGCCGAAGATTCATTTGGTATTGCAACCTTTGAAGACATTCCTGTCAGCGATGTTTATACCAATTTGCGAGAACAATTGCTACTAGAGGTTCCACCTCCTTTGCAGGGGTATATTACTGAACTCCTTGATATCCCTCAGAATGAGTGGTGGCCTTGGGCCGATCAGGTTGCACAAGTGCGCTTCCTGCTGACAACAGTGAAAAATAAAGTTGATGGGGAGTCTCTAGGAGCATCATTATATGAACTGGGCCTCGTGCCAGATCTGCGCCTCTTCGATGATCCGGCGTTGATGCAAATTCGTATCCGTAGGAATCTAGAAGCGGTGCGCAAGCTGACCTATTCTGATGCCTCAATTCGTGGACGTGTGCTAGAACTTGGCTTGAGTGAAAAGGTGCTACAACAGCGACTTATTCTCTTTCTCACTGAGGTAGGTGTCGTTGATCCACATGTCTGGACCCGTCAAATTATTATTAATAAAGTCAATATAGCGAACTCTTTTGATAAGTGGCAGTTTATTGACGAGATGAATAGCGATAAAATTGCGCTTCAGGTGGTAAATCTCGCGCTTCGACCGGTCGGCGAGCAAGAGGAAGACAAGCAGGTAGAAGATCTAAGCGGACAAAAGGTCCTCAACCCCAACCTACAAACGAAGTTTAATATTGTATTCAACGTTGACCCTCATCCTACCCGTGTTACTAGCCTGGATCATTTTACAGTCCAAATACTAACGAAAGATAATGAGCCAGTTGGTGGGGCGAAGCGCGTCAAAACATGGACAACTAAGAAAACCGAAAAAACCGTATCTCTGGATAAGCTCAATAAACTCGACTTTGAAGATGGGTGGCACTTTGTGCGTGTCCTTCCTTGGACAAAAGATGATGAACCTATCCCACTGGAAGAGCCGTCTCGCGATTTGCATGATAATCGCGTCAAGCCCAATGAAAGCGAGCCGTTTTATGTCCTCCGTGAAGGCGAAATTGTTGATCCTCCACCAAGGGCAGTTCCACAAGAGTCTAGTTTTGAACACGCGAAAATTCGCACCCAGTTTAAAGAGTTAAAGGAGCAGCGTGACCCAGATTTATCAAAAAAGATGCAAATAGAATGGATTGATAAGGCCAGTAAGAGTCGCCATTCACAACAAGAGACAATCGAAGTGCGCTTTGAGCATGGAAGCAGATTTCATATCCCTATTTCTCGCCATCTTAAAACTCTGGAACGGGCAATTCTCACTGAACCACATGGCGCAATGCACTGGTCCTGGCACGTTAGCATGAGAGCAACGCACAATGATGGCCCTATTGCTGATAGTACATCATGGCCTAAATCAGCAGCGGTTGAGAGCTTTCTGGATGCGAGAACAAACTACTTTGAGGCAATTTGCTCTTGCTTGCCAGGACGAGAAACGATTATACAAACCATTGATCTCGTTCAAGTATATAATCAGAGTATTGAGTACGCCGAGGCTTATCGAGACTTGCTAACTGATCTGGCTCGAAAAATTGAACAGAGCCGGGGGGCAGATCAGCAAAAGGCTATTCTTGCCTTGCGAACCATCATAGCTATAGATACTGTACGCATCACTTTGACAGACTTTCGGGGGCGTACAAAGGAAGCCGTATTAGTAGGACCAACGCACCCATTACGCGCACTCTGGTTTACTACTTGGTCAAATGTCGCTCAACAGTGGCTTCAAGCGACAAAGGATTGCCCAGAGTATATTGAACCAGTTCGTGATGGGCTACTCCATAGCCTTGTACCACTAAATATTCCAGCAACGCTACCTAATACCGATGGCAGAATCTTTATCATGGTTGACAACATCAACCCGTTCTGGTCATTGTATGCACCTTCGATGGAGGAAGACACGCGTGGACTACTAGGTGAGGTCTGCGCCATCCTTGGTCTTCCAGAACCTGCTATTGGTGGAGAGACGATCTCTGTAGATAGTATAGCAGCACGTATCGCGCGCTATTTAGTGCAACATCCCTACATTCGGACACTCATCATCAATGCCTTCAATCCTGGTAGAGCAGAGGTTTTGGCACGAGCATTGGTTCACTTACAAAAACAAGAGGCATTCTCGTTTCTACATTACGATGTGCGTCTATTTGTCCCTGATCCTGCTGCGCCATACGTGGGAGAGGCAATAGAGGCTCTCCTTGCTCCAGGCTCAGGCATGAGTACAGAAGCAATGGATATCTTTTCTACCCCTGGTAATAGTCATCTCTTCCCCAAACTGAGTCTTGCTATTCATTCCCTTGATGACTTTTACCACAAGCCACATGCACATCGCTCACATCTGACTATGCTTTTTGATCTATTTCCTGCTGAAGAAGTGGAAGCAGGACAAGCCTTTAGTAAGTTAGAGACTATGCCCTTGTATGGGCTAATCCAGGATTTCACGACACGTTTCCAAGATAGCGAAGCTGGTACCTTCTGGCAACGCCAACCACAACATGGGCAGGCACATGCCCTTCAAGGGGCAGAAGCGTCGGTGGAGCTACTAGCAGATGTATCAAATCTGCTCTCAGGAATGGTTGCAACAATAGCGACAGGAAATGCAGCTTTCGAGCTACGCCCTATTATCACAATGAGCTTAACGACAGCACAACGTGAACTCATTCACTATGTACATGAGGTGAGTGACTGGGTCTTAACAATCGATCGCAATATAGGAATTGAATTTTTCGACCACGGCTGGCAAGATGAGCGTCCTGAATATCTTATTGACTATATTCCGGGTAGCTCAACTGGTTCTGGTCATCGGTTGATTACTACTTCGCGTGTATTGTTGGAACTGAAATCAACATTGCAACCAGTACTGACACGACATCTTCTCACCTCTGGAAACCGTGAAACATCGCTCATTCTTAACCAGTTACGCGCCCTCTCTGGTCGTTTAGCCCTCAAGCTGATTTCATCATCAACACATCAGACTGAAGCGCTTGGACTTGCCTTGACACGCCTCTTTTTACTTCAGCAAGGTGCATTATCAAATCAGATTATTCTTCCACTCGATACGCATTTGGACCTTTTTTACTCGGCGAAGCGTGCTAGTGAAGAGATTGGTGAGGCCGTAACGCTACAACGTACAGATCTGGCTCTCTTTGATTTGGATGCTACTACACGCACGATTCGCTGTAATCTTGTTGAGGTCAAATGTTACTCTGACGTAGGAAGTGTGAGGATGTATTCTCAACTTAAAGACAACATCGCCGAACAGCTTGATAAAAGCCAGGAGGTGTTACGTTATCATTTCGATCCACACTTGAAGCGACCAGATCGCCCAGATCGCCTTTTGAAGACACGGGAATTCGCAATACTCCTCGCATTCTACTTGGGCCGTTCGCAACGCTACAAATTGATGCGGAAGGATGTCGATACTGAGGCTCAGTTCTTCCTGGCGACCCTTGAAAATGGATACACGCTTCACTTTACACTTAGTGCGCTTATCTTTGACTTTGAAAAAATGGGGACAGAGCTTGTCGATACTGAGCGCGGCATCAAGTTCTATCGCATTGGTAAAGATCAGATAGACGCGCTCATTGCTGATTATTCGTCTCGGTCTTTTTCAGATGAGATGGGAAAGGCACCTATCTCCAGTTCCAGTTCCTCACTTCCATCAGCCTCCTTTCTTGCTCCTGAGCGCGATCATTCGGTTCCTTGGGAACGCGAAGAATATCGCGAGCCTGATAACGAAGAACTTATAGAGGCGCAGGCTACTATTCCACTGCCCCACGATCAATCTGAATCAGTAGGCGATAATATGCCAGCGAATGATGTAGAAATGCTAACTCAAAATGCTGCTATACCTCTTCATGACTTAGAACAAAAGGGTATGGTGAGAGAAGAAAGTATAGTATATCAAAGCAATCGCAGCAAAGATATTGAACAGGAACAGCTTGTTCCCGAAGCAAAGACACAAACAAAGAACGCTCCAGTCTATGATGTAATGTTAGGGGTGCAAGGTTCTACTCCGCAATATGGCATCTTTGGAGAAATCGCTGGCAGGAAAATCGCGCTCGATCTCAATCAGACGCACACGATCAGCCTCTTCGGTGTGCAGGGTAGTGGAAAAAGTTATACACTTGGCAGTATCGTAGAGATGGCATGTCTCCCTATTCCATCCATCAGTGTTCTCCCTAGTCCACTGGCAACAGTTATATTCCACTATAGCCCGACACAGGACTATAAGCCAGAATTTACCTCGATGGTTGCTCCAAACTCGGATACTAATCAAATCGCTCAGCTACGCGAACGCTATGGAGCAGTACCACAAGCATTAAAAGATATGGTCTTGCTTGTACCATCCGCTAAAGTAGAGGAGCGTAAAATTGAGTATCCAGGTATTGAAGTACTACCTATTACCTTTGCTGCCACCGAATTAAAGGCTGTTCATTGGAGATTTCTTATGAATGCTGTTGGTAGTCAGAGCATGTATATCCGGCAGATCAACCTCATTATGAAGAAATTGCGCGATAAACTTACCTTAGAGACCCTGCTGCAGGAGGTTGAGAACTCTTCTATGTCAGAACATCTCAAAGATCTGGCACAATTACGCCTGCAATTTGCCGCCGAATACGTTGACGATAACAGGAGATTGACCGACGTTATTCGTCCTGGACGCCTTATTATTGTCGATATACGAGATGAATTTATCGAAAAAGATGAGGCATTAGGCTTGTTTGTAGTGTTACTACAAATCTTCTCAGAGGCAATCTATCAAGGAAAAACATTTAATAAACTAGTAGTCTTCGACGAAGCGCATAAGTACATGGAGAATCAAGACCTTGTTTCTGGTCTGATAGAGGTAGTGCGTGAGATGCGCCACAAGGGAACAAGCATTATGGTCGCATCTCAAGATCCCCCTTCTGTACCAATATCGTTGATAGAACTATCATCACAGATAATATTGCATAGATGTAATTCACCTGCATGGTTGAAACATATTCAAAAAGCGAACTCATCGCTCAATAGCCTTACGCCTGAGAAGATGAGCCATCTTGGTTCTGGAGAAGCCTATGTGTGGTCCGCAAAAGCAACAGATGATGGCTTTACCAGGGGCGCAATTAAGATGAAATGTCGTCCAAGAGTCACGCAACATGGTGGCGATACAAAAACAGCAGTTAATAAAGCAGGGAATGACATATAGATATAAAGAGTCAGTTCAATCCTTACCAAGGATACAAACTTTCGATGAGGGTACCTGAGCAGAAGTGTAAAGCGAAGAGAAATATGGCAAGAAAATCAAAGCAATCCAAACAAAAGAAAAAGGTAACGCCTAATCCATCCCAGGCCGACAGACTGTTCGACCTTATTGGTCATCAGATCTTTCAGGGGAATTATACTGAGGCGGTTATGAACTGCGAACGGCTGTTGAACTACCTTCCTCCACATGCTTCAATGCGTGCAGATGTGTTGGATCAGATGGGAACTGCGCTGGCTATGCTGCAAAACTTTTCGCAAAGCTATGCAGCCTATACAGAGGCACTGACCTTAAACCCTACAAATGCCGAGCTATGGTTCAATCATGGCATGGCTAGTCGGTTCACCTCGCGCTTTGGGAGATCGCTTCGCGATTATGAACGTGCGAAAGAACTGAATATCAAGCCTGAACTGGCAAAGAAGCTCGAAGGAGAACTGAAGTTCGCCCGTGAGTTGGCTGAGAAAACACTGCAACTGCGCGGTCCAGACTTCACCCTGGACCAACTGATTGAGCAGGAAAGCCTCTTCCAGAACGGCTTACAATTGATGGAAGCCGGTCAATGGCAGGAGGCTGCGCAAGCTTTCCAGGCATCTATTACCATGGGCGATTGCTTACCACAGCCCTGGGGCAACCTTGGCATATCCTTGATGATGCAGGAGCGCTACGACGAGGCGGAGGCAGCATTGAAGCACGCACTGGTGATGGATCCACAATACACGCTTGCTAAAAGCAATCTGGCCGCGCTTCCTGAAATCCGCCGAACAGGCCCTCCAGCAAGGATTGATATACGAGATCCATTCAAGAGTAGCAAGCTCAAACAATCAATAACTTTTCTCAAGGAGTAGAGTAGCGATTACAGCGCACCAATCACCCGCGTCAACATCTCTCGCTCGCGTGCCTCGTCCGCGACCGGCACCATCATCAGCAGGAGTTCGTCCAGCCCGCTCGCAATCAGCTCGCGCAAACGCCTTTCCACCTGCGCCTCGTTTCCTGCAACCACCAACGCCTTGACAAGCGCATCGGTACCACTTCCATCAGCAGCAATAGGAAAGCCAGCCGCAGCAAACATAGAAGCATAAAATGGTGCTTTCGTATAGAACGAGATACGTGGCATCGCCGCCGCTTGCGTAGCTGCTTCATCGGTACTCATTGCCACCGGGATATGCGCGACAAGCGGTGGCACAGAACGATGGTGTGCCTGCGCCCCTGCCCGTAGCGCAGGCACAGCAGTATCGAGTAGATAGGGAACCGGGCAGACCCACGAAATCGCGCCATCCGCAATTTCACCGGCCAGACGAAATGCCTTCTCGCCCAATGCCGAAATGAGCAAAGGAATCTGTGCCGGACGTGGGATAGAAGTAGCCACCTTGAAAAAAGTCCCTTGATGATCAACATGTCCCTCCCATAACACCTGACGCATCACCTCAACATATTCGCGCAAATACGCCAGCGGCGACGGCATCGCGAGTCCATACATATTTTCCATCACATGGCGGTGACTTGTCCCTACCCCCAATCGCAAGCGTCCCGGCGCAAGAGCATTGATAGTAGCCGCTTGCTGCGCCATCACGAGTGGATGACGTGGGTAGATCGGCACAATCGAAGTCCCTAACCGTATACGCGTTGTTTGCGCCGCCGCCGCGGCAAAGAGCGTCAGCGTATCCAACATGCCCGCCGATTGCGTCATCCAGACTTGTTGCACACCGGCATCTTCTGCCTCCCGTATCCTGCTGATCGTAGTAGCCACATCTGCTGCCTGTATTGCCAGCCCAACGCGCTCGCGTATCGGCAATTGAGAAACATCCGAAGACGTGAGCATTGAGCGAACATTTTCTTCCTGAGACATAACGCTTTCCTTTCCGCCCTTCTTTCATTTGCAAGCATCTACATAGCATAAGCGAAGAGTTCAAATCCATAAATACTACCCCTCCTGGTGATTACCCAGAAGTTGGCCAGAGATTCTTCGCTGTGCTCAGAATGACAGGACTTCCGGGTGTCATTCTGAGCGCAGCGAAGAATCTGTCGTGCGCCTTCGACCAGCAGACCCGACTCATGCCACCTTCATGTATGGGTCATCACCAGTACCCCTCATCACATAGCATTGTATCACCCTACTGACTGCGCCGACGCCAATTCCACAGCAGAGGGTTTACCACCAATCCATTTCATATAAGCCACATCCAAGGCACAGGTTTCAATGTCGCTCATAAAACATACCTCGCTTCTACCCTGAACGCCCTGTAGGGGCCGATTTATCGTGCCCACTGCCGCACCTTGCCTGCACCCTGTCTGGGGGACAGGTAATAGCAGGTAATAATCGGCCCGTCCTGTTGCGTGCTACATCCTTCAGCCGAGGCGTAGCCCCACTCCATCATTAGCTTACCGTTTCCCATCACCCTAAAAAGAATAGACCAGTGAAGAACATTCTGGAGGAGAAGGAAAGACACCCATGCAAACAGCACCACCCGTTTTCCGTGCAGACGCGACCCTGGCCGTTCATACGCGGGCCGTTGAAGATGCCATCCAGACCATGCATACCCATCTGCACGAAGTGCTGACCCTCGAAGACCTCGCCTCGGTGGCCTGCCTGAGCCCCTCCTATTTCACTCGCGTCTTTGGTCGTCTGGTTGGCATTCCACCGGGCGAATTTCTCTTAGCACTGCGCTTTCAAGCGGCCCGGCGGTTGCTGTTGACGACTCCGCTTAGCGTGACCGACATTTGCTTCGAAGTTGGTTATACCAGCCTTGGCTCGTTCACCAGCCGTTTCACGCACCTGGTTGGCCTGTCCCCACGCCTGTTACGCCAACGGGCGCAGTCATTCGAGCCGCTTCCGAGCACGCCCACCGAACCCTTTCCCACTGCACCCTCTGGCATGCCAGGGAACAACGTTCTGCTGGGCTGCATCAGTGCTCCCGCGACCTTCCGAGGTACGATCTATGTTGGCCTGTTCACCAGCCCCATTCCCCATGGTGTACCTGTCCGCTGTACCAAACTCGGCTCGCCTGGTTTGTATCTACTGCATGGCATGGCTGACGGCGTCTACCATCTCCGGGCTGCTGCTTTTCCCGTCGCCTCAGACCTCCACTCGTCTCTGCTGCCTGGTGAGAAAATGTTGCTCGGCAACAACGCGAGTCCACTGGTCATTCGCCATGGACAGGTGGTGTTCGGCGATCCCAATCTCATCCTGCACCCACCGCGTCTAACCGACCCACCTCTCGTAATAGGACTGCCCTTGCTGTGACTATACCTGCCAACAGCCATTCAAAAAGCAAGCTTTGAGAAATTTTGTTGTTGTTCCGTCTGCTATAATGGTCAAGTGACCAGAAGGCACCCATAGCAGGAAATTGAACAGAGCATGAATATGTCTGAGGAAGAGTACGACGATTATCGCGAACCAGAACCCGATGAGCCTACCACCTATGCTCATAGTGATCGCTCGCGCTACTTTTTCGCCTTGATGAGCTTCCTCGTCGCCCTCATCTTCCTCAGTACCTATCTCAACAACGTGTATGATCTTCTTTCCGGTTGGCTCCTCCTGCTCGGCACTGCCGCCTTTGGAGCCGTTGGAGTACTCTTCCTCGTACCCAATAGTATATTGAATCGTCCAATGAGTCCAAGCAGTAACCCCTCAAACAGCGCAGACGATAATAGCTTGCGAGAAGCTGACACAGTTGACAGTTTTGTAGAAGGTGAGTTGAGTTCGTTCGAGCTCCTCGTAGAGGAGGCACTCAGTTCTATTCCTCCTGCGTTTCACGAAAAGATGGAAAACGTGCTGGTGCAAGTGCAATACGAACCAGGCGCAGATGTCATGCAGCGAGTGGGCATCAAAGCCGGATACACGCTCCTCGGACTCTATGAAGGGGTACCGTTGACCTCCTATGGTCAAGCGAGCATGCCGCACCCTGAGATCATTACCATTTATCAGCACACGATTGAGGCCTATTGCCATGGAAATTCCGACTGCATTCGCGAGCAAGTGCAGCACACCGTCCTGCACGAAGTCGCTCATCACTTTGGCATTGATCACGAGGAAATGCCTATCTGGATTCTATGAAGATGCCGTATTCTTTGCTGTAAAACAGACATCCCATCGCTCCAAACAATCAATTCATTTGAGCCTTTGCCGGTACTGCCTGAGCAAGCAATCTTTTCCCCAGCAGCCAGAGTCCCAAACCAACCGTTCTCTAAAACATGGACATTTGGGACACAGCCCAAACATCGCCTTTAGTTCCTGCTTCAACGAGAGTAGTTTCACTTACAGGAAACTGCAAGCCAGAGCTACTCTCTCCACAGGCGTTTTGTG
>JBPCJY010000118.1:0-28942 GCA_051004815.1 Ktedonobacteraceae bacterium
CTGGGTGACGCGCACCATGACAGGGGCTGGACCTGGGTGACGCGCACCATGACAGGGGCTGGACCTGGGTGACGCGCACCATGACAGGGGCTGGACCTGGGTGACGCGCACCATGACAGGGGCTGGACCTGGGTGACGCGCACCATGACAGGGGCTGGGCCTGGGTGGTGCAAAAACCCTTCCCGTGCAAGCAGGGGCTGGGATGAGGCAGAGAGGGGGCCTTGTGCCTGTCCTGATCGGGGTTGTGCATTTCCACGAGGACAAGCACAAGGCCCCACATCTCCACTCTTTCCCTTATCCCTATACCACGATGCCGCCCTCACTGCAAAAGATGTTGTACACTAACCAATAAAACCTACACGGCGAGGACCAACCCATGTTTTCATATCTAGCACAAGACATACAGGATGAGCTTGCCCAATTGGCACAAGCCTATCACCAACCGCTAGTGCGGACGATCGATCTTACCAGTGACGATACCTTTGACCCACTACGCAAAAAAGACGGACGCTACGGCGAAGTCTGTATGGTGGTACGACACACCAATGGACGACTGCTGACCATCATAAAAACATTTTATCCATCCGGTGCCTATCGTTTGCCAACCGGTGGTATCAATCCTGGCGAGCGCATTCTGAACGCCCTGTTACGCGAGACAGTCGAGGAAACAGGGCTGCAAGTGGTAGTGCGTCGCTTCCTGGCAGCCATCGCATACCGTACAAAGGGAACCGGAGAGCAGCCTGTGTTCTATACTTTTGCCTTCCTATTGGATGAGGTAGGCGGCAAGCTCGGCGCAACAGATGTAGGTGAGCGCATAGAAGATTTTCGCGAAATAGAGCCAGACGAATTAGTAACCATGGCCCAACAATTGAGCCAATTAGAACCAACAGCAAGCATCGAACTGGATGGGCGTTTGCGCGATTGGGGCGAGTTTCGAGCAGTCATTCACCGCACCGTATGGGAAAGTCTCCTTTCCGGCTGACTTAGCCATTTACCTTCCTCATATGATATAGTAGATATATGCGTGCCAATGCAGCTCTCTTAGCCATGAGCAGCCTCACGTCGTAAACACCTTATGTATTATGGGCAATGGGCCGTGTAGTTTATCTGCCAATAGGTAATTCGCCGCTAAATGTCGTGCAGCTCACAGCATATACAATACAAATATGTTATGCTACGAAGGAATATAAAGCCTGCTGTATATTAAATGTAAGCACTTCTTTTTTATTAGATAAGGTTAATGTAACTTATGGACACCTCTATCCGTTTCTACAATACGAATAGCAATTTACGTCCAGCCATCGAGACTGAACGTAAAGAGCGTCCCACTCCCCCATTGACTGTGGATGAGGATAGTCGTGCAGAGATAGCCAGTGTGGGAGAAAAAGCGGTGGATACACATCCTCAGTTATCTGTGCCTGTCTCGCAAGAGCACGTACAGAAGGTAGATGTGGCGGATTTTGAAGCAATCTTCCTGCGCTTTCAGGGGCCTATTACCAATTTCATCTACCATCTCATTGGTAATCGTGAGCAAGCGTGTGATCTGGCACAAGACGTATTCGTCAAAGCCTACAAAGCCTTGTTGAATGGCACTGTCGTACAACCAGGAGCGTTATCAGCCTGGATTTATCGTATCGCGGCCAATACAACAACCGATACCTTGCGCCGACGGCGTTTGATATCCTGGCTACCGCTCTCATTGTTTAACGAGGACCGTGGCATCGGTGCCGGTGTACTTTCCGAAGCCGGGGGAACTGCCTCCGACGGCTTTAGCACGAACGATGACGACCATGCAAACAATGGACGAGCCAGCAACGTGAGTGCCATGTACGAGCGCGGTGGTTACGATGGTGGACGCTTTGAGGGCCAGGTCGCGGATCGCGAGATCGTGGAGCATGTACTCAAGCAGTTGCCCCCCAAGTACGCGGTATGCTTATGGCTATACGAGAATGATGGCCTGTCATGCGCGGAAATCGCGAATGTGCTGAACATCAGTGCATCCGCCGTCAAAATGCGCTTGATGCGTGCGCGGGAACGTTTTATACACTTATATAAACAAGAAGTGAGCGAAGAGTGAATTGTACTAAGGCACAGGTGTTGCTCGCAGCACACCGCGAATTGAAGAATAGTGATACCGTAGAATTGGACGCACACCTGGAACAATGTGCTCAATGCAGACAAGTGCTTGCAAGCTCTCATTTTATCAGCGACCAAGTACGTTCCCTTCCTGCTATAGAGCCACCTCCCGCTATGCATACCAGTCTTATGGAACGCTTAGCTGCTGAACATACACAATATCTCCAGCACTCACCATCCAATGCTCTTCTGCCGCCCGCGTTTCTCCAGCCGTATCTTCAGCAACATGCTCACTCATCTAAAAAAACCAGTCCACTCGCTGCTTTTTCTACAGCCGACACAGGCCCATTGCCTGTTGTGTCAACCGTCCGCAAAAAATCGCGTCGCTCCAATACGAGACAGTTTGCCTTTATCGGGTTAGCCGCAGTATTTTTCTTAACATTGATGATGGGCAGTATTACATCGCTACTCCTGCTGGCCAACAGCCATATAGGTAGCGGTCCCGAACTCACTATTAATCATCCGACGGATGTCGTGGGGCTATCATACAAAACCACTACCAACTACCAACACGTCGTCAGTGCAGTGGCCGATACTTCGTCTATCTACTACACCGCCTATGGCAATGGTCTCAATGACGGTTGGATGCTCGAGCGGCTAGATCGCAGTACGAAGATAAGTACACCCTTGCTCAATACGCCAAGCCCTAGTCCATTGGTTATGCTCGGCAGTAATAACGGCTGGTTGCTCTGGCTACAATCCGATGCTCCTAAGACCATTGCACAGAGCAACACTATCCATCATCCATTGCCTGCACTTTTACGCGCATGGAGCGTCCACTATTTACGTATTGGACCTCCTCTGGATACAACCATTCCTACAAGCATCGCTACACCACCTGTCCCGATGACGTTGCTCTCCGGCACATTCAACCAGGATGTTGCGCCAGATTGGGTACACACTCCCATACAGGGCATCTGGTTTGTCGGAAATACCCTGCTTGTCACCATGATTGATGGAAACGGCATCTCACATCTTATGCGCTATCAATTGGATACAAAGAACAATGCCCCCATCACCGAAATAGCCAAAGCCAGTCCTGGTCACATTTTCACCTCGCCCACTGCTAACGCTGATGGCACACAAATCTTCTGGTCGGAAGAATGGCGCACTGATGACAGTAACCTGCACAGCAACATTTGGACGCAACAGAGCATCGAAGGGCCGATGCCTACCCACGGACGCCTACTGGAACACTCGTTAATCACGAAGGAACTCTTCCTCCAGGATGGCATGTCGTTCCGTCCAGTAGTGGTCGATGATGCGCTCATTTTCTTGAGCACCGCTCCAACAGCAAGCGTAACACCAACACCTACCAACTCGACAGCTACAGTTTCGCCATCTCCCATCGCCAGTGCGGTTGCAACACCCAATACCAGCAACACCTCCGGCATTTCCTGGGCCGATAGCAGCATTTACACGGCTCCTTTGGATAACGGCATCCGTGGCAATGTTCTGCTGCTCCCGCTGAATGGAAATCCATCCGCTTTACCTACACAACTAAATAATCTCGGTATGGCTTCATCACTGCAAGTCGGCACCACTTTCGTGCTCTGGCAAAGCGACGATGGTAGTTATGGCATGTACGATGTACCCGCGAAAACTGCTATCAATGTCGGCACCGTTCTCGATGGTGCTCAATTCCTGGCAATCAATGGCGGTACTGCCGTCTGGACAGTAAACACAGCCATTGACCCCTCCACCAACACCACTACCCCCGCAACAACATTGTCAGCATTCAACTGGCCACGCCCATAAGCGTAATATGCAACAAGAGGCCGATCTCTTTGAAGAGGTCGGCCTCTTGTTGCATAAAGTATTAATTACGAATGCCCACCCGCATTTTCCTCGGCATCCGTCAATTCCTCGCTGACTTGCAGCATATCAGAGCCTAGCCGCTTCGCCATTTCAGGGTCAAGCTTGGCAAGGTACCGATAGATAAGTACTATTTCCGGCCATCATCGTCGAGGTTAGTGCGATAATATTAGCAGATACTCTTCTAGAGGGACAGAAATATGCAGGTTGATAAGGTAAATAAATGGTGTCCGAAATGCCAACAATACCTTTCGCGTGATGAATTCTATAGCAATGCAGCACAATTTGATGGGCTTGCGCCATATTGCAAGCCATGTTGGCGCGAGTTTTGCCGGGTACAACATGCTCGTTCGCGAGTGGGGCTTCCTGATAAGCGACGCGCTCAAATGGATTTGGTTCGTCACGACTACTTCAACGCGTGTGGTAAGGAGTCCCCTGGCTTCTAGCCATGGGGAGGAATTGCCCCTTGACACTATCACTCATATATGATACAATCCTTCTATGAAACAAACCATGCTCTTGAAGCTTGCACCAACTGAAGAACAGAAACAGGCCTTGCTCGAAACCATGCATGCCTTTAATCTGGCATGTACCCATGTGGGTGAAGTTGCCTACACCAACAAGTCTACCAGTAAGTTTGACTTGCAAAAAGAATGCTATAGAGACTTGCGAGCTACCTACAAGTTGTCTGCTCAGTTGGCAATCCTGGCTATCCACAAAGCAGCAGGAGCATACAAACGTGAGAGAACGACGAAGCCCACGTTTCGCCCAGAAGGGGCGATCACCTATGACCAACGCATTATGAGTTTTAAGGGCTTGACGCATGTTTCTCTCTTGACCCTTTCTGGACGGGTGATCATTCCTTTCCTCGTTGGAGGCTATCAGCAAGCCCGTCTGGATGCGATGAAAGGGCAAGCTGATCTTATCTACCGAAAAGGCGTGTTCTATCTAGCGGTAACGTTGGATGTACCTGAACCATCGCCCTATGACACAACGGATACCCTTGGTGTTGATCTGGGCATTGTGAACCTTGCCACCGACAGCACAGGTGAAACCTTTAGCAGCGAAGCGGTTGAGAAGAACAGGCAACGCATGCACTCGCTTAAACAACGCTTGCAACGGCGTGGGACACAGAGCGCAAGGCGGCATCTCAGGAAACTCTCTGGCAAACAAGCTCGTTTCCAGAAAAACACCAATCATGTCATCTCCAAACGGTTAGTCCAGAAGGCCAAACAGAGCACACAAGCTATTGCTATCGAGGAGTTAAGGCACATCCGTCAACGGACGGAACGCACGGTTAGACACTCTCAGCGAGCAAGGCAGAGCAACTGGTCATTCTGGCAACTCCGTTTCTTCCTCTCCTACAAAGCCGCTCTTGCAGGCGTCCCACTGTACACGGTTGACCCACGGAACACGTCTCGTACCTGTAGCCAGTGTGGACACTGTGAGAAGGGCAACCGCAAGAGTCAGGCTTGCTTCTGCTGTAAGAAGTGCGGACATTCTGATAACGCTGATCGGAATGCCGCGATAAACATTGCAAGGGCATCGGTCATGGTGCCTATTGTCGAGTCTGAGAGCAGTCGGGATAATCGCCTGTTCGGTTAAGGACTACGACAAGCCCCTGCATTTATGCATGGGGTTCATGACTTCACCGTTCATGAGGATGATCGGGTACTGACGGAAATTGTGCGTGATGAACTAGCCCCAGGATCTCCGATTGTGATGCAAACGCACCAGGACCGAAATTACAAGATGGCAAAGGTACATTTCACTTCTCCAAGAATATATGCAGATCTCGCCAAATTAGGAATAATCCCCAGGAAAGCCTTAAATTAACCTGGCCGGACATGTTACCTGGGGATTTCACCAACTCATACCTTTTAGGTGTATTTGATGGAGACGGATGGATAACGATTGACCAGAGAAAGCAATCGCTTCACTACATTCTTGGCTTTATCTCAGCATCCTCGCCCTTTCTTGAACGAGTTGCTCAGAAGATCACGGAGGCTTTAGATCTGCCTCTAGCGCATTTAGGCACTGTCAATAAAGGTCGCACTTTTACAATTCGTTATGGAGGAAGAGGTGCTGTGCTTATTAGCAAATGGTTGCATCGTGATCTTCCTGGATTAGCTCGTAAGAGAATACCAGCATGAAAGTAAATCGAGCGTGATTGATCGCGCCCCTACATAATCGCCCTACGAATTACCCGTAATTTCGTTACCTTCTAGTGACTCCTTGCTCAACTCGACCATGTCGATACCCAGCTTTTGCGCCAAACTCGGGTCAAGACGCACCAAGTGTTCTTTGATTTCCTGGTGCTGCTCTTCGATGCGTTTGACGAGTTGGAGCAATACCGTGTCCTGGTGATCGAGGTGGTCCATAAGGTTGCGGACTTCTTCTTCGCCCTTGCAATTGATCAGGTAGTCGTTCTGCGCGGTCAGGCGGTCCTTTTCCGATTGTCTATTTTGAGACATCATCACGAACGGCGCCGCATACGCTGCTTGAAAACTCAACATTAAGTTGAGCAGTATAAAAGGATAGGGGTCCCAGCGGTAAATCCATGCAATACTGTTCAGAACTAACCAGAATAGCAGGAGAATGCTCTGGATGATGATGAACCGCCAGCTACCAACGGTCGATGCTACCGTATCGGCGATCTTCTGCCCAACTGTAAGTTTGTTATCCACCACCGCATTGACATCGATAATGGGCGCATGGTCGTGCTTAAACGTGGGGAACTTAAAGTGCATCCCCTCTAACAGATTCCTATGCTCATGATGTATCTTAGCGTCGTTGTGAACAACAGATTGAGAAGCCGGAGTGATGTCCATATTACAGGTCCTCCTTTGTGCAATAGAGATTTTTAGCACCCAAGGTTTTTCGCAATCACCATACGTTGTACCTCGCTGGTGCCCTCGCCAATTTCGTTGATTTTGACACTGCGCCAATAGCGCGAAACAGGGTACTCGTCCATGAAACCATAACCGCCATGAATTTGTACCGCCTGGTCTGCCGCACGCTTCGCGGTTTCTGACGCAAAAAGTTTAGCCATTGAGGCCTCTCTCGAAAATGGTTTTCCCTGCATCTGAAGCCACGCGGCCTTATAATACATTAAACGCGCCAATTCTATTTCCGTATCCATATCGGCGAGTTTAAATTGGATTGCCTGGAACTTACTGATGGGCTGGCCAAATTGTTTGCGCTCCTTGGCATATTTCAACGCCTCGTCCAGGCAAGCCTGGGCCAACCCCACCGAAAGGGCAGCGATAGCCACGCGCCCTCCCACAAGGATGTGCATGAACTGCTTAAAGCCATCCCCCGGCCCTCCCAAGGTATCGCCTTCCGGCACTACACAATCCTCAAAGGTAAGTGGGCGCGTGTCCGAAGCCTTCCAGGCCATTTTCTTGTAAGGATTGCCAATGATATAACCGGGCGTGTTCTTAGGAATAATGATGTTGGTGATTTCGTTGCGCCCATCTGCCCGTTTTCCCGTAATCGCGGTAATGGTCACACCGCCAGTCATATCAGTGCCAGCATTGGTTATAAAGCTCTTCGAGCCATTGATATGCCAGTGTCCATCGCGCAAAATCGCTCGTGTCTGGCTACCGCCGGAGTCAGAGCCTGCTCCTGGCTCGGTCAGACCAAAGGCCCAGAGTTGTTCACCGCGGGCTAACGGCGGCAAGTACTGCTCTTTCTGCTTTTCACTGCCATATAAATAGAATGGACTGGCCCCCAGCGAGGTATGGGCCTCCATAGTAATACCCACAGAAACATCGCCCCGCGAGATCTCTTCAATAGCAATACAATAGGAGAGAAAGTCCGCACCAGCCCCACCATATTCTTCCGGGAAAGGCAGCCCAAGCAGACCCAGTTCACCCATTTGACGTACCAACGCATAGGGGAAAGCCCCCGTACGGTCCATTTCTTCCGCCAGCGGTTTGATCTCCTGCTCCGCAAACTCACGACAGGTATCCCGAATTGCTGTCTGCTCTTCGTTGAGCGTAAAGTCCATAGCAACCTGCTCTCTTTCTTTCTTTGACAAAGATGATTGTGACATTATCCATATAATACACTCATTATACGAGATTCTGACAAGCGATGAGGGCAATAATAATAACAATAGAGCCAGGACATCCCTTGGGAATATCCTGGCTCTATTGTCACTCCTGCACTCAAGAATTATAGACCTGTGAATGCTTGCCAGGGCGACCGCAAGGGATCGCCCCTACTATACACGCGTGAACCAGCTTGACAGGCCCGTATAGTAGGGGCGATCCCTTGCGGTCGCCCTGGTAGCCACCATTACCTGCTCGGCAATTATTCACAGAGCCTGTCCAGAATCACTAATGGGCTTGCGCTTCGCTCTCGCTACTACTTTCGATATTAGCACCAACGCCTTTGCGCAACATGGGAACTTTATTCAAAGCTTCCCAGGGGGCATCGATATCCGTGCGTCCAAAGTGTCCAAAAGCTGCCGTGGGCTGATAGATGGGGCGGCGCAGATTGAATGACTGGATGATGCCAGCGGGGCGCAGATCGAAATGCTCGTTAATCAAGCGCATAATCTCCTCGTCGGACACCTTCCCCGTGCCAAAGGTCTCGATAAACAGCGAGACCGGTCGCGCCACACCAATAGCGTAGGCCACCTGTAGCTCTATTCGGTCGGCCAGTCCGGCGGCAACGATGTTCTTAGCGATATGACGGGTGGCATAGGCTGCTGAACGATCAACTTTTGTCGGGTCTTTGCCACTGAAAGCACCACCACCATGACGCGCCATCCCACCGTAGGTATCGACAATGATCTTACGTCCGGTCAAGCCAGCATCGCCCATGGGGCCACCAGTGACAAAACGCCCGGTGGGGTTCACGAAAAACTTCGTCGCGCTATCGAGCAGATGAGCGGGGACAACCGGTTTGATAATATGCTCGATCACATCCTGGCGTATCTGCTCCTGGTCAACATAATCGGCATGTTGCGCCGAGATGACTACCGCATCAACACGCACTGGACGCCCATGTTCATACTGCACCGTGACCTGGCTTTTCCCATCTGGTCGCAGGTACGACATGGGACCATTGCCTATCCACGATTTGCGACGTACCTGCGAAAGCTGGCGCACCAATTTGTGGGCCAGGCTGATCGTCAAAGGCATATATTCAGGCGTCTCGTTACAGGCAAAGCCAATCATCATACCCTGATCGCCCGCACCAATACGCTCTAACTCATCCTCGCTTAACAAGGCAGTGCCACTTTTCATCTCAACCGAGCGACTCACCCCCATGTCGATATCAGGTGACTGCTTGCCAATAGAAGTCACAACACCGCAAGTGCGATAGTCAAAGCCATATTCGGCATTCGTATATCCTACCTGCTCAATCGTCTTGCGGACAACCGCCGCCATATCAATCCAGGCGGAGGTGGTAATCTCTCCTGCCACCAGTACCAGTCCGGTCGTGGTCGCCGTCTCGCAAGCCACACGCGCAAAAGGGTCTTGTGAAAGAATGGCATCCAGCACACCATCCGAAATTTGATCACACAGCTTATCGGGGTGTCCTTCCGTCACCGACTCACTGGTGAAAAACGCTTTCGGACTCTTCATAAAATTGCTCAAAGGTTCAACTCCTTCCTCAAAAAGAACAGACGTTACATGTATAGCCACTGCTTCTCTGCATTTGGCGGTTCTCTATACAAAAAACCCCCTGTGATTCAGGGGGTTCGCTTTATTGCTCATTCCCCTCATCTCGCGGAATATTCCGCCGGAATTGGCACCCTTCCTGCACTTGTACGCAGGGGGGTTGCCGGGCTTCATCGGGCCGTTTCCCTCCACCTCTCTGGATGAGAGCAGTTACTACTGCACATATTCGGTTGTCCAAGAACTATTGTAATGCGTTCCCACGCCCTCCACGGGCTTACATTTGACGTTAAGTATACCTCAGTATACAAAAGAATGAACAGCTATGTCAAACAAAGGATTGCCCTGCAACGAACCACCCTTACTTTGCTTGGTGGACTGCTACCTCGCCTATAGCAAGTTCAGGGGGAGACTGAAGTAGCGATGCCAGTTCCCGTTTTACCCAGTCTACAAAAAAGGTATTGACTTCCTGTGCTCCTGATTGCGTTTCAAAAACAGTGATGGTGGAGACCGTATCATGCTCCAAACGTATCAGGTAGAACTCGACGAAGCCCGACATAGTAGCAAGAGAAGGGACAAATGAGTCGTTTACTCGCTGTATTACCTCTTCAAGCGAACCGGGACGAAACGTAGCTCGGCGGAT
This sequence comes from Ktedonobacteraceae bacterium, assembly GCA_051004815.1. GTDB lineage: Bacteria > Chloroflexota > Ktedonobacteria > Ktedonobacterales > Ktedonobacteraceae > JBBQXY01. The sequence goes on from JBPCJY010000118.1 coordinate 10,228, forward strand.
TGATGCATACATAGATGATGCTCCTTTTCCATTTTTGTGAACCGTATTTTTCACCTTCCAATTTAGATGCGATTGCCCTGTTACGTACCCGACTCCCACGAGTTCAGGTACTTATCCTGCTCTGGCGTGAGCGTATCGATGCGAATACCCATGGCATGAAGCTTGAGGCGAGCAATCTCCTTGTCAAGATCAGCGGGCAACGTATAGACACGCGGCTCCATCTCTTTAGCATTGCTCAACATATACTCAGCACCCAAGGCCTGGTTGGCAAAGCTCATATCCATCACGCTGGCGGGATGCCCCTCGGCGGCGGAGAGATTGACCAGACGCCCCTCGGCCAACAGGTGAACATGCCGACCATCAGCATACGTATACTCATCAACGAAGTCACGCACACGCCGCTTGCCGCCTGTCCCCAATGTTTCCAGGGCTGCGATATTGATCTCATCATTGAAGTGACCGGAGTTTGCAATCAATGCACCGTCCTTCATACGTTCCAAGTGCTGGGCATCAATGACATTGACATTGCCCGTCACCGTCAGAAAGATATCGCCAAGTGCGGCTGCTTCCAGGCCGGGCATGACGCGATAGCCATCCATCACCGCTTCTAATGCACGAGTAGGATCAACCTCGGTCACAATCACATTGGCACCCATGCCATGCGCACGCGATGCTACGCCACGTCCACACCAGCCATAGCCAAAGACAACGAACGTGCGTCCAGCCAACAAGATGTTCGTAGAACGAATAATAGCGTCCAGCGAGCTTTGTCCGGTGCCATAGCGATTGTCGAACATATGCTTCGTATCGGATTCGTTGACAGCCAGCACGGGGAAACGCAGAACGCCATTTTTCTCCATGCTGTGCAAACGAATGACACCCGTGGTTGTTTCTTCCATACCGCCAATGATATCGGCAATCAGTTCCGTGCGCTTGGTATGAATGGTCGAGACGAGATCGCAGCCATCATCCATCGTCATCTGCGGCTTGTGATCGAGCACGGAGTTAATATGGCGGTAGTAGGTCTGCTCATCTTCGCCCTTGATAGCAAAGGTGGGGATACCATACTCATTGACCAGCGCAGCAGCCACGTCATCCTGTGTTGAAAGCGGATTGGAGGCACACAACACCAGGTCTGCTCCACCCGCCTTCAAAGTGATGGCGAGATTAGCAGTCTCAGTCGTGATATGCAGACAGCCCGCCATACGCACGCCTTTCAAGGGCAAATCTTTCGCGAAACGCTCTCGAATGAGGCGCAGCACCGGCATCTCTTTCGCCGCCCACTCAATGCGGCCTTTGCCGCGAGCCGTTAATGAGTTGTCTTTCACATCTCCACGTAATGAAGTCGTCATAAAATAGTCATTCCTTTATCTGGACGCTGTTGTGTGCGCCCCTATTGCTTTATTGCTCTATCGCTTAAACAATTGATCTTCTCAGCATACACATGTACCATACAGCAAACGTAATATCACAAATCCGATACGTTCTTCACGATCCAAACTCAGGATACTGCCACTTTGGTACGATGTCGCCAATGGGGATCAAAGTGTGAACAATCTACAAGGGTCTCGTAGCGTGTGGCAACATCGGTCATTGTCAACCCGCGCAAACGTTCAATACTGAAATCTTCGCAAACAAACGAACCAATGATGTTGCCATGCACCACGCCACACTTAATATCTTCAATCGCATAGCTACCATCCGCTGCGGGTTGCACAGTTGAAAGATAACCGAGCAGACCACCGGCAAAGGCATCGCCCGCGCCAGTGGGATCGATGACCTCCTCCAAGGGATAGGATGGTGCGCTAAAGTAGGTGCCATCAGCCCCGAAAAGCCGCGCACCATAGCTCCCTTGCTTCACGATCACGTATTTCAATCCCATCGCCAGCAGTTGACGCACACCAGTCAAAATGCTCGCCTGGTTCGTATACTGTCGAATCTCCTCTTCGCTCATTAAGAGCACATCAACTTTTTTGATCACCTCCGTCAACATAGGACGGGCCGTCATAATCCACAATTCCATCGTGTCAAGTACGGTCAAACGCGCATTGGGAACCTGCTCCAATACTTCCATCTGCAATTCAGGCTGAATATTGGCCAGGAAAAGCAGCGAACTCTCCAGGTACTCCACGGGAATGGCCGGGTGGAAACCCGCGTAGACGCCCAGGCGCGTATCCAGCGTATCACGCGCATTCATATCCATATGATAGCGTGCCACCCAGCGAAAGGTCTCACCGGGTTGTATCTGCAATCCGCTCAGGTTAATAGGCCGACTGCGCCAAAAATCCAGGTGCTCGTGCGGAAAGTCACTGCCAACCACTGCCACCAGGTTTACCTGGCTATACAGCGAAGCAGCGGTAGAAAAATATGATGCGGCCCCCCCAAGAGCCTCTTCTCTCCTGGCAAATGGTGTCTCCACAATATCCAGGGCCACGGAACCAACAACCAAAATGGACAACTCTTCCAACCTCCATTAGTATAGCGTAAGAAACGGCGGAAATGTACCCGCCCCTATTCGACTACGTATCTTTCATATAGGTGTGGCATCGCTCAAGTGCTCAATGACACCATCCAGAAATGCCAGTGTACTACCAAATTTCTCCTGCGCCATCTCGCGAGCCGGTGCCGTATTCAGCGATTGATACAGTTCAACAAAACGCTCTTCGATATGACGAAGAATGGCCGCGAGCACTTCACCGGTGACGGCTCGATTCGGATACCGCGCCCCAAACTCAATTAATGACGTGACTACCGCCAGGCCGCTGAGCCGCCCAATTTTATCAGCATCATAGAGCAGTCGCCCCTCAATTGGCGCGTCTTCCCGTTGCTCAGGCGAAAATACCGTGGTATGCGTCAGAATTACTTGTTTTACCTTTTCTACGCGCTCCGCAGGTAGATTCAGCTCTCGCAAAAACTCAACCGCCATCTCAGCAGATTGCAGATGGTGGTCATGATACCCGTGCGTACTCGTAGAAATATCATGCAAATAGCCAGCAATAATCAGAGCTTCCATATCAATGGACGCGGAAGTATCGTCCTCTGTAGCCTCCAATTCCAAAGCTAGCATCTTGCAATTGGCGACAACAGTGCTGACATAACGAAAGCCTTCTTTACCCAAAACGCTTTCTACATGCTGTGCCACAGTTGGCACGACTTGACTCTCCGTTAGCAAACTGCATGCCCTCCACTATTTTCCGCTAATCTGTACAGACGCGTCGCAAACCCTCTATAAACGGAGGGTACACAATACCGCGCTCGGTAATAATAGCAGTTACGTACATATGTGGCGTAACGTCAAATGCTGGATTGGCCGCCTGTGTACCAACAGGCGCAATAGCCGTTCCGCGCACGCTGGTCACTTCTTCCGGGTTGCGCTGCTCGATAGGGATATGTTCACCTGACGGAAGCTTGAGATCGATAGTGGAACAAGGCGCAACGACATAGAACGGAATAGCATGAACCTGCGCCAGGACCGCGACCCCATAGGTGCCTATTTTATTTGCCACATCTCCATTGGCCGCTATACGGTCCGCACCCACAAACACCGCCTTAATGCCACCGCGACGCATAAAATGCGCCGCCATATTGTCGGTAATTAAGGTCAATGGGATGCCTTCTTGCTGGAGTTCCCAGGCAGTCAGACGCGCCCCCTGCAAAACAGGACGCGTCTCATCAACAAACACATGCATCCGTTTCCCCGCTTTATGGGCCACATACAGAGGAGCCAGAGCGGTTCCCCAACCAGCAGTTGCCAGAGCACCAGCATTACAATGCGTCAGCAATATATCCCCGTCCGCGATCAGTTCTGCTCCGTAAGTACCCATACTCAGACAAGCAGCGAAATCTTCATCCGCGATTGCCTGTGCTTCAGTCTGTACATGCTGAACGAGTGCCTGAATACTGTACTGCTCACGAATAGCCTTCTGAGCACATAGTTGCATGCGCTCTATCGCCCAAAAGAGGTTGACTGCCGTTGGACGAGTAGCCGCCAATAACTCGCCAGTGGAGCGCAGATGGGCTTGCGCCTCGGCAAGGGTAAGCGTGTCGCCCCGATCTCCTCGCTCCCGCAGCAGACGGCACAGTGCCAGAGCCATACCAAAAGCCGCGGTGACACCAATGACAGGCGCACCACGTACCTTCAACGTCCTGATGGCCTCGGCAACTTCCCGCTCGGACGTTAACCTGAGATAGATCACTTCCTGCGGAAGCAGCGACTGATCTAGCAGACACACCGCCTCCTGGGAAGCATCTTCTTCCCACCAAACTGTGCGCACACCACCCGTTTGCATTTTCTCGCCCATAGAAGCAGCCATCCTCCTCAAATACTTCCTGAGAGTGTGAAATGGTCTCCATGTATGATATCACGTCTCATCTGAAACGAGAAGACCATAGGCCTATGGGTCAATAATTGCAATGGCGGAATCTAGTGTTTTACAACGAAGCGACTGCACGATCATGGATGAGTACCCCCAATAGTACTAAGCAATAGGCCACTCAATCTAAGAAATCAGCAAAAGTATGCTACCATGGTATACAGCGTGACGGCGAAGAAGATACGCTTTGGACTCCTTCGCTATGTTACTGAAAGCGTTAGTTGTCCGTTCCACTACACAGAAGGATGAAAGCCTTTCCGGCACCGCAAGAACTTTCTTAGACCTTGCGCACTCGGAGATGAGCAACTATCACTTGCATGGAACGGTCAAGTAGATAGCTATAGCCATCGAAGGGACTGTAACGCATGGCCAGGGTGGAAACCAAGGAAAGTACTTGGTCCTTTGACCAGATATATGACGAATATAAAATACCGATCTACAACTATGTGTATCACCTGGTTGGAGATCGCGAACAGGCAGACGATTTAACGCAAGATACCTTTTTGAAAGCGTTTCGTGCGCTTCCTAAAATGGATGCCAGCTTGAAGTTGTCAGCCTGGTTATATCGTATCGCAACGAACACCGCTTATGATGCGTTGCGCCGCCGAAAATTGATCGCATGGCTGCCTTGGCAGGACCTTGATCACGAACCAGCAGATGTTGAGAGTGCAGATCCGCAAGAATTGTATGGCACGACGGAACTCGTTCGCGCCGCACTCCATCGCATGCCCCAACAGTATCGGGCGGCACTCCTGCTGTATACGCAAGAAGGGTTCTCTTACAGCGAGATAGCGCAGGCGTTAAATATCGCGGAGAGCGGCGTCAAGATGTATTTATCACGGGCACGGCAATCATTTCGAGAGCATTATAAGTCATTGGAACAGGGAGGCACAAAATGAACTGCGAGCAAGTCGAGGAGCTACTCAGTGCTTACCTTGACGACTCGCTTGCCTTGGGGGAAACGGCGGAGTCCGCATCACAACTGAATTTACAGATTGCTGCACACCTGCAAGATTGTAGCCATTGCAGCACGGTACTGGCTGATTTTCGCCGTTTTGACGACCTCCTCGCTCATCTACCTCGCGTCAATCCCAGTACAGAGTTACGTGAAAAAATCTTTTCTTCAGCCGCGTATCTTGAAATTACTGGCACCTATGACAACAAGATCAACATTTTAGAACGAGAACATACTGCCCCGCATAAAAGTTCTCGCCGTGATACTCCCGGTCGCCCACAATTAATAGCTCTACCAGGTGGACGTGGTGTTTCAGCAAACACTACACCCAATCCAGAAGTACATCTATCTGCACCTATTCCACTGCGTCCCAACACCAACCCTTTACACAAACAACGAAAGAGCACCTGGGTCCTGCTTGTTATGCAAGCCGCCATAGCCGCTGCGCTCCTGCTCACGATTGGTGTTGGCAGTTTAATTGCCTGGAATCTTTGGTCACAAAGCAAGAGTTTAGCCAAAAATAGCAACACTATTACACCGCCTGCTGGATTACCATCCACGGCACCACTCTCAGCCGGTATGCACTTTGTCTTCCTGCGGGATGGCTCATTATGGAGCACACCGGCAGATGGCACGGCACGCCCTCGGCAGTTGACACCAAAGAATATCACCGTCGCCCAAAATTGGGCGGTCAGTCCACCGCTACCAGGTCGCTACTCTGGCGATTTACTCGCGTACATTGATCTACAACAGGCACAACTGCATACGTTACGCAGCGACGGGCAGCGCGATACAATTATCCCTCAGCCATTACTAAAAGCTGGCACTGCCCCCGCGTCCGTTTGGGATACCGCTACCGGAGAAAACATTCTCAATAGCTTGACATGGTCGCCCGATGATACCATGCTGGCCTTTGTAGCCGATCCCATAGGTACTGGTCTTACCAGCCTCTCGGTTTATTCGCAAAATTCGGGTACGATACAGACAGTGCAGCTTCCCATGCAGGGCAGCGTTTCTCACCCCGTCTGGTCGCCCGATGGCATACGGATAGCCTTTGAACTCATCCAAGGTACTACCGTGAGTATCCTGGACTATAACACCCAGAACCACGGCCTACTGGTTATTACCAATACTATTCACGCTCAAGGCAATCCTAATGATACCCTGCTCGCGTTGAATTGGTCGCCCGATACGAATATTCCCGCCATCACATGGAGCGTTGGCATGCCAGGACATGTCCACAGTATCTGGCTACGCCATGTTGGTGTCGGTGGCAACGCCTATCCACAAGAACTCATCCTGGGCGACTACGTACAGGCAACCTATAGCAGCAATGGAGATGGTGGCATAGGCAGTTGGCTCCTGGTCGCCTCGTCAGCAGGGCGTGCCACCAATCTGTGGCGCATCAATGCCGTACAAGGAGCCGCTCCCATCATACTTACTAGCGGCAAGCAGGTGAATTTTGCACAGTGGTCGCCCGATGGCACCCAGATTGACTACCTGGATAGCATTGCCCTCGGCGTGGGAGCATTCCATACCGTCAATGTAACCACCCTCGTCGATACGTTTATCGCCACAGGCGTCACAAATAGTCCCGCACCCGCCTGGTCCCAATCGGGACAAGAACTCGCCTATAGTACTGGCACGCAAACGATTATCGTAGACCTGCACGGCGGCAAGAATGTTCACTCACTGGCACTGCGCGGGCTAGCCGCTACCTATACCTGGGCCGCGAACTCGCCCAGCCAGTTGGTTATCGCATTAGGTGATGGGCAACAAGGCATCTATCTGGTAGACATACAGCACCATACCACGCTCCAGATCGATCCAAAGGCCACAGATGGTCCCATTCTCTGGACCGAAATTCCGTGATAACCTTGCATAACAAGCAGAAAAATACAAAATGATACACAGAGAATTACAGATATTCACAGCAATTTCACAGGTGCGACCTCCACTTTAACGCCATATTCATATGATCTGAGTATAGTGTTCGATGGTAAGGTTGTTGTAGAGTTTTGGGATATTGGGTGTACGTGTGTTATGGAGGAGAAAACTATGCTTAGTTCACATGCTGTCACTACTGAACGTTTAGTAAACGTCTTGCAAAATATCGCCCTCAAACAACTCACAGGCCGTCTGAGCCTCGCACAAGGAAGCGAGCAAGGCGAGATTTTTTTTGTCCAGGGCAACACCGCTTTTGCCCACACCACGCGTGAGACCGGAGAAACCGCCCTTTACACTATGCTGCAATGGAAAGACACTCATTATAGCTTCTTTGAGGGTGAGCAACCACCCTCTGGTTACACACACCTTCAACAACAGCGCGTGGCACAACCCTCACAGTCTACCCAGGGCAAGCCAATGTTGCCTATTGAGTTAGAAGAGACTCGTCAAACACCAGCCATAGGAATGCCCGTTATTCCTAAAAGCCTGCGCCACGCCCCCTCTACAACACCGCCAACCCAGCCAACAAAGACGCCCCAGGCGATAATACCACCACAGAGAGAGAGCGGCACGCAGCCACGTATGTCCGCTATCTTTCGCGCCCTCCCACTAGCTAAGCAATCGAGCATCATCAACCAGCTGGATAGGAAAGACCGCCTTGTATTCCTCCTCCTGGACGGCAAACGAACCTTGCATACCATCAAGCACCTGGTCAATCGCAGCGATGCAGATGTGGTACAGACCCTTGTCCACCTACTCAAGCAAGGCTATATCGAATATATTCAAGGGTGAACAGGGATGAAACCTTCCAAGCTATTTCTCACCGCCATGTACATTTTGGAAAATTGCTCCTGAAAATGATATCAATTTGCACAGTTATGCGTTATAATACATAGACCTGGAGCGGAAAGCGGGATGTTCGTAGGCAAGCAGATCCACCTCGACGAGCAGCTTGTAGCGTCCATCTGGATTATGTGCAACCTTTTCCCCATGGGGTTTGTACGCGCACCTTCTAGAGTTTCGCGATGCAAAAGCACCGCGTGGTAAGGGGAGGACGAGCTGGCACCCCGTCCTCCCCTTACTTTTGTACTTGCGAGAAAGGTTCGCATGAGATTCAAAGTCAGATCTTTGGGTGGAAAACTGATATTGGTCGCGGCTCTAACACTCTTGCTGTGTATGGTACTTTTTTCGGCTTTGTCCTGGGAATTATTGCTATTCACCTTTGAACACGAAGCAAGAAGTGACGCCTCCTCACACCTTTCAACTATCCGCGATGCCTATGCGGAGCATACCGCCATATTGCTACAAGATATAAAACAGGTAGCCAAGGACCCTATCATTATCTCCGCACTCTCGCAACCCTCTACGCCAACAACTCGTCAGGATCTACAAAAGGCCTTGCAAAGCACATTAGACATTGTTCCTTCACACTATCATCTCTTCTTTGCGGACCTCGCTGTTCTTACTAAAGATCTTCGGCTTGTTGGACAATTAGACGAGGGACTTACCATCAACACTGCTCCCTCCGCTTCAACCAATCCCTTAGTAGAGCAAGTCTTGCAGAAGAAATCATCTTCCACACTGCTCTCATCTACCAACAATGCTACCTGGCTACTGAGCGTGGCTACCCCAGTTATGGGTTCCAGCCCCAATCAGGTGCTCGGCGTATTGCTCGCACAACAGACTATAGATGACGATTTCGCACAAGCTCTCGTGCAAAAAACAAGTTCCAATGTCGTATTGTGCGAACACAATCATGTGCTCGCATCAACCATGCGCTGGTTCTCTTTCGCTCAAATTTTATCCGCAAGCCAGCTCTGTAACCCCGGTCAGTTCAATCGCATAGATGGGTCACAGCACTTTATGGCGCTGGCAAAGTCTGCGCAAGCCAAAAATCAGCTACCAAAGTCACCCTCCCTGGTGATTGTAGATATTGAACCACTGTACAGCATCAATAACCATCTAGGACGATCGCTCCAATTGCTGGCTGCCATGGGCATCTTTGTGTTTGCCCTGGGTGTCATCGCCTACACATTCATTACGCGCTACTTCTTTATCCACCCACTACGCCGCCTGCAAACACGCGTCAGAACGCTCATGGAGAACAACGGCAACACACAACTGGCAGCACCAGCCAACGATGAGCTAGGCATGCTGGATAGCTCTTTCAACCTGCTCTCCGAATCACTCTCTGTGCAGGAGAGTGAAAGCCTGGCAATGACCGAGCAAATGCGCGATATGCTGCTCATGAGCGACGCCTTGATCTCCACTCTCAACCTCGAACACCTGCTCGGTGAGATCGTCTCGCGCCTTGGCTCCATCATGCAGGTAAAAAAAGTATCCTTACTGCTCTATGGACGCGAGATGCTCTCGCCCTGGGCCGTTGCGCATTGGGACGATCAAGACTCAAATGAACACTCTGTTAACGCTCAGCCCACACGACCACAAGGTGCTGTTACCGTCCATGCCGACCCTGATGGCGATATCACCCTGGCAGTGACGACAAAAATGGTAGCGATACCAAGCTCACGTCCCGGCTCTTTCAGTGGCAAACAACAAGCCATTCGTGCACAAAAACAGAACTCGGCTCCTATTCCCTATAGCACTCGTCGCCCACGCATTCCCCGACCAGCCCTCAACGACCTGGATATGATGCTAGCCCGTATGACCATGCAGAAACTCAAAATCATCTATGGCGAGGATGTCGCCACCATTTATCAAGAGCGCGGCGAGGTCTGGTCGCATATGGCGTTAGAGGCAGGACATCGCTATGTTATTGCCGTACCCATCATTTTGCTAGAACAGCCCATTGGCGTATTCATCCTTTACGATGATAAGCCACATTACGTCACGAGGCGCGATACCTTCCTCTTGAGCACAGCCGCCATCCAGGCCGCCATGGCCATTCAAAATGCCTTGCTATTCGCCGAGGTCAAAGAGAAGAATGCCGCCCTTGAACGCGTTAACCATCTCAAATCGCAATTTTTGGCCACCGTTACCCATGAATTGCGTACCCCTTTACACAGTATTATTAGTTATGGCGCGTTAATTCTCGAAGGCTTCCTCGATGGAGAGCTTACGGCTGAGCAGGAAGAACATATCCAGTTCATGGTCCGACGTGCCGAAGACCTCTCTCACCTGGTCGATGATATGTTGGACCTCTCGAAAATTGAAGCTGATCGTCTGGAGGTCAAGGCTGAACCTCTCACACTGGAACCCTGTTTGCAAGAGGTAGTCGATCAACTCAAGCCCATGGCAAATACAAAAGGGCTATATCTTACCCTGGAAAAAGCTGATTCGTTACCAATGGTATTAGCGGATAGCCATCGCATTCGCCAGATTGTCATCAACATGGTTTCCAATGCCCTGAAATTTACCGAGCAGGGCGGAATCACCATTCGCTGCATGCTCCTGGCGGACTACGATTTACTGCGCATCTCTGTATGCGACTCCGGCATTGGAATTTCGCCAGCGGCTCTGGGCTACATTTTTGAGGCGTTCCGCCAGGCCGATGGCAGCACAACACGCCGTTTTGGTGGCACCGGACTGGGGTTGACCATCGCAAGAAAGTTAATTGAACTGCAAGGTGGTGAAGTTGCCGTGGAAAGCGTGCTAGGCATCGGCTCTATATTTTCCTTTACATTGCCTATCGTCTCCACTGTCACAGCACATCCCGCGCTACCTTGACAACGGCAAGCAGTCGAAAGAGAAGAAAACCATGAACACATCGCAGATTGGCACAGGCCAGCCAACTATACTGATCGTTGAAAACGAAGTCTCTAACCGTATCCTGATTGAACGGGTGCTTTCTACCCGTGGCTATCACTGCCTTTCCGCCTCCAATGGGCGTGAAGCGTTAGAAATACTCGACCGCGAACTGGTTGACTTGATCCTGACCGATCTCTCTATGCCTGTCCTCGATGGCTACCGCACCACACAATTGATCCGTGCCCGTCCAGACTATACAAACGTCCCCATTGTCGCAGTGACCGCCTACGCTTTAAATGACGAAAGCGAGGCCGCGATACAAATCGGCTGTAATGAGTACCTGACAAAACCATTCAAACCCCGCCAACTACTAGAAGTAGTAGACCGCCTACTACCACAAAGGTAAGACAAGTAGCAGACATTTGGAGAGAAGCCTGTCATTCTGAGCGGAGCGAAGAATCTCTCGCTAACCCAGGTGCAGATTCTTCGCTCCGCTCAGAATGACAGACCGAATCCCTCTCCAGTCCGCTCACGGACAGTCTTCTCTCCAAATGTCTGAGACAAATATTGCAGAGATAGCATATTATTGTGAAATTTGGTACTATACCATCAGAGTAGGCGATCACTTGACCAGCCATATACTGGCTGGTCAATACCTTTTGGATCACCAAAAACGTAGTTAGAAGGTTGAGAGCCAAAAAATGGATATCCAAGCAACAAGTAAAGCGATCAAAGATGTCGCATGTGATGCATTGGTCGTGGGTGTCGTACGCACCAAAGCTGGTCAAGGCAACACGAGCATAACGTTACCTGGGGCCGCCAGAACAGTGGATAGTGTACTGGACGGTCTCATCGACCAGCTTGGCACCGCTGGTGAGTTCAAGGGCAACCTGGGAGAAATGACCACCATCCACACGATGGGCAAACTAGCCACCAGACGGGTAATCATCGTCGGTCTGGGCAGTCAGGAAACCATCAACACACAATCTATCCGCCGCGCCAGTGCTATTGCCGCCCGCCACTTACAACATACCGGAGCACATCAGATAGCCCTGGCAATCAACGGCAAAGAAACGGGCATTAGCCCTGCCCTGGCTGCACAAGCACAGGTCGAGGGCGCACTCCTCGGCGTGTACAACTTCAGGAAATATCAGCACGCCGATAACGTAGGCAATGAGCAAGGCATTACGAAAATACTGCTTCCCACAAGCAACGAGCAAGAACTCAACGCGGCCATTCGACGCGCTTCCGCTCTGGCCGAGGCCACAAATTTCGCTCGTGACCTGGTCAACGAGCCACCCAATGTCCTCACCCCAACCGAGCTAGCCAACCGTGCCAGCGCGATGGCCAAACAATTTGGCATAGCATGCGAAATACTGGAGCGACCACAGATGCAAGAATTGGGCATGGGTGGCCTGTTAGGCGTAGCTCAGGGCAGCGCGGAGCCACCAAAATTCATTATCTTGCGTTATCGCGGCGCACCCAACAATGCGGATAAAGGCATGGCTCTCGTCGGCAAAGGCATCACCTTTGATACCGGCGGTATCTCAATCAAACCCGCCAGCGGCATGGACGAAATGAAAGGCGATATGGGCGGGGCCGCGGCAGTCATCGGCGCGATGCAAGCTATCGCCGCCTTAAAACCCTCTATCAACGTGACCGCGCTGGTCTCCAGCACAGAAAATATGCCCAGCGGCACCGCTTATCGCCCCGGCGATATTCTCCGCATACTCAATGGCAAGACCATCGAAATCGTCAATACCGATGCTGAAGGTCGCCTCGTGCTGGCCGACGCCCTTTCATATGCAGTGCGAGAAGGACTTTCGCCCATCATCGACGTAGCCACCTTGACTGGTGGCATCGTCGTCGCCCTCGGTTCTACCATGACCGGCATGTTCTGCAATGATGCACACCTCAGCGACGAAATCATTGCCGCCGGTCAGGCAGCAGGCGAGAAATTCTGGCCCATGCCGCTCGATGCCGAGTATGCTGAACAGATCAAGAGCGACATTGCCGATATCAAACAGACCGGCGGTCGCACAGCCAGTGCGGTTACTGCCGCCAAAATCCTGGAAAACTTCGTAGGTGATGCCGCCTGGGCGCACCTGGATATCGCAGGTACCAGCTATGCCGACAGCAAAAAGCCCCACCAGGAGAAAGGCTCAACCGGAGTCACAGTCCGCACGCTGGCCGAACTCGCTCTGCGTGCGGCAAAATATGCTATACTTTGACTAATCTTTAGGGTAGCATTTCCATATCCCTACTCAGAAAAACGGCGGACATGCCTATCCCTCCCGAGTTTCTGAGCCAGATATGCTCCTCACGCTTTGTGTGAAGCGTAGTAGCTCTGATGGCCTTTCGGTTCAACGTTAATCAGAAAGAGGGATTTAGAATGTTAAACCCGTCCACAAACGCCTCGTAGGCCGCCAACTCGCACCGAAGTACCCTGGTAGCCATCACTGCCGCGATTATCGGGATTATCTATGGCTACGATCTCGGCAATATATCGGGAGCTTTACTGTTTATTCCGGCAGAGTTCCATCTCAGCACAGCTCAGGTAGAATCGGTGGTCACCGTGGTGGTGGTGGGCTCCATTGTGGGTGTCCTGCTCGGTGGCCCGATCGCCAATGCTATTGGTCGTAAACCGATCATGGTGATCGTCGCGTTCTCCTACGCTGTGTTCGCTCTTCTGAGTGCCGTGTCCTTCAACCTGATCTGGTTGGATGTCACGCGCTTTCTGCTAGGAGTGACGATCGGGGTTTCAATTGTGGTCGCCCCAATTTTCGTGGCAGAGTCGGTGCCTGCATCCGTGCGAGGCCGCCTGATAGTCATGTACCAACTGGCTACTGTGGCGGGCATCATGATCGCCTACTTCATCGACTACGCTCTCGCCTTAGGTGGATTGTGGCGTATCATGTTGGGGCTTGCCGCCCTGCCAGCAGTTATCGTCGGCTTTATGCTCTTGCCACTGCCCGATACGCCGCGCTGGTACCTCATGAAGGGAAGACGTGAGCGGGCGCGGGAGGCACTTCTGCGCATTGAGTCAGAGGCAGAGGTAGATGAGGAGATGCGCCAATTTGAGGAAGACCTCAGACGCGAGCGAGGAGGCAAGCTGATCGACATGCTGCGACCACCCTTCTTGAAGGCCACCTTCTTCGTCGTGATCCTCGGCTTCCTGGTCCAGATCACCGGCATCAACGCCGTCGTGTTCTACAGCCCGCTCATCTTCAAGGCGATGGGCTTCCAGGGCAATTTCGCCCTGCTCATCCTGCCGGGCATTGTGCAAGTCGCCTCGTTCATCGCGACTATCGGCTCGCTCTCCATCGTGGATAGGTTGGGGAGACGCCCTACCCTGATGACCGGAATCGGAGTGATGATTCTCTCAGGCATCCTCATGGCCGTCATTTTTAGCTTTGGGACGTTCACGGGCGCACTTTCCTTCCTCGGTTTCGTTGGCATCCTCTTTTTCACGGCTGCCTTCAACTTTGGCTTCGGCTCCATGGTCTGGGTCTACGCCTCGGAAAGCTTCCCAGCGCAGTTGCGTGCGCTCGGCTCCTCAACGATGCTGACCGCCGACTTGGTAGCCAACGTAATTATCGCGGCGTTCTTCCTGAGCGCGCTCACGGCACTTGGTGGTACGATCACCTTTATCACCCTCGTCGTCTTCGCGGTGATAGCCTGGCTGTTTGTCTGGTGGTTGGCACCCGAGACCAAGGGACGACCATTAGAGGCGATCCGCGGCTATTGGGAAAACGGGGGCAGATGGGTAGCAAAGTAACTGCTCTCGACAGCTCGTCGTTGCAAGCAGGGAGGGAGGGACAAAGATGACCACCGAAGAGCGTGACAACCTTGTTATCGGCATGGACGTGGGAGGAACAGGACTCAAAGCGGCACTGATTGACCGTCAGGGCCGCGTGGTCATCAAAGAGCAGCGACCCACACTGCGCGAAAGGGGACCCGAGGCGGTGATTGCCAGCACCCTCGACTTTGCATCCGATCTGGCAAAGCAGTCGCGGGGCTTAGCGGGAATTGACCGCGTTGTCGCAATCGGCGTGGCGGTACCCGGCTTGGTAGAAGAGGAGATCGGTGTGGTCCTCGCATCCGTCAATCTTAAGTGGAAGGATGTGCCACTACGCCGCTTGCTGGAAGAGCGTCTTGGCGTCCCATCGGTCGTCGGACACGACGTTCGGACAGCAAGTATCGCCGAAGGGTTCCTGGGAGCAGCTCGCGGCAGTGAAGATTATCTCCTCGTGACGCTTGGCACAGGAATTGGTGCCGCTGCTTGCCACCGCGTTGGGCAATGACGCCGGGTATCTGGGTGCGGCACTCAAAGCCTGGCTCGCGCTGGGAGTTCCCAGGGCTGAACTCCACTGGCCCAGGGGAGCATGAACCGATCGGTGCAAATAAGAGCTGTTTTCAGCGAAAGCGAGGGAGACAACGATAACGAGGAGGAATAACCCTCGCCAATGCTGCCTACTACCTGGTAGACAGACAACACCTATCCTGAGAAAAGGAGCACGCGCATGCAAGAGCATTCTCGCCCGCAAGGGCAAACACTTATGTTGGATGAGATTCAGGAGCAACCAGCAGCGTTGCGCCGTACCCTGAGCAATACCTTGGAGCCTGTTCGCCAGGTTGCCCTGGAAGCGCAGCAGCGCAATGTGGACCTGGTGATCCTTGCGGCTCGTGGTACGTCCGATCATGCCGCCCTGTATGCCCAATACCTCTTCCAGTACCTGAACGGTATCCCCGTCGCCCTGGCGACGCCCTCGCTGTATACCCTCTACGGAGCCTCGCTCCAACTTGGACACGCCCTGGTCATCGGCATCTCGCAATCGGGTGAATCTCCCGATATCGTAGAAGTCGTGGCCCAGGCACGCAAGGCGGGTGCTTTGACGGCGGGTATCACGAACCAGGAAGGCTCGCTTCTGGCGAAGACAGCTCAACATACCTTGCTCTGTCATGCCGACTTGGAGCGCAGTGTCGCGGCCACCAAGACCTACACTACCACCTGCGCTGTACTCGCGATGCTGGCCGCGTTTCTCCCCGGTGGGGAACCACTCCGTGACGGCCTCGCGCAAATTCCAGACCTCGTCACAGCGGCACTCAAGAGTGAGAAGGCCATTGCGCGTGTGGCCGAGCGTTACGTCTATGCCCGTGATTGTGTGGTGCTAGGGCGCGTCTTCCAGTACAGCACCGCTCGTGAGACAGCCCTGAAATTGGAGGAAACCTGCTACGTGGTCGCGACCCCCTTCTCAACCGCCGATTTCCGCCATGGACCTGCCGCCCTGGTCACCGGAGGTCTCCCCGTGATCCTCTTTGCGCCACCAGGACGCACCTCCGCCGATTCACTTGAATTGCTCCACTGGCTACGCGAGCGCGGCGCAGATTGCCTGGTGGTTGCCGAAGAGGGACCTTTGCTAGAGCAGGCAACGATACCTGTTCCACTCGAGCTGCCCCCTGTACTACATGGAAGTGGAAGCGATGCACGAGCAAATATTGCTGAACTGCTTGCGCCAATACCCTATATCATCCCTGGTCAGCTCTTCGCGCAATATCTGGCTCTCTATAAGGGACTCGATCCCGACCAGCCACGTAGCCTCACGAAAGTCACACGTACCCGCTAAGCCTTGTGGGAGGGCAACCTGAGCAATGGCTCAAGCTGACCATTCCCACTGCTTTAAAGGCTGCACTAGATATGCTATACTTTTGTCATGAAGATTCGTATACGTTACTTTGCCTCATTCCATGAGATTACGGGACAGAGCGAGGAAATCTGGACATTGCCCGCCGCCGCTACCATCAGCGATGTGCGCACACAGTTACTCGCCCGTTACCCACGCCTGCAACCGATTATAGAACGCTCGCTTTGTGCCGTCAACCGTGGCTACGTTCCCGCCAACACTGCCCTACATGATGGAGACGAGCTGGTGTTCATTCCCCCCATGGGTGGTGGATGCGCAGGCATCCATGAACATCCACAGGAGTACATTCGATGGAACCTCTGATTCAACTTACGCGCGAGCCATTGGATAGAAATGCGCTCATCGCCGCCGTTTCCGACCCCGCCGCCGGTGGCATCGCCATCTTTGAAGGGGTTGTACGCGACAATGCACGCGGTAAACAGGTGCGCTACCTCGAATACGATCTCTACCCTGAGATGGCTGAACAGCAAATTCGCACAATTGTCGCCGAGGCGCAACGCCGTTGGGGCGTGGAACACGTCGCGGTCGCCCATCGCTTTGGTCGCTTGGAGATCGGCGAAGCCAGTGTCATCATCGCGGTCGCCACGCCACACCGCGCCGAGGCCTTCGAGGCTTGCCGCTACATCATCGACACGTTAAAAACAACCGTCCCCATCTGGAAAAAAGAGGTTGCCACCAACGGCGAAGAATGGGTCGAAGGCTGACCGTGACACCCATCCCTCTCACTGAAGACCGCAGCAAGCAACCGTAGTGTTCCATCAACCTTCAATGAACGGGTAGTAGTCATTCGTAGGGACAGGGGGATGTGGCGGCGGGGGCCTTGTGCCTGTCCGGGGTGGAGGGAATCGTCTCTACCCATCGCATGAAGCTACCAGAGGTTCCGTAACCAGCGTTCAATATGGTATAGTTGTCATAAGCAATGTTTCTTCGTTCGCGCTAAAGACCGTCACAGGTCCAGGTTTCTCTCGGAGGTTCTTGATGAACTTATTCGAAAAACAGTCTCAGCTCAATCAACTCTTCTCGCAAAGTCCCGTCAACGCCGCCTACCTCGCCGGTTCACTTTCCAGCCGTACCTCGTTTGGACACCTCAGTGATGTGGATATTGCTATCCTCCTGATGGACCAGATTAAGTCAGATCAATTTCTTGATTACCAGCTCTACTTTTTCAGTGAGCTGGCCAAGAGGTTAGAGTCCGAAACAATCGACGTGGTGATTTTGAATCAAGCTTCCCTCTTACTCAAATTGCAGGTGATTAAGTACGGACAAATCTTGTTCACACGGGATGAGAAACAACGAGTATCGTTTGAGACAAAGGCAGTCATGGCTTACCTGGATTTCAAAAAGCTTGACGAAATTCAAAACCAGGCCTTAAATCGCCGCCTCGTCGGGCAGGTGTTGCCCATCGATAAAGAATTGGTCCAACGGCAACTGAAGCAGTTACGCGAATCCGTACACATCTTGCATGGCCTTGGCGAAACACAGCGCGAGGAATTTACTACCGATTATCGCATCTATGGTCTGGCGGAACGCTACCTGCAACTGGCAATCGAGTCTTGCCTGCACACCTGCGGCATCCTGGTAGCCTCCTTTGGCTTGCGCCGCCCCGAAGGCTATCACGAACTCCTGAGTATTATCGCGGGCCAAAAGATTATTCCCCAGGCACTGGCATACCGCCTGGAAGTTCTCACCAACCTGCGTGATTCACTGGTCCATGATCCTGGCACACTCAGCCGCGACCTCCTCTACGACCACATCCAACAACGCATCGACGACCTCAAGACGTTTGCTGAAACCGTAGAAGAGAAAATAAGCTGAGAGAATTCTTGCAGCGTGTGCCGTAGCAACCAGGGCGACCGCAAGGGATCGCCCCTACTATACACGAGTGAATCGGCTTATCAAGCCCGTGTATAGTAGGGGCGATCCCTTGCGGTCGCCCTGGTTGCTACGGCACACGCTGCAAGGGTTCTCTCAGCTTATTTTCTCTTCTACGGTTTCAGCAAACGTCTTGAGGTCGTCGATGCGTTGTT
>JBPCJY010000119.1:0-32343 GCA_051004815.1 Ktedonobacteraceae bacterium
CCCCAATATCACCATGATGGGGATTTGGTATGGTTAACGTGATTTTTTCTTTTATTTTCACCATATATTGGTGGTTTCCGCCTGGATAAGGACCTTCAAAGCCTAATTGCCTCAAGTAGTAAATCAGGTCTTTGCGCTTAATAGGGCCTAGATGAGGCATCAGGCTACTTCTCTAATTTGTATCTCAATACCATCAACAACAGGCAACGGAAAATGAAGAGAGACGCGCAGCAAAATCCAGCCCTCCAAAACTTCCTCGAGATCATCACGGCATTGTTCGAGTGTAGGTGTATTGGCGTACACGCCATTGAAGCCCACAATTTCTCCATAAAAAGAGCCATCGTCTGGCAAAATCTCATATCTTGCTTTGCCCATCGCGGCGCGAATATATTTCGTTAGCATCATGGATTCCTGTCCCCTTTACGCTGAAAGCGTTGCAATGAGTCGAACAGCCTGTATTCTTTCCTACCCACAATTATACCTCATCATGCCAATGGCTCATAGACTCTTATCATCAGAAAAGTCTACCAATATAGATTATTTTACATCTCCTATGTTCTAACGTCTTTATTCTTGTAAAGAGTAAGAAGGCATTCTTCTGCTTTTGCCAAAAGGCGAAAAGAACATGAACGATTTAACGGGACAACAATTGGGCAAATATCGCCTGCTACAATCGTTGGGGACAGGCGGCTTCGCTCAGGTGTACCTGGGCGAACATATTCACCTCAAGCGGTGGGCAGCCATTAAAGTGTTGAATGCGCAAGTGATCAATCAAGAGCTGCTGACCAGGTTTTTTGATGAAGCGAAAATCATCGCCAATCTCCAACATCCCAACATTGTGCCTGTCATGGAATTTGCAGTAGAAGACTATGTTCCTTTTCTGGTCATGGAATATGCGCAGCATGGCTCCTTGGCCCAAAGGATCACCCATGGTGTACCCATGCAGCCAGCGCAGGTAGCTTCATATATCAAACAGATGGCCTCGGCTTTACAATTTGCCCACGATCATCACATTACCCATCTGGATGTTAAACCGGCCAACATGCTGCTCGGACAGGATAATCGACTCATGCTCAGTGACTTCGGTATTGCTGAGGTCGGGCGGAATACCGCTGATCCTACAGTGCAGCAACCAAAGGGTACCTGGCTGTATGCCGCTCCTGAACAATTCGATGGACACCCCGTCGCTGCTAGTGATCAATATGCGCTGGGTATCGTAGCCTATGAGTTACTCACTGGAGATGTCCCTTTTCACGGCACTGCTTTTGAATTGCAGCAACTACATCAACAGATGCCTCCATCGTCGCTCTACCAAAAAAATCCTGCTATCTCTCTACAAGTTGAACAGGTAGTGCAGCAAGCATTACGTAAAAATCCGCATAGCCGCTATCTCAGCGTCCAAGAGTTTGGGAACGAGCTGGAGCGAGCTTTAACACAGCATATCCCAGGTCCCAATCTATTGGTGCTACCACCGATTGGCACTGGAGGTGCATCCCCAACTGCTTTCACAGTACCAGGCTCCACTGTACCACTGCCTTCAATACCTACGCAACGGGAAGAGATG
The DNA here is from genome assembly GCA_051004815.1 of Ktedonobacteraceae bacterium. Lineage (GTDB taxonomy): Bacteria > Chloroflexota > Ktedonobacteria > Ktedonobacterales > Ktedonobacteraceae > JBBQXY01. The sequence goes on from JBPCJY010000119.1 coordinate 1,565, forward strand.
CCAGTGCATGATCTTGTCCTTGAGCAGCAGAGATTAGTACAACACTTTGTCGAAATTACAGCAAAGCAGAGGGAAGAATGTGAGAGAATCGAGCGAGAGGGTACCGATGCGCTAAAAAAGGCGGAGCTACAACGCGACAAAGACCTCGCGGCAACCGATGCAGAAGTCGAGCCGTTTCGGCATGCGGTTGATACCGTGAGTAAGTATATCAAGCGACATGGATGGAATAGATGGTGCTGGTTTGTTTCGTCGTTCGTCCATCCTACCATCGCACCAGCGCAAGAGACCACATTTTCAGAGTACATAGCTATCTATCTCCCGCAGAAACATAAAAACTATGACCACATAGCCAGATTTCTGCGCCATAACCCATCGCCAAGGAACCTTTTTAAAAGAAGTGAGCTGAAAGGAGGAATATGTGTTGTCCTCGCTTTTGTGGCAACCGTATGGATTGCTATCACTACTGTCCACAATATACAGCATATTCCTATTATGGCTGCTATAGAGGTTCTATTGGTGTTGCTGGGGTTCGTCTTTTTGCTTGCTAGCGGAGCGTTTAGCTTGCTTCCTATTGTCAGAATGAGCAATGCCTTTGCTCGTTTGCAACAAATTGCAGCGTATATGGAGAAAGAAAGGGAGGCGGAGCGTCAGCGTATCACGGCTAGCTTCTATCAACAGGAAGCAGCGATTAAACGGAACTTTAATAGTGATCTCAATCAATCTACCAAAAAGTGGAATGACCAGTTGTCAGAGCGGCAAGCAGAAGTAGATAGATTTATGCAAAAGCTGCATTATAGTGGCATCGATTGGGATAATCCACTCTGGGAACAATGGCGTAATAGTGCTAGCAGTAGCTCTACCATCCCTAATCCTCCCGTCGCCCGTGTCGGTCAGCTCACCGTATACCCACTGCCATCTCTGCGGCCACTCCCTGCCATACCATCTCTTATCTCGTGTCCAAACGGCGATAACCTGCTTTTGGAAGTGACTGGCGCACCGAGAGAAGCGAAAGATGCGGCTATATCGGTAGCCTTATCACTTATGCTGCGCTTTTTGCTGACACAAGCTCCGGGGAAAGTGCATTTCACGCTGATTGACCCAGCCCGCGCTGGACGAACCTTTGAACCTTTCTTTTGGCTCAGAGATCATCCCGATATTCTCATGTCTGGTAGAGCTTTGTTCACAGGACAACAAATTGAACAACACCTTGCCGACCTTACCGAACATATTGAACGTATTCCCTACCAGCCAGCGGGTAACCTGCACGAACCGTACCGCATCTTGATGGTAATGGACTTCCCAGACCCGGAGAAATTTCCTCAAACGGCAGCACGCCATCTTCTCGATATTGCTCAAAACGGGCCACATTATCGCATTTCAACTATTATAATCGTTGATCAATCACGTCAGTTCTTATCCAACAACTACAGCAACATTGTTGATGTATCCCCACTGGAGCAACTGGCAACGGTCATTCGCTGGAATGGCCAGAACTTTAGTGTACAGGACGACCAGACACACCACTGTTCCTTGGAGCTAGACCGTCTACCGGAGAAGAGTATATACCAGCCATTCATCGAGAGATTTAAGCAAACTTATTCATGACGTCACTACGTTGAGCGTAGATAACCTGTGTAAAGGCGTAATGTATTGCCATTACGCCCCCGCCGCGAAAATGGTAACCCAATGTCCACCCGGCCACGCAGCTTTGAGCGTATAGCAATCAGCTGCTGGCAGGAACATCGTAATATTCCAGGCGATGCGCTCTTTGCCATCCACCAGGATAGTATATGGCTTGCCATCTTGCGACTGTGTATTCAGAATGAGGTGGGAGACTTGCTCGTTGAAGGGGCTAAAGCCAAACGTGACACCCATATCATTGCTGAGTTGCGTCCCCGACAAAGTAATCTCGCCCTTGTAATTGGCTGGTGCTTCGATTTGAATGGGGACTGGAAAACTATACAAACTTGGAGGAGTGGAGACCAGAATGGCATCAGAGAGATAGAGGGTGGCATATGGGCCGCTAAAGCCTGTAGCCCAGACAGGAGCAGTACCCAGTACCGATGAGGTACCCTGTACAGGCGGAGCCGAGCACAATTGAGCCTGGGGAGGCGGCCCTGGAGTGATAGACGTAATATACGGTGGAGCATCACCATTCGTTGCGCCGGGTACGAGTTGCCAGGTGTTGCCCTGGATAATAAATGATCTCTGCGGTAATATGTCCGATGACGAAGTAGCATTCGATCCACGCACTACTGGGGTAGACGTTGGTGGCACAACCAGCGTATAGAGCCAGTTGCGCGACGATGGGATGCTCGTCAGGACTAAGAAGAATAGCATACACGCGGTACTGGCCGTCATAGCCAGCCGCCGCACTCGCACCCTGGAAGGCAGACGTGGCCCCCATGTCACCAGCTTTTCGGGGATAGTAGGCTCTTCCACCGTGGGCAGATCGGTGAATTCTAGCTCAAAATCTTCTTGTACGGGCGCATCAGGGAGCTTGCCGTTTGTTACGTCTTGCAGAAGCCGTGTGCTCGTGGTCGCGAGAAGGCGTGTTCCTCGCTCTACCACCAGTTCGGTGAGATGCCGCCCCCCAGAGAACAGGCGCGAGCCATGCTCTACCAGTTGGCCGGAGACGCTGCGTTGCTCGTCCGGCGGCAGATCAGAAAACTCTAATTCAAAATCTTCCTCGTCCTCGAAGTCCTCAAATTCGCTCATGACTCCCCTTAAACAAGCACCCCAGCATTTGCCTCTACGAATATTTCCACTGGATGCAGCTTCTATGAAATGTATTGACCGCATGGGTCGTCTTTATCATACACGCTGCGGATTCGAGAACCGCTTCACAGATCGAAGCCCGTACCCACCGACTCTAGCTGTTTCGAGTCATCAACTTGCGTATTTTTAGCTACACCATCATCCAGTATACTATACTCAGCAGCTAACTTCTGCCATGTTTCGGTGCCACCAATCGTATAAATGGTGAGACCAGCTAGCCGCACCGGATTGGGTGAATCACCAGCATAGAGGACGGAGACGGCATGACCAGCCTGTTTGAGATGGATGAGCGTATCGAGCAAACGCTCTGAAATCGTACTGGTGACAATGACAATAGTAGTTCCTGCCGGAAGGTTGGAGCGTTCAGCCTGGATTACTTCCTCCAGCGTACTGCCAAAATAGGGTTGGATACGGGCCAGCACATCCATGATGCGTCTGCGTTGCTCTACGCTCGATGAAGGGGGTAAGTGAATGCGGCGACGTTTCATCAGCGACGCCATGGTGGCATCGAGTCCCGGCACCGCCTCGCCTTCTTGCCCGGCTTCAGCGTGGAGTTGCTCTTCTGGCATAAACATCAAGGTGTTGGCATAGAGGCCAACCGAGTAGCCTTCATTGAGTGCCCAGTCGGCAACCGAAGCGGCGGCACAAATCGCCAGTTCCAGGATGCTCAGTTGTAGCCCGTAGATGCTATCGAATTGTCCACTGACGTTGAGGAAGAGGGCCATGGTGTAGGTCGTGGTTGCTTCGTAGACTTTGCTCTGCATCTGCATGGTGCGTGCGGTCGCTTTCCAATGCACGCGGCGCAGACTATCACCATAGGCGTAATCGCGCACCCCTATGACGCGTGAAGGGTCTTCCAGCAGACGACGTGGTGTACGACGGTCTCCAAAGGGATGCCGGGCTGGCAAACTAAAGCGTGTGAGCGGGACAACAAGTGGGTAGACGAGCAGGTATTGTAAGTTTTCCGTGCTCTCCTCGTTACTGAGGAAGCCAAAAACGTCTCCACTGCGCAGTACCGTTGGCCCAAATTTATGCACACCGCGAGCATTGCACTGAATGGTATAGCGGCGCGTCACACGTTCATACCAGCGCGTGCTGAAGAGGTTATCTAATGTAGCGGTATCGCCAACGATGCCGACACGCAGCTTTTGATGAGCTAGCGTCAAGGCACGCGGCAGCGTGTCCTCTATCTCTACCCATGGGAGCGGTAGGATTTTGGCGTTTTCCAGGGAAAGCGAGAGCGTCACGGCCTCGCCAAACAGCACGCGCTCCTCGCTGAAATGACGTTGGTAGCGCAGCTGGCGCAGACAGAACGTGGACCAGATGTCTGTTGTGCCGATGACAACCAGCACCAGGAAGCCGATCACGACCAATAATGGCTGGCGAAAAGGGATACTGGCGGCGGCAATGGCCAGGCCCAGATAATACCATCGTCTATTCATGATTCAACCGGTACGGCTACTGTGTGCAGCACGTCCTCTACGATTTGCTCCATCACACGACCATGTAGTCGTGCTTGGCTGGTGGCGATCATCCGATGCGACAGCACAGCCTTGGCCATGTGTTTGACATCGTCGGGAATGGTATAGCTGCGACCGGAAATAGCGGCATAGGCCTGGGCAGCGCGATACAGCGCGAGCGTACCGCGTGGGCTGACGCCGAGTTCAACGGCATTATGGGAGCGGGTGGCACGAACCAGCTCGACAATGTAGCTCTCAATGCCAGGCTCAACGCGCACACGCCGAATCATCTTTTGCAACGTCTGTAAGCGTTCCGCGCCCAATACAGGTGCGAGGTCTTGTAAGGGTTGTTCCTCTTTGAAACGCTGGAGGATCAGGCGTTCCTCCGTTTGGCTGGGATAGCCCAGACGCAAGCGCATGAGGAAGCGGTCAAGCTGGGCTTCGGGCAATGGAAAGGTGCCTTCCAGTTCAATCGGGTTCTGTGTCGCGATCACAATAAATGGGCGTGGTAAGGCGATGGTTTCGCGCTCAATGCTGATCTGCCGTTCATCCATGGCCTCCAGCAAGGCCGATTGTGTGCGTGGGGTTGCGCGGTTAATCTCGTCGGCAAGCACTATCTGTGACAGCAATGGCCCCGGGCGAAACTCGAATTCCCCTTGTTTCTGATTATAAAAGGTAATACCGGTAATATCTGATGGGAGGAGATCGGGGGTAAACTGAATACGTTGAAAAGAGCATCCAAGGGATTTAGCGAGGGATTTAGCAAGCGTTGTTTTGCCGATGCCCGGCACATCTTCAAAGAGAACATGTCCCTCGCAGAGCAATGCGACCATTAACAGGTCGATGACTTGTTCTTTGCCGACGATTACACGACCGGCGTTCTGGCGAATTGCGCGAGCAGCCTCTTGTACCTGGCGTATTTCATCCGTTTGCGTCATAATCATCCTTTTACCAGGCAGCTCATCGAGTAGACTGGCACATTTTGATAGCATTCAATTCATAATTATACGCACAAAAGACGAAAAATTTCACCTTCCACCAGGTGCTACATTAGCCTCAATTAGCCGCCACCATTGCCACCACCAATCTGTACTGTGATGGATTGCGCCTGCGCCTGTTGCCCATTCTGATCCATCGCCACCGCGTCCAGCGTCGCTTGTGTATGGCGTCCGAACATAAAGACGTTGACCGACCAGTTGATGGTGGCATTACCGCCTCCATCTGTAGCATATTCGCCAGATGTGTAGCGATAAGGTGGAGCGGTATACCTGACCACCAGTTCCACCGTCACATTCGGTTCGCTGGTATTGACGCTCACATTAACCACGCTATTATTTTGCACATGCCCAGGAACCCCACTAATACTTACTGTCAATTGGCCTCCCGTGGTGGCAGTGCTATCCACGGTAGGTTGAAGCACAGGTGTGCTTTGTGCAGGTGGCTGACTACTCGTACCACTACCGGTGCCGCCAGCAGGAGGGGGAAATGTCGGGTGCGCATCGACGGTACCAATCGGCGTGACCGCCGTGGGCGGAGCTGGCGAGAAGGAATTGCCCGTGGCAAATAATTTTGTATTGTGCAAAAGAGTGCTACTAATCAGGGAAAGCAGAAGGAGTCCGGCAATGACTACCGCGCTTATCGCGATCACCAGGACTTTATAGGCGGGGTCTTTGCCCCAAAAATAGCGCAATTTGGCCAGTGGTGTTTGCGGAAGCGGAGGTGTCTTGCGCTGAATCAATTGTGCTGGTTGCACGGGCATTGCTGGTAGTGGGCGGCTGCTTCTCTGGTAATCTTCATCGGGGTAGGCTGGCAAGATTAGTTTGCCCGATAAGATATAAGGTTCTCTTTGTGAATCGGGTTGATTTATCATCAGTGAGTCCTGTGCCTCCTCTTCCAGAATGTAAGAGCGTTCTGTGTCAATACAGTTCAGTGTACACTATCGTGTGATAAGTGTGCAGTTATATATACCAGAAGTGCTAGTACTTGTGGATTATTGTCAAGGTATCCTTTTATGTAAGCAAACGGACGCAAGGGTCAATTTATCGTACTCATCGCTGGTTGATCGACCTGGATCATCCTCTGCTACGGTGCATTGGCCCCTCCAGCCTATCCATTTTCCCTTTTCTGCTTGCCCACTAACACAACGCGTTTATGACCACCTCAACAGATAGGTATGCCAGCTCTGCCACATGTATAACCTCAACATCTGGCCCCACTGGCCTCCAAACGCTAGGATCGCTGGGGCCGAAAAGCGCAACGGTGGGGATGCCGAGCATAGCGGCCAGATGCGTGATGCCAGAATCGTTGCCAAGATAACGCTGGCATTGTCGCAGGTGTTGGGCGACTTCCAAAAAAGGGGCGTCAACGAGTACTGTCAGCATTGTTTGCTCAGGTGGTGAGGCGAGGTGTTGTCGAAGATAATTGATACGCTCGAAATCGGCTGGCCCCGCGAGCAACAACACGCTATAACCACGTTGCCACAGACGCTCAATAACTTCAGCAAACGCCGTGACTGGCCAGCATTTTCTCGCTCCCCCACTCCCTGGATGAATGGCAACCAGCGGCTGCTTGCCCTCATCTAACAAGCCATCTTGTTGCTTTAACGGTAGTTGCCATCTTGTCAGCTCTATTGTATCTATCGTATCTAATGGTAATCCCACTGTTTCCATAAGATACCGGATGATATGAATGCGTTGCCCTTCCGGTGGATGCCCGGTAGCAATGACGAGGTGCTTGACCCCTGCCTGTTGGAGATTGTGGCGTACCACGCCGTCACTATCACGTAGCCAACAGATAACCAGATCGGTTTGCTGTAACAGTGATAGCATGGCGGGAGTATATATACCAATAGAAGAGAATAGCTCGCTCCATTGCAATTGCCCATAGTCCGCAACCGCATCGACAATACCAGAAGCCAGGGCCAAGGGAAGTACCGCGACATTGCCGACCAGCGTAATATGGGCGGCTTGATACCTGGCTCGTAGTGCCTGCATTACAGGAAATGTCAGCAACGTATCGCCAATGGCCCCTGGGCGAATGATGAGTATCCGCAAGATGTTACTTCACGCAACGTGGATGCGGATCAACACGTCGCCTTTTTGCACCACTTCGCCGCTGGGAGCCACAAGAGCGGTAACACGCCCCGAAACCTCTGCCTGTATTTCGTTGAAGACTTTCATGGCCTCGACAAGGGCAACGACCTGTCCAACCTGCACAATGTCCCCAACGGAGACGAAAGGCGGCGTGCTGGGCGAAGGCGAGGCGTAGTAGACACCTGTCAAGGGAACTACGATAGCGACGCTTTTATCCTCTTTTATAGGGGTGCCAACGGCTCCGTGTGCGAACGGCATAGCGGCCTGTCCCATGCTCTTTTGTTGCATTGAGGACGAAACCATCATCATATCGGGTTGCCGCCGAATAATGATTTCGGTGCCAGCCTCGGTCAATTCCAGTTCGCTGATAGTGCTGTCGGCAAGCATGGTGATGAGTTCCTCAACACGCTCGAGCCAGGATATCTTCTGCTCGTCTGTATCCATTTTACTACTCTTCATATCTTTTAAAAATGAGGCTGGTGTTGTGACCGCCAAAGCCCATGACGTTGGACATGGCAATGTTGACGGTGCGATGCTGTGCTTCATTGGGTACGTAGTTAAGATCGCAGTCCGGATCAGGATGGTGCAGGTTGATGGTGGGCGGAATGATGCCTGTCTGGATAGCCATGATCGAGATGACCGCCTCTACTGCCCCTGCGGCTCCTAACGTATGTCCGGTCATGGACTTGGTGGAACTAATAGCCACCTCGTAGGCATGCTGGCCGAAGCAGGTTTTGATGGCCTGAGTTTCGTTGCGGTCGTTATAGCCCGTCGAGGTGCCGTGGGCGTTGATATAGTCTATCTGTTCCGGGCGCAAATTAGCTTTTTGCAGAGCGCGGCGCATGGCCCGTACCAGTCCCTCGCCACCGGGGGCGGGTTCGGTGATGTGGTGTGCATCATCGGTAGAGGCGTAGCCAATCAGTTCCGCCTGGATGTGCGCTCCCCGTGCTTTAGCAAAGTCCAGGTCTTCCAGGATCAACATACCTGCTCCCTCACCCATCACAAAGCCGTCGCGGCTGGCGTCGAAAGGACGGCTGGCTCCGGCGGGATCGTCATTGCGACGCGAGAGGGCGTGCATATTATCGAAGGCGGCCATGGCGATAGGGGTAACAGCTTTCTCGGCCCCACCCGCGATCATCGCTTTGGCATCGCCACGACGAATCGTCTCCCAGGCCTCACCAACAGTATTGCCGCTGGTTGCGCAGGCGGAGACCGCCGCCCAGTTCGGCCCCTTGGCTCCCGTCATAATGGCCACTACCCCCGGCGCACCATCAATAATCATCATACTGATGAAGAATGGGCTGATGCGGTCCGGCCCTTTTTCGTGCAGCACCTTGAATTGGTCGTGCAAGGTGACGAGTCCTCCGATGCCGCTGCCAATGTAGACGCCAATATCATCGGCATTCTCCGGCGTGATCTGTAAATCTGCCTGCGCCAGAGCTTGCTTAGTGGTGGCAATGGCTAGCTGCTCATAGGGGTCATTGCGGCGTGTCTCTTTGCGATCCATGTAGAGCGTGGGATCAAAATTCCTGATCTCGCCGCCAAAGTGGACACGAAATTTGCTGGTATCATAGCCTGTAATCTCGCTCATACCCGATTTGCCCTGGCAGAGGGCGTCCCACGTTGAGGCCAGATCATTGCCTAATGAGGTGATTAGCCCCATACCGGTAACTACTACGCGCGACATGTGTACCTCCCATGATGAGTGACTAGAACCTAAATTCCTAAAGCTGCCGCTTCCTCCTGGATGAAACGGGTATACGTCTCACCGCGCAGAAAGCCTTCGTGTCGAAGTAGGCGTTGTAGAAAGGGAATAGTGGTTGTAACGCCCTCGATGACATATTCATCAAGTGCGCGTTGCATCCGTGCGATAGCCGCCTCACGCGTCTCCGCCCAGACGATCAACTTCGACAGGAGAGAGTCGTAGTGCGGCGGTATCTGGTAGCCAGCATAGAGGTGACTATCGACGCGCACGCCGGGACCTCCAGGTGGCAAATAGCGTTCAATAGTACCCGTTTGCGGACGGAAATCCGCTGTGGCGTCCTCGGCAGTAATGCGGCATTCGATGGCATGGCCTTCCGGGCGGATGTCCTCCTGTTGCAGTTGCAATGGGAGACCAGCAGCAATGCGAATCTGCTCCTTGACGAGGTCGGTGCGTGTCACCATTTCCGTGACAGGATGCTCGACTTGCAAGCGCGTATTCATTTCCATAAAATAATAGCGGTTTTGTTCGTCAACCAGAAATTCAAGAGTGCCAGCATTGCGATAGCCAACGGCTTGCACGGCATGGATAGCTTTCATACCCATTTCCCGCCGTAGTGAGGCTGGCAGATGTGGGCTGGGCGACTCCTCCAGTACCTTCTGGTTACGCCTCTGGCAGGAGCAATTGCGCTCTCCCAGGTAGACGCCATGGCCGAAATTATCGACCAATACCTGAATCTCAATGTGACGGGCGCGTCCCAGGTAACGTTCCAGGTACAGACCATCGTCCTTAAAGGCTTCGCGTACCTCGTTTTGTGCCACCGTAAAGACACGCTCGAATTCATCCGAGCGTTTCACCAGGCGGATACCGCGTCCGCCGCCCCCTGCTGCTGCCTTTAACATGAGAGGGAAGCCAATTTCGTGTGCGGCATCCAGCCCTTCGGGTAGTGTGCGCAACACAGGCGTACCCGCTAACATTGGTAAGCCCAGTTCCGCCATGGCTGTCCGGGCATCTACCTTATCACCCATGATAGCCATAACGGGGCCGGGTGGGCCAATGAAAGTGATATGCACATCGGCGCAGATCTCAGCAAAGCTGGTATTCTCGGAGAGGAAACCATAGCCAGGGTGAATCGCGTCCGCACCGGTAATCAGCGCAGCACTGATGATATTAGGAATGTTAAGGTAGCTCTTTCCGCTTGCCCCTGGGCCGATGCAGATATGCTCATCCGCCATGCGTACAGGGAGGGAATCGCGATCAGCTTCTGAATGGGCGATCACGCTTGGTATACCCATTTCGTGGCAAGCGCGAATGATGCGCAAGGCGATCTCACCACGGTTAGCAATCAAAATTTTACGAAACATTGTCATAGGTGCGGGCGTACTCCTCTGTGAGTACCCGCTCCGCACTGCTCCTCCCTGTAGGGGTGCCCCTTCGCGGGTAACCGCCCTTCTTTAATAAAGCGGTTAGGCCATTATATCACGCGGGTCTAGCCCGTTGCTAGCTATAGGAGAAACCCATTGGTCTAACAATCTGGACATTTTGTAACCTTTCAGATACACTTATCTCTATATACAGGGTGCTTCCTTGCTTGTAATCGCCTTTGCATCTTTTGCGGTGCCTATTCTGTTTTTAGAGAAGGAAATCTATCATGGACGCTCAAAACTCTGAACCCACCTTGGAGGATGGAGCCACGTTCGCGAACGGGAAGCGACAGCGCGGAATGAGTCGCCGTACCGTATTAAAGCTAGGTACATTAGGTCTGGCCGCCTCCACACTCGGCATATTGGAAGTGGATGCCTGGCTTCCCAATCGAGCAGCACATGCTGCACCATCCACGTTGCCTGCTATCCAGTACGATATCAGTCAATATATCGCGCCGGTGAAGAGAATCGACGATATCCCCTTTCAATTTGGCCCGGTGCATACCTTATTTATCACGGCCAAACTCAACCGCACGCCAACTAAAAACGACCAGCACGTTTTGGCAAATGCGCTGGATACCATTGAGGCCACGTACCCCTTTAGCCCCAGTGGCGTCTTTACCTTCGTTTCCTATGGTCTGCCTTATTTCAATCGTTTACCGCGCCGCCTTGTTGCTGCTACCATGCCACGACTGCTCTCTGACACTACACGTTTTGCATTGGAGGAGGCGGTGCCTGGGCCAACGGATGTCTCTTCACTTAATCCCGGCATCACCAAGCAAACTTTTAACGTACCAGTAGTCATTGAGTCCAACGACGTGCTGTTCACGCTGCGCAGCGACTCGCTGGCCAATCTGCAAGCAGTGCTGGCCTGGTTCAAGGGGAGCAACACGCTGAACGGCAATCCTGTTCCGTCACCTACCTTTAAAAACATCTTCACCTTTACCTCCACGCGCCTGCTGTTTCTGCAAATAGGTACACCGCGCAAACTGGCCGATCTTCACCACCTTCCGTATGCTAGCTCCATCAACCCGCAATCTCCTATGTGGATGGGTTTTGCCGATCAACAGACAGCCGGAAGCGGCCCGGCGGAGATTACCACGTTTCAGGGCAACCACGCGGCAACTTTCACGAACGCAACCTCTGCCAGCTACTTCTACAATGGCTCGATCCAGCACTTTTCGCATGTCATCCTGGATATGGCCCAGTTCTATGCACGTACCGAGCCATTTACTGAACGATGCCAGTATATGTTCCGCTCAAATCCCATTCCTTCCGTCGGCTATGGAGAGCAGTTCAAAAATGGTGGTGGCCCAACGTTTTTGCCCAATCACTACCAGGGTCCCAATGATGCATTGGCCAATGCGGAAGCCAAAAGCACATACGAACACAAGCATCGCATGGGCCATCTGACCGCCTTGCAGCGTTCCTCGCGTGCGGCGGACAGTACACCGCTCCATATGCGTATGGATGGCCCCGGCTTTGACACTATGGATGTACCAGGAGGAGCGCAACAACCCAAGCTCCAATTCACTATCTTTGTACCAACAGCTAACTTCTTCTCAACATTGCGAACAAATCAAGCCTCACTCGACCTCGTAAAGAAGTGTGCGGTGCAAGATGATGATAATGGCCTGGAACGTTTCCTGACGGCAACACGCCGCCAGAACTTCCTCGTGCCATCGCGAGCGCATCGCGCCTTCCCATTGGTGGAACTTACGTAAAGAGGGATGGCTTGATTACCTGTCCCAAAGGTAATCAAGCCATCCCTCTTAAACTGAAAGATACCCATTATGAGAAAATACACCATTGTCCTGGAGCCTGACACTGAAGAAGGTGGCTACACAGTTACAGTCCCTGCACTGCCAGGGTGTATTACGCAGGGCGACACTATTGAACAATGCATCGAACGGGCAAAAGAGGCTATAGCTGGCTACATAGAGAGCCTTATCTCTGACAAGGAGGCAATTTTCACATCGCCCTGGTAAATTTGGGCATAAATATGTACTCACAGGTGTTATCTATGGTAGAATAAGGGAAATACGAAGCAGATTGTTACGTAGCGGGGTATCTTGACGTCGGGGTGCCACCAGTACAGTACATCAGTACACAATCATGTTCGCAACTGAAACTAGAAAATCTCGCGGGAGTAACCATGAAAAAAGGAATTCATCCAAATTATATTGAGTCCACAGTCAGTTGTGCTTGTGGCAACAGCTTCAAAACAATGAGTGTGAAGCCGCTCATGAAGGTAGATGTCTGCTCTAGCTGCCATCCATTCTTCACCGGACAACAGCGTATCCTTGACTCGGCTGGTCGTGTGGAGCGTTTCCGCAGGCGCTTCAATCTAAAAGACGAGTAAGCAGTCAACAGGTAGGATAGATAGGGATAAAGGGTTTTGCATAGAAACAAACCCTTATCCCTTTTTTCTGTATGTATGGTATGTATGCTCATGAAAGTGTGCATAGGGTGAGTGGCATGGCAAATGCAACCGAACGAACCATACTTTTCCTCATTGCTGACACTGGGGCAGGGCATCGTAGCGCGGCCAATGCTATTCGCAATGCGATTACCCTCATATCCCAGCAAGAGCAGGAAGAGTGGCATGCACGTCAGCAAAACGAGCATGGCGATGAAGCGGTTCCAGAACCAGTACCTGTTACCTATCGCATCGAAATTGTCGATGTATTTGAAGAGTACAGCCGTTTTCCTCTGCGTGAAGCCGTAAAGCTCTATGGGCCAGCCATTCGCTATAATCCAAAAGTGTATGGACGCTTCTTTCATTTTAGCAACGAAGAACGCAACGTACTGGCAGTACAAACCATGGCAACGCCGTTGATTCATACTGGGCTGATGCGATTATTTACCAGTGTGCGTCCCGATATTATTGTCTCTATCCACCCAATGCTCAATCATGTCACGATTCATGCGCTACGCGATTTGAGTATACATGTTCCCTTTCTTACTATTGTGACCGATCTGGTGAGCGTGCATTATTCCTGGTTCGCGCCGGGTGCTGATGGCTATATCGTTCCAACAGAACAGGCAAAACAGCTTTATTTGGCACGAGGGTTGGATGAAAAACGGGTACATATCCTTGGCATGCCGATTGACCCGAAATTTACGCGACCTATGGAGAGCAAGCAAGAACTACAGAAGAAATTGGGACTGCAACCAGGTCTGCCGGTTGTTCTGCTGGCAGGTGGTGGCGATGGTGCTGGCGGCTTGCAAGATGCCGTGCGAGCTATTTCGCGTGCGCGTTTATCGGTGCAACTACTCATAGTGACGGGTCGCAACAGGCGGCTCTATGCATACTTACAGCGTGTACGTTCCAGCTTACATGTGTCGGCGAAGGTTTTTGGTTTTGTGCATAACATGCCGGAGTTGATGCGTGCCGCCGATGTTATTGTGACCAAAGCCGGGCCAGGCACGATCTGTGAGGCTCTGGCCTGTGAACTCCCCATTATCCTCAGCGGATATGTTCCCGGACAGGAAGAGGGGAACGTTGATTTTGTGCTGAACAACGACGTGGGATTACTGGCGCACGACCCCATTGAACTGGTCGATAGCTTACGGAAATTAGTGAAACCAGGCTCAGCGACAATGCGCCGCCAGGTAGCGAACGCGAAACGCCTCAGTCGGCCCTATGCCTCGTTTGATATCGCCCATTGTATTCTCAGTTATTTGCCCGGTGTCAGTGAGCCAGGCATATGGCGCAGCGGCCAAATAATGAAACGCCGCCGTTTGATGACCAACACGTTGCGTACATCGCGCACACGCTTGCGGGCATTTCAGCGTAAACTACCGCACATGAGGCGAATGACTTTTTTGAAAAGTCCCATGGTTGGTCGCCTGACCCGTCTGCGCACGCGTGGACGTGGCCTACCAGGTCGTTTTAGACGCTTAAGGGATGATAACCAGGATCGTCCATTATTCTGAGAAAATCGGTTATGCAAGACGTCGAGAGGAGTTTACTTGTGGCAAAATTTTACTATGGCGGTCAAGCTGTCATGGAAGGTGTGATGATGCGTGGTCGCAACTCGGCTGCCGTGGCTATTCGACGTCCAGATGCGAGCATTTACCTCCACGAAGAGGCGTTGAATCCTCGCCTGTACCAGAATCGGCTCTTTCGTCTGCCGTTCTTGCGTGGATTATTGTTACTTTGGGAGATGTTGGTGCTAGGCACGCGCTTGATGACGTTTTCCGCCAATGTCGCCTCTGGCGCAATCAATCCTGAGTCTCCTTCGCTTAAAGCAACGAATGCCACTGCTTCATCCGACGATGTGAGCGGAATAGCAGCCGACGAAGAACTAGAGGCACCTCCACAGATTGGTGGAGCGGTGCTGATCTTCACCTTGTTGCTTTCACTTGGGTTTGCGGTTGTAGTCTTTTTCCTGGGGCCGCTGCTCATCGCCAGCTTACTGCATAACCAGATCGGCACCGGTTGGTTGAACCTGACCGTCGAAGGGGTTGTGCGACTGGTATTGCTGGTGGGCTACCTCTACTTGATCGGGCGTTTGCCTGATATTCAACGCGTCTTTGGCTATCACGGAGCGGAACATAAGGCCATCAATGCCATGGAACAGGGTGATCCACTGGATGTTGCGCATGTGCGCCGTGCATCGCGAGTACATACGCGTTGTGGAACTGGTTTTTTGCTGCTGGTGATGGTGGTTTCGATCTTCGTCTTTGCCCTTGTGGGTTCGCCACCACTCTTGATCAAAGTGATCTCGCGTATCATACTCGTGCCGGTGGTGGCGGGTATCTCCTACGAACTAATGCGTTTAGGGGCGGCGAACTATCGCTTTCGTATAGTCAGGTGGTTACTTGCGCCAGGACTGGCATTGCAGGGTTTGACGACGCGGGAGCCTGATGATAGTATGATAGAGTGTGCAATCGCCGCATTAAAGCGTGTAATACAGAGAGATGGGCTGGCTGATACAGGTGGTGAGGTGGTTGAAGCTCCGTTGCCTCCACTGGCAGTATCGAGTAAAGCCTGAACCTGAACAGAGAGAAGGACTATCTTAGCATGTCGTCTGACCCGACCATTAAACCTCCTTCGCCTGATACAGCGGAGACGCTGCCACAGGTGGAACAGGAGGCGCAATCCCATGTGCATGCGCAGTTCTCAGGGCCGCGCTGGTTTTTCACCGGATTGGTGAGATTATCGTATCGTTTGTGGACACGCGTAGCGGTACGTCTCTTTCCCGAAAATTCAAAGTCAGAACAGCTGGCGCGTTCTTTAAGGATACCTTTACCAGATAAGCTCAATATGAGCTGGGTCACTCATCACCTCGCGGTGGGTGGGCGTGTACATCCGCAGGATATTGCCGCCCTGGCACGTTTAGGCGTGACCGCCGTGATAGATACCCGTTCCGAATATTGTGATGATGCCAAAGCATTGGCGGAAGAGCAGATAGAACTGTTACACTTGCCTACGCCGGATACCTATCCTCTTTCGGTCGAACAATTGCGCAAAGGTGCTACCTGGGCGCAGGAACGCATGCAAAAGGGAGGCCGCGTCCTCATCCACTGTGAGCATGGCGTTGGGCGCAGCGTGCTCTTGACGAGTGCTGTGCTGGTTTACGACGGCATGAAAGCGAACGATGCCTTGACTCTGGTACAGGAGAAACGCTGGCAAGCGTCCCCCAATCACAGGCAAGTGATACGCTTAAGAGAGTTTGAAGCTGCCTGTATGGCTGCGCGTAACCCCGTGTAAAGCATAACGCTCGATGGCTTGAGCCACACCATCTTCCCAGTTGCTAGCGGTCACTGCATGCGCGGCAACTTTAACGTGCTCCGGTGCCTGGCCCATGGCGACGCCCCAACCAACTGCTTGCAGCATCGCGATATCATTATTGTTATCGCCGAGTGCCATCACCTCTGGCATAGCAATACCCAGTGCTTGTGCCAATGCCGCCACACCGCTCGCTTTTGAGCAACCTTGATCCATGACGACCAGTTCGGCACTGCCATAACTACCCCGCTTGATGGTTGTCCAGGAGCAAGGCAGTGCGGCAACTTCAGGGATAAGCCCCTGAATGAGTTCTTCCGAGGTAAAGGCTACCACCCTGCGCGGGTCAGGATGTCCAGCGCAAAGATTGGCGTAGGGCATACGGCGCATCTTGTCGGGATAAGCGGCAAAGTAGGCATCGAGCCAGAGATTATCAAGCTCAGGTGGGCCTGTCCAGACCTCTTCGGCTAACCCATCATTTGGGTGTACCACTGGCTGAACCTTGTGGCGTACCAACAGCTCTACCGCATCCTGGGCAATGCCCGCCTGCAATGGGCGACTGTAGAGGATGTTTGCTTGGGGATGTTGTACGATCAATGCACCATCATACAGGATGATTGGGCCAATCAACCCTAGCGCGTCAGCAATCTGCGCTGTATTCATATATCTACGAGCGGTTGCCAGCGTCACCACGATACCGGCCTCTTGCGCGGCCTGCACTGTTGCCAACGTATACGGCGTAATCTCTCCTTGTGGATTGAGCAAGGTACCATCTATATCAATGACCACCAGCTTAAAGCTTGGTGCTGTGTTTTCTTCTTCCATGCCACTACTTTTTCTATCTACTATCCAACTATGAATGCTTTCTTTGGTAATGAAGATGCGACGAGCCATTCTGCTCGTCGCATGCTCCTCGGAGTGAGATTATCTCTATTATATGCATTGTGGGTGGGGAGTGCAAGCAACTTCCCCACACTGTGCTAGACAATCTTCCTCTGCTTCTGCTACAATCCCTTCATGACTATGCAAGAAGAACGTCCAAGCAATGCTCGTACCAAACGCCAACGGCACCGTGAGGGAGGAGATATCGTCCAGTCAGGCGTACCAACAAGGAACGATACTGTCCATGGCTATCCTCTGTTACCAGACGAGCAGCCAGTGGTGACTGTGCGCGATAGCCTCTATGATTTGATCCCGCTTGGCCCCCGTGAAGAGAAACTCATCAGCACATCGGCCTTTCTGCGTCTCCAGAAGGTGAGGCAGCTTGGTTTTGTGTATCGTATCTGGCCGGGTGCTACCCACACGCGCTATGAACATAGCCTTGGCTGTTACCATCTCGCCGTGCGAGCTTTGCGTGCATTGTGGGAACGCGGCGAGGATGGTGGACTGGCAGGAGTATCTATCAGTAGTGTGCAGGTCCTGGTTGTGGCGGCTTTATTGCACGATATAGGACATTATCCGTTTTCCCACACTATCGAGGAACTGGGCCATCCCATCATTCACCATGAGAAAGTAGGGCGTTCGCTCATCGAAAATGGCGAAATCGCGACCATTATTGAACGGGAGTATCATCTTTCACCCGAACGGGTAGCCGATATGATCGATCCACCCAAAACGAAAACATTACCCGCCGATGATGAACTCTTGCAACACTTACTGAGCGGTGCGCTGGATGTTGATAAACTGGATTACTTGCCGCGTGACGCTCGTGCCTGTAACGTGCCATATGGTGGTGTCGATGTAGCCCGTTTGCTGGGAGCTTTGCGTATCCATCCCAATGTGCAGGGACAACACCGCATTGTGGTCACGCAGAAAGGCATTAGCCCCCTGCATTCGCTACTCCATGCTCGTCAGGAGATGTTCGATAATATCTACTGGCACCATACCAGCCGTGCAATGCAAGTAATGTTGATGCGTGCCGTGCAAGAGGCTTTGTTAGCGGGAGCCTTACAGACGACAGCACTGGTAGGACTGGATGACGCCTCATTGTTACTGCTGTTAACCTCTGAACGAATGCCAGCCAGTTCGCGTACCCTGGCGGAAAATCTGGAGCTGCGCAAATCTTACAAGGGGATCGTGGAAATAAGTCGTATGGCAGGGCGTCTTTTCAACCGCCTCGAAGCCCTGTTCTGGAATGCCAATCGGCGGCGTCACGTCGAACAACTCCTCTGTGCTGAACTGGCACGCGTGCTAGAGCTAGAAATCGCGGACTACGAGGTGCTGTTTGATATTCCACGGCCAGAGAAATGGGAAATGGATGTATGGGTCAGCTTCGGCCTACATCCGCCTGTGGGTATGACGGAATTGATGACATGGGTAGAGGCGACGGGATTGCAGCCCGATGACCTTGCTCGCTACGAACAGCATCAACGCCGGATTCGCGTAGTCGTGGCTGAACGCTTACGCCCCCTATTGCAAAGCAAGATAGATGATCTGCTACTCCCCATGCTAGAAACCTTGGTGGAAACAGAATAATCCACATACAGCGAACAACCACGAAGGTCAATACACCTCACGTAAGTGGAACGGCTTGTGGAGCGTGCGTAGGGACAGGGGGATGCGGGGTTGTGGACGTGGGGGCCTTGTCCCTACACACGTCATCACGCCATCTTTCTTTCCCAAAAACCTACCGCTGATGCCCCGCTCCCACCCCTACTTGCGCCGTTTGGCCTTGCGTTGATACATCAGCCGCACGGCCTTTTCGTGGATGCGCCGGGCGGGTGCGTAGTCTGAGTCGAGCTGTAACGCGTGCTTCGCCGCTTGTGCAGCCTCGCGATAGCGTTCCAGCCGCTGCAAATTGTCCGCTTTGATGGCCCACTGACGTGCGTCATCTGGCACCAATGCCAGCATATGATCAATGGCATCGTTTGCCTCCTCGAAACGCCCCAAGGCTCGCAGTGTACGCATATGGCTATCCCAGGCGTAAGGACTATCGGGCGTGAGCAAGGTCAATTGGCTGGTCAAGGGCGGCAGTTCATTATATTCTTCAAGGACACGCAGAGCCTGGATCATTAGTGAGAGCGAGATGATATCATTGGGTGCTATCTGTAAGGCATGTTGCATGGTTTGCACAAGCTCGTGAACGCGACCGAAACGGCGTAAAATCTCACCCTTCATTTGCAGGGCAAACAGAAAGTCGGGGTCGCAGTGCAAGCTCTGGTTCATTGCCGTCAAGGCGTCCAGGTGATTGTTCAGGTTGAAAAAGGCCATCCCTTTATTGGCCCAGGCGCGGGCATCGTGTGGGTTAAGCTCGATAGCGCGGTCAGCACTACGCAGTCCTTCTGGAAAACGTCCCTGCACAATTTGTAAGCCACTGCGATTAACCCAGGCCAGGGCAAGATTAGTATTGAGGAGGAGTGCCTGATCGTTGGCAATGGTCGCCTCGGAGATGCGTTCCAATTTTTGTAGTGCGCGTGCTTTACAAGCCAGGGCCAATGCCGAGCCAGGATTATACATCAGAGCCTGCTCCGCAGCCTCTAACATTTCCTGATAGTTTCCAAGTCTATCCTGGGCCAGGGCCAATTCAAGCCACGTTTGCTCGTCCGCAGACTCACTGTCATTCTGCATCACCTCTGGCGGTTGAACTTCCTCTTTGTGGTTTGCCCCACTCTGTTCCTCATCCAAAATAAAATTACCTTCCTGCCGCTATTCCGCACCTATTATCTCATTATTGCTGTAGATGGGCAAGCCCCCTGAAACTCCATGTCAAAGCAAAACGCGTAATAACTAAGGAAATCGAAATTGACCTCGTAAAGCCTTACAAACTCTTTACATATTCCTGTCAAATTCCTCAAAATCATGCGGTACAGTATGAACAGAAGGAAAAATGAGTTTACCCAGGATAAACTTATAAAAAAGATAGAGTAGTACTAGAACCACGGAGGTTTGTTCATATGCAACATCCATATGATGACGAGCAATCTATACCATACCAGCCTGAGCAAGGGCAGGTAGCGACGCATGACCAGAATGCGTCCAATGCGCCAACTATGCCGACCATTCCGGCTTCACCACCACAGCAGGATTACGCTGGCGAGTATCCCATCTTTTCCCAGCAACCCGCGCAGGATCACTCTGCTAGCTATCCCAACTATCCGCAGCAACCCGCGCAGGATAACCCTAATGGCTATCCCAACTATTCACAGCAACCGCCGCGCCGAACATCAGGAGGAGTACGTGCAGGAGCTATTTTTCTGCTGACGTTGCTGCTCGCGGTTGTCTTTGGCGTCGGGCTGTTTTCTGGTTGGCAATATGGCAGAAGCGGCTCGGTAGCTACTGCTCCAACAACGGGTCAATTGCAGTCAGGCGCGTCTCCTGTCGCAACCATTCCACCCTATACGAGTAGTAACATAGAGCAAGTGCGTGAGGCGGTAATCACCAAGGTGCGCCCAACAGTAGTACAGATCAATGTTACCTTGGCCAATGGTGCGGCGATTGGCTCCGGTGTCATTATTGACAAACGCGGCTACATTGTCACCAACAACCATGTCGTCGAGGGAGCACGAAAGGTCGATGTCGTATTGTTTGACGGCACAAAACTTTCGGCACAAGTGGTTGGTACTGACCCTGCCGACGATCTGGCAGTGATAAAAATCAATCCACCTTCGTCTAACCTGGCAGTGGCAAACCTGGCCGATTCTTCGAAGCTGCAAGTGGGACAGGATGTGCTGGCTGTTGGTAATCCATTGGGCATCACCCAGACAGTCACTAATGGCATTGTCAGTGCGTTGAATCGCAGCGTCTCTGAAGGCAATGGCGTAACCATCCCCAGTGCTATCCAGACCGACGCGCCCATCAACCCTGGTAACAGCGGCGGCGCACTGGTAGATATGCAGGGAAATCTGGTGGGTATCCCCACCCTGGCTGCCATCGATCCTGAGTTCAATACGCCGGCAAGCGGTGTTGGCTTCGCTATTCCGTCAAACCGCGTGAGTTTCATCGTTCCGCAGATCATTGCCAGTGGGCATGTCACGCACACAGGTCGTGCAGCGTTAGGGGTAAGAGTTACCTCCGTCGATGCCAATCTGGCAGCACAGGACAACCTATCGGTTGATCACGGTGTGTTGATTGTGGACGTTGTGGCGAATGGTGCTGCCGCCCAGGCCCACCTGCAAGCCGGTGATGTAATCGTACAAATTGGCAACGAACAGGTCACAGATGTATCATCGCTTGGTGATGTGCTCGTCACCAAGAATCCTGGCGATACCGTCGCGGTTCACATCTACCGCGGCAATCAACAGATGACATTGAATGTCACGTTAGGCGAACTACAGGCCGGTTAAGCACAAATAATAAGAGAACAGATGGGGAGCCAGGGTATCCAACGTTGAATACCCTGGCTCCCCATCTGTTCTCTTATGCCTTAACCCTGTCAGTCGTGAGGTTTTGTGCGGCTGTGGTTTTGCCGGGTACCACATGGCTTTTGGGGCGGCTGGCTAGTACTACGCCAATAAAGAAAACTATCCAGCCGAGGGTCATGATGAGCCAGAAAATATTTTTGACGCCCAGGCGAGCAGTGGTGCCGGCCAAAGCGTTGATAATGTCGCCAGCCAGGATGAGCACATTAGCCCACAGCAGACTACTGGTACCTTGGCGCACTAGCAATTTCCAGCCGGAATAGATAGCGACCCCTACCACCGCTACAACGCCCAGCGAATTGAGCACGATAATCGTGATGAGCCACGCCCCCAATGTAGGCAGTAAGATGCCCGTACCAGGGGTACCCGCGATCTGGCTGATCTGTTGCATATCAATTGGCGCACTGGCGATCAGTACTATCGCTACCACGCTCAACACACTGAGCACAATCAGGCAGATACGTGTGATGCGCCCTTTAGTGATAAGGGCGATACTGCCCAATCCCAGCCAGGATGGCATCAGTGCCGCGCCCAGAATATAGTACAGTCGGAAGCAAATGAGGCCAATCGCACTGGTTGGTTGCACTGCTATCATGCATACATAGGAGAGCGTTGCTACAAAGGCCATGCTCAGCGCAATGGCCCAGTAGAGTTGGTATGTTTTGTGCCGCTGCACATACTGGCGTAACACTACTCCCGCGAAAAGTCCCGTTACCAGCACGTTGACGCCAGGGTAGAGCCATAGAATAGCATTGTTCATAATTAATCCTGCCTGAAAAAAATATGCAAACCTCTACGCATTCCTTCCTATAATAGAACTTTGTGGGTCAATACGTCAATCTTGTCTTGTGGCTTTTCAGAGCGACCGTCAGGGTGTCCAATCGAAGTGGCCAGAACGTGTAGACAGTAGCTATGCCGCAAACATACAATATCAGGGTGATATGAGTATATTCTTGTTGCTCATTAAAAAGTAGAGAATATCCATGAAAATATTAGTGTTGAATGCTGGTTCAAGTAGCCAGAAGAGCCGTCTATATGAATTGGGCGATACGCCCCCAGAACAGACTCCGCCAACTCCGCTCTGGGAGGCCGATGCCGATTGGGGCGAGCATGCCGGTGTAACAGAACTCAAGGTGAGTACCGCGAACGGTCAGACAATCGAGGAGAACCTCCAGACAGACTCGCGTAAAGAGGTGATATCGCACTTGCTGCATACGCTGTGGAGTGGCAAAACACAGGTAATGGCACATCCCAAGGAGATTGCGATGGTGGGACATCGCGTCGTTCACGGTGGGCGGGATTATCAAGAGAGCGTAATTGTCACGCCGGAGGTCAAGGAGGCTATTCGGCGACTCTCTTCGTTCGCGCCATTACACAATCCTATCAATCTGGAAGGGATCGAGGTTATTGAGCGTGTCTTGCCAGGTGTGCCGCAGGTCGCCGTCTTCGATACCGCCTTTCATAGTCACCTGCCTCTGGCGGCAGCCGTGTATCCAGGTCCCTATGACTGGTTTGAGCAGGACATTCGCCGCTATGGCTTTCACGGTATCAGTCATCAATATTGCGCCCAACGGGCCGCACGCATTCTGGGCCGTGACCTGCCATCGCTGCGCCTGATTACCTGCCACCTGGGCAATGGCTGCTCCCTGGCTGCTATTAGCAACGGTCAGAGTATCGATACCACCATGGGCTTTACTCCTTTGGAAGGGCTGATGATGGGAAGCCGTTCCGGTTCCGTTGACCCTGGCATTCTCATTTACTTGTTGCGCGAGAAAGGGTATTCCGCTGACCAGTTTGATACCATGCTCAACAAAGAAGCGGGACTGAAAGGTATCTCTGGCATATCAAGCGATATGCGCACGATTTTAGCGGCCTGTAAAGAGGGCAACGAGCGAGCAAAGCTGGCTTTTGACATCTACATTCACCGCTTGCGCTCTTGTATTGGCGCGATGCTGACGACGCTTGGTGGTCTGGATGCCCTGGTATTTGCTGGAGGTGTTGGAGAGCACGCGGACAGCGTGCGTGCCGCGGCATGTGAAACCTTTGCCTTTCTCGGCCTCAAGCTTGACGCGACGAAAAACGCACAATCGCCCGTCGATCAGGATATCGCGGCAGCCGATTCACCCGTGCGGGTCCTGGTCGTGCAGACGCAAGAAGACTGGTCAATCGCCAAAGAGTGCTGGCGATTGGCACATCCATAGCAGAAACTCATGCCTGCTTGCGTGGTTTTGGTCGCCAACGCCGGGTCAACAGAAAGCCAACGATGCCCAGGGCTAGAAGAATAAATCCGATCTCTTGCCGCCCCAGTGACGTGCTTATGTCAGGGAGCGCAAGCGGGGATTGCTGCTGGTTCTGTACTTGACCGGGACGTGGCACAACAGCCGGAGTCTTCGACTGCTCTGCGGTGGGGCTGGCCACCTGGGTTTGGGGAGAGACTCCTTTAACCCTCGCTGTCGGCGAAATGTTCGCGCTACCACCCACAGATGTATGAGGTGCAGGCGCAGAGGTGGACGAAGATGCTCCACCATTAAGATGCGCGATGGATAGTACCGTAGAGAGTAGAAAGATTAGCCCAATGACGGCAGCAATAGTACTGATGACACGCGTAGCACGCTGTATATAAGAGAGGCGAGAGCGACGCCCTCCCGCCCGGTTGCTGCTTGTTCGTGTTGCTTGTGCCGCGTCTTCTGCTGCTTGCTCTTCTGGCCGTTCTTGCAGATAGGTGACGGTGGTGGGTAACGCGAATGAGCGCGGCAATTCTGGCTGCGGCAGAGCCTGTAAAAAGGCTACCGTCTGACGCAAGCCTAGCAGGGCATTTTGACAGTGCTGGCAGCTCTGCAAATGAGCCTCACAGATGACTTGCTCTTCAGGAGAAAGTTGTTTATCCAGAAAAGCGGAGAGCTGTTCGGTTGCCAGATGCCTATCATGATGTTTTGCCACGCGTATACTCCCAGGAATATTCAATCTTTATTAGTAGGTAGACGATAGTTGCGCGGTAAAAGTTCCCTGTACTGGTACAGATAATTGCGGAGCCGCGCTCTTCCCCGTGCGATCCGTGAGCGCACGGTACCCAGCGTCGCCTGTGTTGTTTCCGCGATCTCCTCGTAACTAAGCCCCTCGATATCACATAAAACGACGGCAACACGTTGGTCAAGGGGAATTTCTTGCAAACCGCGCTGAATCAGTGCCTGCAACTCCTGGTTGAGCAAATACTCTTCAGGATTTTTTTCTGTTCCCATCTCCACTAATGCGCCGAGGTCGCCCGCGGGATGCGGCTCATCCTCATCGGTCAGCGCATCCAGAGACTCGGCAGGATGGCGTTGTGTGCGCCGCCAGTGGTCGCAGGCCATATTTGAGGCAATGCGCAGGAGCCAGGAGCGGAATGAGGTTCCACCGCGGAAGCCCTGCATGCCACGAAAGGCAGCGATAAAGGCATCCTGTGTCACGTCTGCCGCCACGTCAGCATTGCCAACCATGCGGAAAACGACGCCATAGGTTGTTTGCTGATAACGTTCAATTAATTGATTGAACGCGTTGACATCTCCGCGCTGACTGCGGACAATGAGTTGTTCTTCATCGTCACGCATAAGCTCTGCCATTGGCTGCCTCACTTTGGTGTTGTTTGCGCCAGTGTAGCATATTTTTCTCTTCTCGACTACCTACCATTTACCATTACAAGCAAGTTCCGTTGACTTTATAGAAGTGGCGTGATTATAATTACTTTACACAACACACATGATTTGTTGTGTAGAAAGTTGTCTGCTTCAGCGTGGAAACGGCACTTCCTCGTACTCGACGGAAGAGTAACGGCGGTGACTAATCCATGGTTCGTGAAGCCTGCACCCCCCTTTGAAGGGAGCTTCTCTATGCCTACTACCACAGACGGCCTTGAGGACATCGTCGCCACACATTCCCGTATCTGTGACCTCGATGGCAAACTGGGCAAACTTACCTACTTTGGCGTCGATATCCACGACCTGGCTCGCTATTCTTCCTTTGAAGAGACGGCCTATCTGCTCTGGCATGGCGTCTTGCCCACACGGGCGCAACTCGAAGAATTACAGAGCCAATTGCAAGTCAGTCGTGCGCTCCCAGGGCGCGTCCTTGAGATCATGCACCTGCTGCCAACCACCACCACGCCGATGGATGTATTGCGCACAATCGTTTCTGCCTTCTCCGCCTTCGATCCCGAACCCACCGATAAATCCCCCGCCGCCAACTTGCGCCGCGCTGTGCATCTAACCGCGATAATGGGTACAATCGTGGCGAGTTGGGAGCATATCCGCAATGGGCGCGAACCGGTTGCCCCGCTTACCAACAACAATTACGCCACCAATTTCTTGTACATGTTGAAGGGCGAGATGCCCGATGAATATACCGCGCACGTCCTGGATACCGCCCTCATCTTACATGCTGACCACGAGTTGAACGCTTCCACTTTCGCCGCCCGCGTGACTGCTGGCACATTGGCCGACGTATATGCCGCGATTACCTCCGCGATTGGCACACTTTCTGGCCCATTGCATGGTGGTGCCAACGAACAGGTTATCCGTTTGCTGATGCGCGTCGGTAGCGTTGATAATGCCGAGCCATATATTAGCGCGGCCTTAGAGCGTAAAGAGCGCATCATGGGCTTTGGACATCGTGTCTATCGCACGGAGGACCCGCGTGCAACCCACTTGCGAGCGATGTCGGAAGAGCTGGGCAAGCGCACAGGCGATAGCCGTTGGTATGAAATGTCGCGTATCATCGAGGAATATATGAAGGAACACAAGGGGCTTTATTGCAACGTCGATTTCTACTCCGCCTCCGTCTACTTCATGATGGGCATTCCGATTGATATGGACACGCCCATCTTTGCCTGTAGCCGTGTCTCCGGTTGGACGGCCCATGTGCTCGAACAATACTCCAATAACCGCCTGATTCGTCCCCGCGCCGAATATCAGGGCCCCAAAATCACCGAATACGTACCGATAGACCAACGAGCATAATACCAATATGCATGGATGCAGATGGCTGAGCAAGGCGACGCCTTGCCCAATAGGCGTCAAGGTAAGCGATGCAGCGCGGTTTCCAGGGCGACCGCAAGGGTGCGCCCTGGTGGAGAACTGCTTGCTATTGGGCAAGGCGACGCCTTGCCCAGCCACCTGCCATTCTCGTGCACACCCACATCACAACAGTTTGCGAATATCTTTCTGTAGCTTGGCATAGCTCTGATAGCGAGCCATGTTATCTTCCATCAGGGCGCGACTGAGGATGGCTTCCAGTGCTGTTGAAACGGTAGGGTTCAGGAGGCGCACAGGGGGAAATGTTGGATAGTGCGGTGGCGCGTGGTTTGTCAGCGCGAAGTGCATGCTAGCAGCCAATGAATAGATGCAGGTGCGTTGATCGTAAGGTTTATCCTGTACGGGTAGATAGGGCGAAATAGCCAACTTACGTGTCGTGTGATGTTTACTGCTGCCATTTCTGGCCTCAGTTGCTGGTGGCGGAGGAATCTGAAAACCTGTCAGCATCGCTCTTCCGCGTGTCCGCTCGATAATAATATTATTGGGAGAGAGATCATAGTGGCGCAGTGGCGGCTTCTGTTGTTCTAACGCCATCAGTGTATTGAGGAGCGTGTTCATATAATTGAGCACCTCACCCTCGGCCAGTGGTCGCAGCAACTTCTGCAATCGTTCTTCCAGGCTTTCGCCATCGGCATAGCTCAACACCACATAGTAATACTGCCCCTCTACAAAACGATCAAGCACACGGGGAATGAGCGGGTGCTTGAGGCGAGCGATGGCTTCTGTCGCATGTTCATAGTAGACCAATTCTTTAGCGCGGCGAGCCAGCGGCAAGTCTGTACACTCCCAGCGTTTGAGTACTACGCGCTGATCGTTGGCCTGTGTGTCGATGGCGACGGCGACCGTTACCTGCGTTTCCACGGTGGATTTTATCACTTGTCGGATAACATAGCGTCCCTGGCGTATGCTCACGCCCGAAAGCGGGCTGTGCGACACAATGCTGGGTGGAATGGTGAGGCGACCACAGTGCGTGCAACAACGTTGCCCAAAGCGCACCGGGGTGTCACAATAGAGGCAGTGACGATCATCGCGTTCGGCCCCACAGAAACTACAGCGTTGCGCACCTATACGATTCTGGTTTCCACAGAAGTAACACACGTAGCGTTGCAATGCCACTTTGACCGCCTCGTCATACTGCGCAGCAAACTCCTGGATATCTGGGTAACGGGAGCGGTAATCTTTGCCCATCCCACGCAGTATGACCGCGGCTACCTCTACCGGAATGCGTTTGTTCCACTGCTGAGGCGAAGGTGGAGTCTCACGAAAATGTGCGTTCCACATTTCTTCGATGCGCCTATAAGCGAACGGTGTGCGACCGGCGAGCAATTCATAGCAACAGACCGCCAGGGCGTACTGGTCGGAATCGCGGCGTGGATTGCCCTGCCATTGTTCCGGTGGCATGTAGGCGGCGGTGCCAGTAGCCTCACCCAGCGAGGCATGAGTCTGCATCCCCAGGTAGAATGTCGTGCCAAAATCCGAGAGGAGCAGTTGGCCACTGCGTCCAATTAGCAGGTTGCCCGGCTTTACATCTTGATGAATGAGGCCATTATTGTGGACAAAAATCAGCGCATTGGCGGCCTGATTGAGGTATGGCACAAGCTCTTCCGCCTGTGCTAAGCGACGACTGCCATCGGCCTCTCGAAAAATATCATAAATGGTTTTGGGGGCATACTCCATCACAAGATAAGGTCGGTCGTCCTCTAACTGCCCAAAGTTGTAGACCGGCAAGATATTTGGATGTTGCAGGTCGGCGATGCGCCGCGCCTCATCGAAGAAACTGCCCAGAGCCTTCTCATTGAACTGATCGATGCGCAGCACTTTGAGGGCCAGGATACGACTGAGCGGTGCCGGTTCGCGCACCTTATAGACATGACCATAGCTGCCCGCACCGATGAACGAGATAATTTCATAGCCGCCAATACGCGCTCCCTGCACCAAAAAATCGCAACGCGTACAGCTTATGGCGGTATCGGGGTTATCGTGTCCCCCACCGGGACGTGTATTCAAACAACAGGCCAACGCCTCTACCTCTTTTTATTCCCGCACAGGATGGATTTGGGGGTAAGATGATACATGCTTGCCTCTACCTCCCATCTATATTTACGCTTGGACGCCTTATGAGTTGCGTATTATGCGAGGCGGTAGCCCGATTGTATCGGGGAATGAAGCGTAATTCATGAACAGAGCGAGAGGCTTTCTGGTTAGCTGACAAGCTCTCTTGGGAAAAGAGTCTCCTCAGCAGAAGGAACTTCTTGCACTGACTTACTTTGTTTTCTGCTACCTTTTGTTATCTTTTTTCGTGGTTTCTTTGTGGGTTGCGATGGGCTAGGACTTTCTAGGTTAATGCCAATGAGCTCAGGATGTATGTACTCCTGCTTATTAATATAGTCTTTGATCCTTTTCAAAGAAATTTGCGCTAAATTTGCTATGCTTTCAATATCAGTAAGTGATGTAAATTCCATTGCCATACGCTTCTCCATCACTTTCTTCGCTTCTCTAGTGCTAAGTTGAACTTCTTGACAGAGTTGTTCTTCTGACATAGCAAATTCATTGAATCGCTTCCAAATGCTTTCTTTTGTAGCTTTTTCAAGCACCAGGTCATGCTGATATTCTTTGTCGCCTTCGGCAATATAAATATACACATCAATATCAGCCCGACTGAGATATTTAGCCATAAGTGGGCCTACATCGTCCCATGATAGCTTGCCATTTTGTGCGCCTAGCTTAGGAAACGCAATGCTTGTTATGCCCGCTTTTTTATAATTATTCAGGAAGTATGCAAGCCCTTTTTCAAGATACTCTATTCTTGAGGGGAATTTCCATTCATTTTTTGTTGGGAAATTAAGTATCCAGGGATTACTACGCTGATAGAGGGAAGGTCTACCAATGCGTAGTTTACCTGTTTTGCATTCTTGCTGATACACTGGAAACATTTCTGGATATCTCTGCTTGAAGGCAAGTGCAAGACCTTTGCCCATTACGCCTTTGCAATTCACGGTATTTACGATGACCTGAGCTTTTGATCCAAAAATATCGCCTTTTTGATAGTGTATAAGTGCCATCGTTTCTATCCTCCAAGCCGTATAATGGCTAATTAATAAATTTGTTCAACTATCTTAAATTGTATCATTGTTCTGCTATAAGTTCAAACCAATGAGATGTACGTATTACTTATGCTTATGTAGAAGCATTTTGCCCTTACCTCCTTAAAATTCAGTATTTGACTATTCTGCTCATTCTAATTATAATACTACCTCAACAGTAAGAAAGAGGTAGTGAATGTCAAACGTAGAAGATTATTTAATTGGAAACATTTACCATATGGTGCATTTTAATAATCTGCAAAGTATTTTCTCGCAAAGGATGCTACTTTCAAAAGAGCAAGTCATGCAGAAGAAGCTTCGCTATGAGTCTATTGCCTATGAAAATGTGCAGAGCTTACGTGATCGCGTTTTTGTTTGGCGAGCTGATCAAAAGAAATATAGAAGTCTCCATAGCTATGTTCCCTTTTACTTTGCCACTCGAACACCAATGCTTTATGTGCAGTACAAAAAAGGCATACAAAATAACATTGTCGTTTTTGAAGTAAACCGTTCTATTTTACGTAATCAAGGCGTATTATTTACTGATGGAAATGCAAGTAACCAGCAACTCTCCGTCACGAGAGGAGAAAGAGTAGGAATTACACCTTGTACGAATGAAAATAAACTTTGTCAAAGGCGATATCTTCCTGGAGGACCATACGGAACTAATTCCAATCGATCAGAGTTTTTTAGTGACGAATTATTTCTGGATCGTCTCAGATGGGAGTTCATTGAGGATGAATGGTTTAATAGTGATGAAAAGACGCGCATTAAGCACGCTGAAGTTCTTGTCCCTGATAGCCTCCCGCTTGACCTTATACAAGCTATATCAGTAAATAGCGAAAATATGGCAAAAGCTGTGAATCAACTAATAGCTATTGCCAGCAAAAGAATGAACCTCGGTGTTCCATTTTCAACGTATAAACCAGCTCTCTTCTTCCAGTAATCAAATAGCGATCAAAGATAATGAAGCAAAGAGTGGGGTAGGGGTTTTGTGGTGTGGTGCCACAACACCCCCCCCCCCCCTTTTTTCCTTTCCCCCCCGTTCTCCCGCCGCCGCGTGCCTGGCGTCGGTGATAGCCG
>JBPCJY010000120.1:0-36858 GCA_051004815.1 Ktedonobacteraceae bacterium
CGATGTCACTTGGAGCAACGACCCCTCCCTCGTCCAGGAAGAGTGGGACAACGCCCAAAACTGCTGCGCCATCACCGTCCCATAAACAGAGTTCATTGGAAGGGGGAAGCCCTGTCCTTCTGCGGTACCACAGACGGACAGAGCTTCCACCTTCCACTAAACTCTATTTATGGGCCGGTGATGGCGCAGCCGTTTTGGGCGTTGTCCCATTCTTCCTGGACGAGGTAGGGGTCGTTGCTCCAAGTGACATCGGAACCGTCACTTGCCGCGGTGGCAAAGGTGAAGTTGCATTTGTCGCCGATTTCTTGCCCACTGGCGTCTGTCCAGGCGTTGATGAGCGGGTCGGTGGCCGCTTCCATTTGCTCATGCGAGGCCACGTTGATGGTGCTATCGGCATCGTCATTGTTGGGGCTGGAAGGTGTATTGCAACCTTGCACGCCACCTACATATGGCATGGCGGCATAAATGGTGTTGGTGCCGAAGAAGCTGTGATAGCCACAGAAGGTGGTGAAACTGCACTCTGATCCGCTGCAAATCGTCTCGTTTTGCGCGGTAAAGACAAAGAAAACGTGTGTGATATCGGATGTCCAGCCGTTCACATTTTGTGCATTGGTTACTTCGTTCTGGATGTCACTGTCCTGTATCGTGCTCGACGAATAGGGCGATGTATCGACCCATGAGCCAGCCAGGACGGCCTTGCTGGGGGTCGCACCGGTACTGTCGGTGTACTGGGAATTGTTGGCATACAAGCCTGTGTTGCCCACATCACCAAAATAGCGCAGGATCAGGCTGTTATAGTTGGCACTCACGAAAGAGCCGGTTGGTTCCCAAAATATCGCGTAGACTTGTGCCGTGCCTGCCATTACAGGGCCACCATTGTATGTCAGGTTGTCACTAGTACCAGCAAAATTGTAGGATGCCGGTCTGACGTAGTGGATGTGGTTGTTTGGCGTGCTGTCGCGAGCAGCCGTGGCATGTGTTCTCAGTGGGAGAAGCGTGACGAATGTCAGGATGAGAGCACAGATGGGGAGAAGTAGGAACAAAATACCTTTTCTTTTCAAAAGATCGCCTCAATTTCTAGCTTTACGAATGACGGAAAGCAACAAAGGTCTATCCAGCAAAAAGAACGTAAGCTAGCAGTAATTTGAGGGAAATTCTTCAAGAA
Source organism: Ktedonobacteraceae bacterium (assembly GCA_051004815.1). Classification (GTDB taxonomy): domain Bacteria; phylum Chloroflexota; class Ktedonobacteria; order Ktedonobacterales; family Ktedonobacteraceae; genus JBBQXY01. The sequence continues at coordinate 1,166 of JBPCJY010000120.1, forward strand.
GGCAATAAAGGTTGGTGGTATGACGCAACTCTCTTCAGGTGGAAGAGAGCTGCGTCATGAACTAGTTCTCCTCTGTAATGTTTAATGACCACGAATGGTTGTGGGATGGATGCGCATGGCAACCGAATAGATCGATGCAAAATTTTCTGGTGTAGTATAACGTCTTGCAATGAAATCGGTGTATTTTTCTACATAGCTGGGTAGCTGGTTCGCGGGGGGATCGGCAGACCTTACTTGGGCTGTGCCAACGATGACGATGATGTCGCCGCCATTGCCGTTGCCATCAAAATTGAGGGCTACATGGGGGTTTTGCTGTAGATGTGCCAGGCGTTTAGCATCTGCTCTACTATAAATAAGGAAGGTTGCTGTGGCGTCATCCCATAAAAACCAGACGGGAGTTGGTTGTGGTATGCCTTTCGCGTTGACCGTGGTAAGCCAGATTAAACGTTCGTCATGCAGACGACGAGCGACCCTTTCACCAAAGGGTGTCGAGGGGTCGGGCAGTTGAAATGTCATGGTGTTTTTCCTTCTCTCGCTAGAAATCTGTTGGTAGCCTACGAGGAGTTGTTGACCTACCATTGATTATAGCCCAAAAAGCCCTCACTCTGAAAAGGATCCGCAGCTTGGATTAGCAATTCACTAAGGATGACCATTATCTTTTGAGCCAACGAGTGCATACACATAAAAACACCGCGGGTCTCTGGGTTCCGCGGCGTTTTTGTGGTCATGCGCGTCTATGTGGGCTGCTCTCTCATCTCCAGTGATTCCAGAAATGTCGCGAAGGTCTGCATCTCTTCCTGGTACTCTGTAAGCTTCGTCGCTCGTTCATCAGGCGCGGCCACCGTTTGGAAATCAGCACCTTGACTCTCCAGCCGACTCATTCCCGTCCATTCCTTGGGATTAATGATCAATCGTCGGTCAGCTGGGGCATGGTGCTGTTGATAGAACAGATCGAGCACTCGCAGTAACCTGGCACGCTCGATCAGGTGCAATCGTTTGACGGCAAGACTGGCCTGATCCGCCGCGCTTTGCAGTGCGTGGCGTTCTTCTGCTAAAGCACCGAGGCTACGGGCCTGATCGACCTCTAGCATTTTGAGCATGGCAACTCGTGCCAGGGGGCGTGCCTCTGGATCGCCGATATCGACCCAAGGTGCTGCCTGACCGTGGTCCAGGTGGCCTGCACACGATGCTGTGGTGTGGATGCCGAGTACGTTCAGCGAGACCACTATCTCGAAGATACCGTCATCAATGGGCTTACCCAGAGCATCGGTCAGACGTGCGACCTGCTCACGTACCTCGTGTCGTCGTTGTGCTTTGTTGATCTCTCTCATATACTGGATCAAATATACAATGACTGACGATGATTGACAAGAGACAGAGAAACAACTCTCCCAGCTTCTCTAAGTCTACGTGGTCTCCTTATGAAGGCAAAATGAGAGGAGAGAGAGATTGTACTAATACACGTCTCCGATTTTGAGAACGGATGCCCCCGGTAGCCAGTACAGGGAGCAATAAAAAAAGAGGCCGGTCGCTGTCCTGGGGGAAACACGACCGGCAAACCCAGATTTAGGGGTGTGTGGGGGAAGTCCTGGGCTAGAATACCTCCGACTGTCAACAAGATGGTTGGCTCAATGGTGCTGGATGTTCTGAAACCCCCAACCAAAGACATTGAGTCAGCCAACCTCCCGTCAGTTTCTTGTACACTCTCTACTACACTAAACGGCAGATTTTCATTTTTTCGTAGGGAGATGTTCACCAATTTGTACCCTGTCCCAAGAAATGAGGAAACTGGGGAAAGGGATTGGGATAGGTGCAATCATCCATGGCATGGTAGCCATCGTATGGTATTATAGAGTAGGGAAATAAAAAGGAATGTAACATGTTGTTTTCATGGAAAGGAGCCTTACGATGGGATTTCATCCAATAGAGCTTGTGGTGATTGCTGTGATTGTTCTGGCACTGCTTGGTCCCAAGGCTCTTCAATCGATTGCTCGCGACGCGGGTAAGGGTATGAACCAGGCCAAGGATTTGAAGAATAAAGCACTGGCTGAGTTGCCGATGGAAGAAATTTCGAAGGTATCGAGCCAAATTCCGCGCATACCTACGCATCCTCATGATGTGGTGCAGATGCTGATGAGGCCAGAAGCCCAGGAAAAGAAGCAGGAAGCTAAGTCTGAGTAATTACTTTGCTTTAGATTGAAAGGTGGGTGAAAGTATATGGCTCAGTTGGTGCAGATGGTATGTACCGCGTGTCGTAAGGGCGAACCAACGGTTACGGAGGCGGAACTGGCTGAATTTCAACCACAGGTACCGGAGTGGCACATTATCGAGGTTGACAGTGTGCAACGCTTGCAACGCGTCTTCGCCTTCGATACTTTCGTGGATGCTCTCGCTTTTACCAACAAAGTGGGAGCGTTGGCTGAGGCGGCTGGTCATCATCCGGCTTTATTGACCGAATGGGGTAAGACGACGGTGACATGGTGGACACATAAGATTCGGGGCTTACACCACAACGATTTTATTATGGCGGCGAAAACGGATGTGGCTTATGAAGGATGAAAAACCTAGCTAGCTGTTTCTCGTACTTTCTTGACCAGGGTGTGAACTAACAGTTCAATCTGTCCACGAGCTTGTTCATCGAGTAGATGCCCTTCGTTATCGAACTTTTCCCAGGCGTTCATAATCATCACTTCTGGTTTGGTAACTACCTGTGTGTCTAAAAAGAGGAAGATTTGGCGCAGGTGCAATTGGGCGCGAACTGCGCCAAAGCGTCCACCGGCACTCATTATGGCAGTAGGTTTGCGAACCAGCGGTGATGTGTCGAGCGGACGTGACGCCCAGTCAATAGCATTTTTGAGGACACCTGAGATTGAGTAGTTATATTCGGGCGTTGCAATAAATAAGGCGTCAGCTTGACGGAGCTTTTCTTTGAAGTCGCGCACACTCTGTGGCTCGTCGTTTTCAAAATCTTGATTATGGAGTGGTAAATTGTCGAGGGTGATAATTTCCATTTCGGTTCCCTCTGGCACAAGTCCTTGGGCTATCCTTAGCGCGGCTCTATTATATGATTGCTTACGCAAGCTTCCAGCGAAGCCAAGGATATGAATGCTATTTGCCATGGGTAACTCCTATGGACGAAAATAATTTCGTGTAATAAGCAGAAGCAGAGAGATATATCCTAAACCATCTCTCTGCTTTGCGCAAGTATTATAGGTATGCCGGGCTAAATTATGCAGTTTGTGTTGCTGAAGCGTCAACCGCTGCCTGTTGAACAGCAGCCAGGTCAATCTCGATATTGACTTTGTCACCGACCAGAACGCCACCGGATTCAAGCGCGACATTCCAATTCAATCCGAAGTCTTTGCGGTTGACTGTACCCTTGACGCTGAAAGCGGCACGCTGTAAGCCGTAGAGGTCCTTTAACTGGCCGGAATATTCCGCATGGAAGGTTTCCTGTTTCGTGACGCCATGGATGGTGAGGTCGCCGATGACGCGAAACTCGTCTTTGCCAACAGGCTCTACTTTGGTGCTTTTGAAGGTAATTTTAGGAAACTGTGCGACATCAAAGAAATCGGCTGAAACCAGGTGTCCATCACGTTTCGGGTCGTGCGTATTGATCGAAGCGGCATCAACCTCAGCCTCGACCCAAGAGTTCTCAGGGTGTGCTTCATCGATGTCGAGTTTGCCACTCAATACGTCGAACCGTCCCCGTACTGTACTGATCATCATGTGTTTAACTGAAAATGTTGCTTGTGAATGTACTGCATCAATGTTCCAAGCCATAGTGTATCTGCCTTTCAAAATGTGTTTAAACATAGTAATTGCGGTGAAAACTCCGCACATCGCACGGTCTCAACCGTGTATGGCCCTAGCCGGGCAAGAGACCTGGTATCACAGTCTCAAAACCTGAGATGAACGCTCAGGATGCCGCTTTTACGCTGGCGTTTCACCATTCCGCTATACATGGATTACGGCTGTGGATTCAACCGACTTCTACGAAGGTCGCTACTCTTCGATGTGTGAACATCGCACACATTCGAGTATGTTTCCATACCTTTTCAATCACTGTTCAATGCTCCTTTGTAATGTGCTATATTTTTCTTGTTAGCAGCGAAATAGTTAGTAACTTTTCTAACTCAAGTAAGTATAGCAGCTTGGCTTTTGTTTGTCAAGTAACTAATAAAAAGTTAGTGAAATATGAAATAACTATTTCTCGATCAGAGCAACCGCGTAGCAAGCGATGCCTTCACCCTTACCGACAAAGCCCAGCCCATCGGTTGTGGTGGCTTTAACGCTAACTTGCGCTATATCGAGGTGGAGATGTGCAGCTAAATGACTACGCATGGCGGGCGTATAGGGTGCCAATTTGGGGCGTTCGGCAACGATGGTTGTATCAATATTGTTGATTCGCCATTGTTGTTGACATAATATATCAAACGTATAATCGAGGAAGATGGCACTGGGCTGATCTTGCCAGCGTGTATCGTGCGAGGGGAAATGGCTCCCGATATCGCCGAGGGCAGCCGCGCCGAGCAGTGCATCGACAACGGCATGGATGACGGTGTCGGCATCAGAATGGCCGGAGAGGCCCAATGGAAAGGGGATGGTGACGCCGCCTAGTATCAGTGGACGGTCAGGTGTAAAGGCGTGAACATCGTAACCAAAGCCAATACGCATCATGAAAAGTGTCCTTGCAAGTGTTCTTGTAGGAAGGCTTCTGCCAGGAGCAGGTCTTCCTGGGTAGTAATTTTGATATTTGTATAGGCACCGGGGAAGATGGCCACTGGCTGTCCTACCTGTTCCAGCAAACTGGCATCGTCGGTGACATCGTTGTGTGCGACAGGATTATGATAGGCAGCATGGATAAGGGGAAGGGAAAAGACTTGTGGCGTTTGTACGGACCAGAGTTGTGCGCGATCAAGCGTTGTGCTGACCATGCCATGTTGCACAGCTTTGATGGTATCTTTGACAGGTACGGCGGCGATGGCGGCAAGGTGTTGCTGGGCTGCTGTGAGTCCTGCTGCCAGGATAGTAGGTGTCACGAGGGGGCGTGCGCCATCATGAATCATAACCCATTGGCAGGTGGGTGTGGTTTGCAGTAGAGTATCCAATCCAGCACGGACGGAATCTTGACGGCGGAGACCACCTGGCACGATGGCGGCAATTTTGCCCCACTGCTCATGGCGGCACAGTTCTGTCGCAGCAGGAAGACGTTCGGTACTCACGACCAGGATAATAGTTGCTATTATGGGTGATGCATCAAATACATCGATGGTACGGGCCAATGTGATGCGACCTGACAGTGGTGTCCAGAGTTTATCGTGTCCTTGCATGCGACGGCTCGCGCCAGCCGCTACAATGACGGCAGCAGCAGTATCTTGCATATACTCCTTGATTCCTCACTGCCCGTGGCGATGATGAGTTATGGTCTATCTTTGTTTTGATGGTGGCAGAAGTGAAGGGCCGCTGCCGTTGTTACCCTGTTTTGGGTGGGCGAAGATCATGCGTCCGGCGACGGTTTGCAGAACGCGGGTGACAATGACTTCAATGGTTGTGCTCATGTATTGTCGGCCACCTTCAACGACGATCATTGTGCCATCGTCCAGGTACCCTACGCCCTGGCCAAGTTCTTTGCCTTCCTGCATGATCTTGATATGGATATCTTCGCCGGGCAGAAGGACTGGTTTCACGGCGTTGGCCAACTCATTGATATTGAGGACTTTGACGCCTTGCAGTTCGGCTACGCGATTGAGGTTAAAGTCGTTGGTGATGATGGGGCAATGGAGTGTGCGAGCCATTTTGACCAGTTTTCCATCAACTTCTGCTACATCTTCTACGTCGGCATCGGTGATCTCGATAGGGACGGTGGCATCTTTTTGCAAGCGGTTCAGCATTTCCAGGCCGCGTCTGCCGCGATTGCGCCGCATGGTATCGGCGGAGTCGGCAATGTGCTGTAGTTCATTGAGGACAAAGCGGGGGACGAGTAATGCGCCGGAGACAAAGCCTGTTTGGCTGATATCGGCAATACGCCCGTCGATGATCGCGCTGGTATCTAGCAATATTTGCGTGACCGGTACAAACTGTTGTGAAGTTTCAGTTTCGTGCTCTTTGCTCTTGTCTTTTTCGCGCTCATCCTCGCGGTCGCGTTCGCGGGCGCGACGGGCGGCGATGCCGCTTTGGAAGAGATGAATGATGTCAGTTTTGCGCTGGACAGCGAGGGCGAAGCCCAGTCCGCCACAGACCACGGTACCAACAAAAGGAAGGATACGGCCCCAGATACCGGGGAGATTTGCTAATGGAATATCGATAAGGAACGAGATGATAAGTCCGACGATCAGCCCGATAACGGCAGCGATGAGATCGCTCGCCGCCACTTCACGCATCCAACGATAAGGAACTACACTGATATATGGCGAAATGATAAAGGCGATGATGGCAGCACCAATGGCAATACCAACAATCCACCAGATGTTTAATGTAGGTAAGGTACGATCAAAAAATCCGACTCCGATAACGATGATCAACGCCAGTAATGCACCTGTGAAGCGGGAAATAGTGGTGATAGACATCCCTGCATCCTCCAGTATGGTATTCATGAGTGGCACCGAGCATGTGGAAGCACCGCTTCCGTGGTTGAGCACCACTTAAGGATACCTGTAAAGGGCGGCGTGAGATAAGCCATGCTGGCAGAGCAGATGAAAAAAACAAAAATGATAATAGCAAAAGAATGATGTTGCCAAGCATGCTGTGTTGACCTCTAGAACGCGCCCATTGAACCGCTAAAATTCTCTTTGTTGATTACCGAGTATACACCGTTAAGGCGTAAGAATCAATATGTATCGTCCTACTGTTTAGTGTAGCGCAATTTCAAGTGCCACTGCAAGTGAACTAGAAGTGATGACTTTGAAATCGGCGGGTAAGTTTGAGTTTTCGAGTTCGGAGCGCATTTGTGCGCCTTTGCCCGCGCTAGGAACGATACAGCGTTTAAAGCCAAGTTTCGCGGCCTCACGAACGCGCATGGTCATGCGGCTGACGGCTCGTAGCTCGCCGGAAAGTCCAACTTCGCCTATAAGCACCATATCCGCGGGGATGTGCTTCTCGCGATAGCTGGAAGCGATGGCGGCGGCGACTCCCAGGTCGATAGCAGGTTCTTCGAGGGTAAAGCCACCCACGACATTGGCATAGACATCGTGATTGCCTACGGCCAGCCCGACCCGTTTTGTGAGCACGGCCAGCAGCATCAAGAGACGGTTGTGTTCGATGCCGTTGGTGGTACAGCGTGCATTGCCGAAGTTGCTGGGGGTGACGAGGGCTTGCACTTCCACCAGAATGGGGCGTGTTCCCTCCATGCTGACCACCACGACGGAGCCGGTGGCACCGGCAGCGCGATCTGCCAGGAAGACTGCCGATGGGTTAGCGACCTCCACCAGTCCTTCGCCATGCATCTCGAATACGCCAACTTCGTGGGTTGCGCCAAAGCGATTTTTGACACCGCGCAGCAAGCGGTAGGTGTGATAGCGTTCGCCTTCGAGGTAGAGAACAGCATCGGCGATATGTTCCAGAGCTTTGGGACCAGCCACAGTGCCTTCTTTGGTAACATGGCCGATAATAAAAATGGGTGTGTGGGTGCTTTTGGCCAGGTGCATCAACTGTAACGTACATTCGCGTACCTGGCTAATGCTGCCGGGAGCAGCTGTTAAATGGCTGGCGAGGAGGGTTTGAATGGAGTCCACGACCAGTAGTGCGGGCTTCAAACGTCCCAGGGCCTCGGCGATGACGTCAAGTTCGATAGAGGCCAGGAGGTAGAGCTGCTCTCCGGTGATGTCCAGGCGTTCTGCTCGCATCTTCACCTGTTCTATTGATTCTTCGCCGGAGACGTAGAGGACAGGGCCGACATCCCTGGCAATCGCGCCAGAGACTTGTAGGAGCAATGTTGATTTGCCAATGCCAGGTTCACCTCCGATGAGCGTCAAGGAGCCAGCTACCAGCCCGCCACCGAGGACGCGATCCATTTCTGGATAGCCGACAGAGATACGCTCCTGTGCGAAAGGCTTGATAGCTGGAAGAACGAGCGGAATGTGGGTTCCCTGTGCGATGGAGGACGTACCCAACAATGATTGTTTCCGTTGTTGGGCTGGACTCTGTGGTAGGTCTACAGACTCCTCCATGGTATTCCACGCGCCACAATCGGGGCATTTTCCTACCCACTTGCTTTGTTCACCGCCGCATTGTTGGCAGATATATTTTGTGCGTAATTTTGGCATAAAAAAGCTGCATCCATCGGGAATACTGGAAGGGGCCGATTTATTGTGTCCACGGGCTGATAAATCAGCGGTGGGCACGATAAATCGGCCCCTACGTTTGCATCCAGGCCCTTTGGGAGGGCCTGGTCATTTAGTGATTTACAATGTTTCCGTACTCACGCTGCCTTCACCGCCAGCTGAAAGGGCGGCTTCGGGCGTCGCGGGGGCAGGCAACTGCTCAATGCGATTGCGTACCGTGAGTACCAGATCATCGTCGATAATGCTACCTTCCACCAGGTCGCCCGGATGGAATTTGCCTTGCAACAGACCTTCCGCCAGAGGATCTTCGACCATCCTCTGAATGGTGCGGCGCAATGGGCGAGCACCATACTGAGCGTCGAAGCCTTTCTCAATCAGGAAATCTTTGGCATTTTGCGGCATAATCAGCTCGATTTGCTGCTCGGTCAACTGGTTGCGGACGCGATTGAGGAGCAGGTCTACAATAGAGTACATCTCTTCGATGCGCAAGGAATGGAAGACGATGACTTCGTCGATACGGTTCAGGAACTCAGGTTTGAAGGTGTTCTTGAGTTCACCCAAAACCTTGCCCTTCATACTTTCGTACTCGCTCTGATTGGCTTTGGCTTTATCCTTGGACTGTTTGAAGCCAATGGAGGCTTCTTTGTTCAGGAGGGCCGCGCCAACGTTGGAGGTCATAATCACAATGGTATTACGGAAGTCTACGGTGCGTCCCTTGGCGTCAGTTAACTTGCCATCTTCCAGGATTTGGAGCAGCATGTTGAAGACGTCGGGGTGAGCCTTTTCGATTTCGTCGAGGAGGATCACACTATAGGACTTGCGGCGTACCGCCTCTGTGAGCTGACCGCCCTCTTCGTAACCGACATATCCGGGAGGGGCACCGACGAGGCGGGCAGCCGCGTGGCGTTCCATGAACTCTGACATGTCAATTTTGATGAGTGCGTCTTCACTTCCAAACATGAATTCGGCCAGTGTGCGTGCCAGTTCGGTCTTACCAACGCCAGTTGGTCCCATAAAGATGAACGAGCCAATGGGGCGTTTGGGGTCTTTCAGACCGGCACGAGCACGGCGTACTGCGCGTGCAACTTTTTCGATAGCCTCATTTTGGCCGATGACGCGACCATGCAGTGCTTCTTCCATTTGGAGCAGTCGTTGTGACTCCTCCTGGGCGATGCGCATGACCGGGATACCTGTCCACATCGAGACGATCTGGGCAATTTCCTCTTCGCCAACGCTGGGCTTGTCGGTACCGCGCTCACGGTGCCAGCCAGACTCCAATTTAGAAATGCGGTCGCGCAATTTCACTTCGCGGTCACGCAGTTCCGCGGCCAACTCGTACTCTTGCTGCTGGATAGCAGCTTCCTTCTCCCGAAGTACTGATTCGAGACCCTTCATTGCCTCTTTGAGGTTGAGGGGGGCAAGCGAGTTCTGCATACGAACGCGGCTCGCGGCTTCATCGATCAGATCAATCGCTTTGTCTGGCATAAAGCGATCGGTAATGTAGCGGCTAGCCATATCAGTGGCGGCTTTGAGGGCCTCGTCTGTAATGGTCAAGCGATGGTGCTGTTCATAGCGTTCGCGAATACCTTTGAGGATCTCGATGGTCTCCTCAACGGTTGGTTCGCGGACAATGACCTCCTGGAAGCGGCGTTGTAAGGCGGCATCGCGCTCGATATACTTGCGATATTCGTCGAGTGTCGTTGCGCCAATACATTGCAGTTCACCGCGAGAGAGGGCAGGCTTCAGGATGTTCGCAGCGTCAACTGCGCCCTCTGCTGCACCGGCACCAACGAGGGTATGAACTTCGTCGATAAAGATGATACAGTCACGGCTACTGCGAATCTCTTCGATGATCTTTTTCAAACGCTCTTCAAATTCGCCGCGATACTTGGTGCCAGCAACCAGCGAGCCAACGTCGAGGGTAAGCAAGCGTTTGCCCACCAGGGTCTCAGGGACTTCACCTGAAACGAGGCGTTGTGCCAATCCTTCGACGATAGCCGTTTTACCAACGCCAGGCTCGCCAATGAGCGCGGGGTTGTTTTTGTTACGGCGTGAGAGGATTTGGATGACGCGCTCAATCTCTTGATGGCGACCGATGACGGGATCGAGTGTCCCGGCGCGGGCAGCGGCGGTGAGGTCGATGCCCATCTGGTCGATGGTGGGAGTTTTCGAGTGTTTCGCGTCGCGCTCGTGTGGGGCGCCGGATTGACTGAGCACCTGGATAGTTTGTGTGCGAACTTTCTCCAGGTTGACGCCCAGGCTTTCAAGCACGCCGGCGGCGATACCTTCGCCTTCGCGTACCAAACCTAATAAGAGGTGTTCTGTACCAATATAGTGATGATTCAAGCGACGAGCTTCATCAACGGCCAGCTCAATCACTTTTTTGGCACGCGGGGTGAGGCCGATCTCACCGAGGACTATGCGGTCCCCACGGCCAATTATAAATTCAACGGCACTGCGAACTTTATTCAGCTCGACGCCGAGGTTACTTAAAACTTTAGCGGCAACGCCTTCCCCTTCTCGGACGAGTCCAAGCAGAAGATGTTCCGTGCCAATATAATTGTGTTGGAAGCGTTGAGCTTCCTCCTGGGCGAGACTCAAAACTTTTCGAGCACGCTCGGTAAACTTGTCAAACCTATCTCTATCATTCACCTGTTTGTCACTCCCCTTTCAAAGGCAGAGGGTGGAACCGAGCCCTCTGTGTCGCTCAGGTAAACCACGCACTTCATCATACAACACACGTTATGTAGCGTCAAGGAATACAACTCAAGCCTCCCGTCTGTCGATATGCGTTCATAATTCCTTACCGAGAAACAATCGACCCCCTCACTGCTTTATACTAGTGCATACGCAGCGAGGAGGTCAGACGATCATTTTTTCAAGTGCAAATGACATGGTAAGCGATGAACGTTTCTTCTTCAGCTGCCTCCGTTTATCTTTGTTCGCTTTTCGGTACTGCTCCTATCCTTATTACAGGAATAGGAGATGATATAACCCTGCTGTTTGGTTTTTGTTAACTTGATACTTATATGCTCATCATACAACACACATCGCAGAGAGTCAAGGAGAAAATCTGCCGAGGTGTGTATTTTGTGTGATTTCAAAGTGAGGGGTTCTCAGCATCCACTTACGGATGCTGAGAACCCCTCACTTTGAAATGAGGATAAAAATGCTTTAGCTTTCAGGAGTTTCTGGTTCTTCCTTTGAGCGTTGGCGGGCGGCGGCACGGAAAGCTTCAGCCATAGCTGTTGTCTCTCCGACATCGCCACCTGGCAGGCCATTCAGAAGAGGATTTTCCGCTTCTTTGCGTTGTCGCTCGGTTCTCCCTTCACCGCGTCGTGGTGTTTGCGTGCCACCTACGGCCTCTAGCGATGGGGGAGTAGCTTCTGGCTGTGCTTGCAAATCTTCTAATGAAGGAGTGGATGGCACAGTAGCGGCTGCTCCTGATGTATCTACGCCAGGTCCCGGAGTAAATTCGGCTGGCACCGTTTCGGCATCAAGCTCATCAGCCTGACGGAGGCTAAGGCCCAGGCGGCGGCGTTCCGCGTCAATACGCAAGATACGCAACTGCAAAGGAACGCCCTCGTGCAGTGTTTGCTTAGGATCAATCCCTGGAGTTAGCTCAGAGAGGTGGATGAGACCCTCGATGCCATCCTCTATGCGTGCAAAGGCACCGAAGGGGGCAATCTTGGTAATGACACCCGTAACCACCTGACCGGGCGTGTAGCGCTGCTCAACCGTTGTCCACGGGTCAACTTCGGCCCGTTTGATGGAGAGTGCGATTTTCTTCTTCTCTTTGTCAACGCTCAGTACCTGTACCTCGACCTCCTGGCCGACATGGAGTACTTCACTGGGATGGTTGACACGACTCCAGGCCAGTTGGCTGATATGCACCAAGCCGTCCGCTCCACCAAGATCGACAAAGGCACCGAAGTTGGCGAGGTTGCTGACGATACCCTTGCGGACTTCGCCCGGCTTGAGCTCGTCGAGGAGTTCCTCGCGGCGTCGTTGACGCCATTCTTGGACAGCCAATCTCTCCGAGAGGATCAGGCGATTACGCGCCCGGTTGATCTCGATGATTTTGAGCTGAAGTTCTTTGTCTTTCATGCTCTGGAGCTTCGCTGCCGTCTCCTGGTTCTCGCCGCCGGAAGCCACTTCTTCGCGCTTGAGGTTGAGAATCTGGGAGATAGGTACAAAGCCGCGAATACCGGCTACATCGACAATCAAGCCACCTTTGTTATAATCGATGACTCGAGCCTTGAGCAGTTCGCCGTTTTTGTACTGATCTTCAGCAATGCGCCATTGCCGTTCCGCATTTGCTCGCTTGAGAGAAAGGAGCGCGTGTCCATCTTGAGTTTCCGGCTGAATGACGTAGACTAAAACTTTATCATTCAGGTGTAGCTCACTAAAGGAGCCATAGCCGGTAGCTGGAAGCTCTTTGGTTGAGAGGACGCCTTCAGATTTGAGGCCAATATCGACCAGGATTTCATCCTGATCAATACGCACCAGTACGCCCTCGACCACATCGCCGCGCTTGATGTTGATGGGACTGGCTGATTTCTCGAGTAAATCAGCCATTTCATTGTAGCCTTCCATCTCTTCTGGGTTGTTGTTATTTTGACCTTCTTGGTCGTTTTCTTCAAACATCGTCTGTACCCGCCCGCTTTTGTGATTTGCCGCTGGCATAGTCGAAAGGTCGCCGTGCTGGTTTGCTTGCATGGGTAAAATACCCCCTTCGATCCACGGTTTTTGCCAATCCATTATGCGCTCACTTGTCCATGAGGACGTGTGTCGTAGTGTCGCGACGTTAGTGATCGCAATCTTATCGGAAGATAACGAATGGACTTCGCGCCGAGACCATGGGGAGTGCGACTTTGGACATTGGCTTATCGGAAGAGGTTGCTTAGGCGGTGATCGTCTCGGTCTGATTAAATCTCAATAAAGAGTGTTTTTCTGAGTGACTACTTTATGCCCTACAGAACGGTCATACGAAACGATGCTCGCAGACAGGAAAACTCGGTACGAACACAATGAGAGCCTGAAAATTAGCATACCCCTACTCGATTGCTCCAATTATACCAAAAGCCGTCCCTGAATGCAAGGCAATACGGTGCCTTTTTGCGAATCTCCCGATGTTTTTAATATGTCACATTGTATCACACTGATGCAAGTGTTTGTTTGTGGTAAACTATTTTTATGAATGGAGAGAATATCGCGGCCACTGTTGCTCTGTTACAGACTCGCTTAGAACCGATCGAACGTGCCGAATTGTTGTCAGATGCGCTTGAAGGTGTGCTTCCTACCGCTCGTAAAGCGGCGGTGTTGCTGGGGCTTTTTGCAGTAGAAGGGGAAATGCACCTTCTTTTTATACATCGTGCCACAACATTACGTTCTCATAGCGGTGAAATTGCGTTTCCTGGTGGCGGTAGTGAGTTAATTGATAGTTCGCTGGTCATGACGGCACTGCGGGAGGCGCAGGAAGAGATCGGCTTAGATCCCTCCACTGTAAAGATTTTAGGGTTATTGCATCCTGTTTTCACTGTTGTCAGCAACTATTTGATTGTGCCCGTAGTGGCTTACTTGCCAGAGGGACTGGGCATGTTGCAATTGCAGCCCAGCGAGGTGACGGACATCCTGCTTGCTTCGGTGCGCGGCCTGGCTGATCCCGCCATCTTTCATACGGAACAATGGACGCGTGAGGGACAAAGCCGTACTATTTATTTTTATCATTATGAAGGATACCGTATTTGGGGCGCGACGGCCCGCATACTCAATGAACTTTTGGAGTTGTTGGGCAATGTGCTTACCTAATGAAGACAATAGTCCCTAATCTCTTGAAATTTTTCGTTCTATTGCTACAATAGATAGTAATAAAGATGAAAGCTTGTAGCGCGTGCCATGTATATTGTTACTTTGTTGAGATGCGGTTGGTCTGTATGATCCCCTAGCGGAGAAAAGCTGTGACATTGCCACCATCTGATGCACAATCTTCGAGGTTCCGGTCGCACCGCCCTTCTAATGTCCCTGACCCTATTTACTCGATACCTACAACACCTCTACCCCCCCCCGCTGCCCCGCAGCCATCTATGTTGCCGCCGACTTTACCTCAAACAGAAGCTCCTTACGAATTCTCTCAAGACCGCGCTATTGATTTTGCATCAAACTCCTGGGATTTAGCAACGGGTGGTTTGAAGACCTTAACCGCGAAACGAGAACTGCCGTCTCCGGTTGAACGACGTCCATCGGACAGACAGACGGAACCAACAGCTATGCCACGTAGCTATGCATTCATGCTTATAATATTAGTATGCGTGATTATTATGCTTATCAGTGGGGGCGTCGTCTTATTTGTAATGTTACAACCTTAGTTTGATAGAATAATGGAGTGTCAACGCTCCCTGAAATGTAGTGCTTAAAGCGAGGAATGTGCTGCCGGTACGCCATGCAGGGCCGTGGCATTGCGAATCGCTTTGATGATTGCCCTGGCGAGCGTGGTTGCTGCTGCCGCACCAATCATACTGACTTGTGATGCGAGCGTGGCCTGATCTGGTCGAGTTGCTGACTGCGGCCCCAGGGCGAGTGCGAAGACAGTGTCACCATCGAACATGGTATGTGCAGGCCGGATGGTCTGTGCCAGACCGTTGTGTGCCATTTGTGCTACTTTATTAATTGCGCCCTTTGGGAGTGAAGCACTGGTGGCAACGATGGCGATAGTTGTATTGCCAAAGGGATTGGCCGCGATAAAGCCGCCCAGGGGGTTACGTGCGCCCGCTATAACTTGCTGTGTCCGCGGGTCAATGATGTCGCCCAGGGCATTGACGGCGACAATCGCTCCGATGATCGTGCCATCGTCCAGGCGCATGCTGGCGGAACCTAGCCCACCTTTCATACAAAAGGCTGGGCCAAACATTTTGCCAACTGTCGCCCCTGTACCAGCTCCAACATTTCCTTGCTCAACGGGATTTGATGACGCTTGAAGGCAGGCGCGATAGCCTGCCGCGGCATCGGGCCGTACTGAGGGGGAGCCAAAGGCGAGGTCAAAGAGGGCGGCGGCTGGCACAATAGGAACACGCGCTACGCCGACATCGAAACCGATGTTCTGCTCTTCCAGGTAACGCATGACGCCACTGGCGGCATCGAGGCCGTATGCACTGCCACCTGCTAAGACGATGGCGTGAACCTCTTCGACCAGATGCATAGGATGTAAGAGGTCAGTCTCGCGGGTAGCGGGTGCGCCACCACGCACATCGACGCCGCCAATGGCTGGTGTATCACAAAGAATGATGGTGCAACCTGTACCGGCCTCTACATTGGTATCGTGACCGACGCGTAGCCCTGGAATATCGGTGATGTCGTCATGCATGTTTAAGCCTTTCTCGTTTATAAACCCCCCAATGCATGAGAAAAGTCCCTTAAAATCCTTTTATTGAATGGCTTTTCTCATTCTTTCCATGGCCTGGGCGACGCTTTCGCGCTGATTGTAGATGGCGGAACCGGCAACGAGGAGGTTGGCTCCAGCATGCACGACCTGGGGCGCGGTGGCCTCGTGAATGCCGCCATCGACCTCTACGTCGCAATGCAGATTGCGTTGGGTAATCATCTGGCGCACGCGTGCGATTTTGGGGAGGGTTTCGGGTATGAAATCCTGTCCTCCAAAGCCGGGATTGATGGTCATAATCAGCACCAGATCAAGAAATGACAGTATATCTTCCAGCATGAAGACGGGGGTTGAGGGGTTGAGGGCTACAGCGGCCTGTTTGCCAGCGTTTTTGATTTGGTGGATGACGCTATTGAGGTGAGGGCAGACTTCCTGGTGGACGATGATGACATCGGCACCAGCTTTGGCAAAATCAGCGATAAATTGTTCCGGGTTGGTAATCATCAAGTGTGCCTCAAGGGTGAGGTTGGTGCAGCGGCGTACCGCCTCGACGACGAGCGGCCCCATAGTGAGGTTGGGGACGAAATGTCCGTCCATAATGTCGATCTGGATGCGTTGGGCACCTGCCGCGTCGGCTTCACGCACCTGGTCGCCCAGGCGCGTAAAATCGGCGGATAGAATCGATGGGACAAGTCCAATCATAAAAACACTTCTCCGTTATCTAACGCTGTAATTTTCCCGCCGCGGCTGTATCGAGCATCCAGGTCACTTCTCCATGGGGGGGACGAATGATTTGGGCGGGATATTCTTCTGGCTGGTAGCTTCCTTCCAATACGGCTTGTAAGGCAGCGGCTTTTTCGCTGCCAGTGACGAGGAATAGTACATGCCGTGCTGCATTGAGCAGAGGTGGAGTGAAGGTCAGGCGGGGTGGTGGTGGCTTGGGTACGTTGACGGGCATAACCAGTCGTTGCTGCTCGTGCAGAGATGCCTGATGGGGGAAGAGCGAGGCGGTATGCCCTTCTGGCCCCATACCGAGCTGCAAGAGGTCGAAACTGGGTATACCATCGGTGCCAAAGACGCGCTGCATCTCCTGTGTATATTCCTGGGAGGCTGCGTCGCGGTCTGGTTTATCGGCAGGCATACGATGGACCTGGTTGGCAGCGATGGGTACTTTGCTGAGCAGTACCTCCTGGGCGAGTTGGTAGTTGCTATCGCTGCTATCGGGCGGGACACAACGCTCATCAGACCAGAATATCTCCACCAAAGCCCAATCGATCTGGCTGCTGTATGGTTCGTTGCCGAGCAGGCTATAGAGAGCTTTGGGTGTTGAGCCGCCTGATAAAGCGATAGTGAAGCGACCGTGATTGGCGATAGCTTCGGTGGCGAGGCGCACAACATATTGTGCGGCCTCGTGACTCAAGGTATTGCTGTCAGGATAAATAGCGACGTGCATAGTTTGCTCCTGAAATAATGTTTATGCGAGAAGTTCAGTCAACTCTTCGAGCGTTTGCTCAAAGAGGAGATCGTGACCCACAATTTCTAATTCGTCGTGTAGTAATTCGCTTTCTTTATTTGCGGCAGCGAGGCCCACAGTGCGTTGTGGGCGAACCTCGTCCGATAGCTTAACGGAAGTAAGGATGAGATCAGGGTCGCCTTCGCGATCGATGGTGAAGGTGGCGCGTTTGCCGTCGACGACGCTGGTGAGGCGGACGAGACAAATTGAGCCAGGACGCATTTGAGACTGCACCTGTGGACGAATATCGATGCTTGGCTGTGATATCGCGGTTAGCTTGCCTGTTCTAATGCGTGTTGAACCAAGGCGTTGGCTAGCGGCGCGTGTAAAGACCCAATGATAGCTGCCGCTAGAAGTATCATGAATATTCTTGGCGTTATGCGTATCAAAAGACCAACCGAGGCGGGCTTTGAGCCAGGCAGCCAGTAAAAGTGCGCAGGCGGGGTTGGGTGAAACATCTCCTTGTTCGGAACGGGTGGGAGTCGCGAGAGGAGCTGCCGCGTGTTCGATTTCGATAGTGATGACACCGTCCAGGTAGGGGCGATACGCCTGGACATCAAAGAACTGGACGATCAGTTGTCGCCAGGATGTAATGCGACCCCAGTTTAAATCGCTGAGGGCGCATTCTGGAGTGGCCTGGCGAATCAGAGCCAGGGTATGAATATCCTGCTCAGGATTAAAGAAGGTGGTGGAGTCAACAATGACTCTGGAGCTTAATTCGATCAGGTTGCTGAAAATGGTATCGTCGCTGGGCGGATCACCTACCCACCAGAGATAGGCAGGTAAGTCAGGTTTGAGTAATGGCTGGATGATGTTGGCTATCGAGCGCACTGCACTGCCGGTTGCCAGGATAGTAGTTTGCTCGAAGCAATGGCGCATAAGATCGGAGAAAACTGAGAAACAGCGTAAAGTCACCCATGAAGAGATAGCCGAGGGTGTTGTGTTGCTGTTATCAAGAATAAGAACGGCGACACGGGCCAGGTGCGTACTGGATAAGTCACGCAGTAAGGCACTGGCACGCTTCGCGGAGTCGATATCGGGTGCGCAAATAACGAGATTCAGGACGCTGGTGCGCACGTTGGTGTTCTGACCGGTACGCATATTGTCAGCGGACATTTTCCAGAGGCGAGAAAGCTCTTCCTCGATGTTTTCCATGCGTACCGATTTTCCCGCCCACGGTAAGCGGGGTCCTAGACTATTGGTGGCCTCCATGGTCATATAGTTTCCCCTCATCAGCAAGAACAACGCTGTTCTTTGATTATGAACGGCTCAGTTCTATGGTATGTTTTCAGTGCTTTTCATGTTCTGGGTGGATTTCCGCTTTCATTTTTAAAGAATACAGGTCCTTGTACCACGATTATGGGCGGCGCCAGCGGCGACCATCTCGCCAGATATACTCATCGGCAGCTTGTGGACCCCAGGAACCCGATTCATAGCTCAGGATAGTCTCACGGGGTTCGTTTTTCCATTCATCCAGGAGGCCCTGGACGAAGGTCCAAGCAGCTTCAACTTCGTCACGGCGAGTAAACAAGGTAGAGTCGCCCATCATACAATCGAGAATGAGTCGTTCATAGGCTTCTGGTTGCTCGCGCACAAACGAGGAACCATAGAAGAAATCCATGTTGACGGCGCGAATTTGCATCTCTGTGCCAGGTACTTTGGCACCGAACTTGAGCGAAATGCCCTCATCAGGTTGAATGCGTAAGGTCAGTACGTTTGGTTCCACCTGTCCGTGCGCCTCGCTGCGTTTAAAGAGCACGAGGGGTGCCTGTTTGAATTGAATGGCAATCTCAGTGACGCGTTTGGGCAGATGCTTGCCGGTACGCAAGTAAAAAGGAACACCGGCCCAGCGCCAGTTGTCAATGAAGATTTTCATTGCCAGATAGGTTTCGGTAAACGAGGTTGGTGAAACACCCTTCTCCTCAAGATAGCCACGCACTTGTTGGCCGCCGACCCAGCCAGGTCCATACTGCGCCCGTATGGTACTGGTAGCAACATCTTTTCCTATGAGCGGTTGCAGGGCGTGGAGTACTTTGACCTTTTCATCGCGTACCGAGTTGGCATCGAAGGTGATAGGTGGTTCCATGGCTACCAGAGTCAGCAGTTGCAGCATGTGATTCTGCACCATGTCACGAATGGCACCGGCCTCTTCATAGTAGGGGCCACGTCCTTCCAAGCCGAGATTCTCCGCCACGGTGATCTGTATATGGTCAACGTAGCGTCGATTCCAGACCGGCTCAAAGATGCCATTAGCCAGGCGGAAGACCAGGATATTTTGTACCGTTTCTTTGCCCAGGTAGTGGTCGATACGATAGACCTGTTCTTCGCGGAACACTTTTGCCACCTGACGGTTGAGTTCGCGAGCCGAAGCCAGATCATGCCCAAAGGGTTTTTCGACGATGATGCGCGTCCATCCCTTGCGGCCCTTGTTTAAGCCTGCCGCCCCCAGACGCTGAATGATTTCCGGGTATTGACTGGGAGGGGTGGAAAGGTAAAAGATGCGGTTGCCGCTGGTGCCGCGTTCCTGGTCAAGGGAATTGAGCAAGTTGTTGAGGCGGTCATAGCCGGAGGGGTCGTGAAAGTCAGATTGCAGGTAGCGAATGCCGGCGGCAAAGCTATCCCACACCTGCGGGTTGACCGGCTTTTGGCGTGAATAAGCGTTGATGGATTCCAAGGCTTGTTGGCGAAATTCATCATCGCTATAAGGACGGCGAGCGAACCCAACCACTGAAAATCCTGCTGGCAATGGATGTTCCAAAGCTAAATTATAGAGCGCGGGCAGCAATTTTCGATGGGTTAAGTCGCCTGTTGCGCCAAATATGACCATTACGCAGGGTTCAGGGCTTTGTTTAATGCGTAGCCCCTCGCGGAGGGGGTTGGGAGCCTCGACTACGCTTCGCTGAGGCATTAGTAATCTCCTAATTCAGTGAATGGTTGTTTGAGTAGCTAGCAAGTACGGCTAGCGCATGACAGCATGAGCGTGTTTCGGGATAGCGAACTATCAGAGTCATTGTCATGTTCGCAGTGACTCTGATAGTAAGTCTACTCCATTACGCGTTAATGAGCAACCTGTTTGCCCTCAATAGCTTTTTTCTTACTCTCGATACCCTGGAAGAGTTGGTGGAAGGAGTCCGCGAACTTCTGAACGCCTTCGTCCTGGAGTTGTTGCGTAACCTGGTCATAGTGGATACCTACTTGCTCAAGGGCATCAAGATCGGTGTGAGCCTGTGCAATGTTATCCTCGATGCTATTACGCGCTTTGCCGTGGTCATGGAAGTTCTGGATGGTTTCCAAAGGCATGGTGTCAACCGTATCGGGGCCAACGAGTTCCTCGGCATAGAGCACGTCACGGTAGGCGGGATTCTTGGTGCTGGTGCTGGCCCAGAGCGGTCGTTGCACATGCGCACCATGTTGCTTGAGCTTGTCAAAGCGGGGCGAGTAGAAGATACTCTTAAAGTCCTGGTAGACGATACGGGCATTGGCAATAGCAGCCTTGCCCTCAAGCGATTTGAGCTTCTGTTGCTCAGCACTATCGCTGGTGGCTTTGATCATATCTTCGAGTCTTTTATCAACAAGGGTGTCAACGCGACTGACGAAGAAGCTGGCGACTGAGCCGATGTGGCTAATATCTTTGCCTTCGCCAAGGCGGCTTTCCAGGGCACTGATGTACGCTTCGGCCACTTCGCGATAGCTCTGTAAAGAGAAGATCAGCGTGATGTTGATGTTGATGCCTTCGATGAGGGACTGGCGCACAGCGGGTATGCCCTCTGGCGTAGCCGGAATCTTAATCATCAAGTTGGGACGGTCTACCATCTTCCAGAAGCGGCGTGCCTCGGAAAGCGTGCCTTCGGTGTCATGCGCAAGTTCGGGCGAGACTTCGAGGCTGACATAGCCATCTTTCCCTTTGGTTTGGTCATAGATAGGACGCAGCAGATCGGCAACGGTAGTGATATCCTGAACGATCAGCGCATCGTAGATGTCGTTGGTATTTTTCCCCGCACTGATGAGCTGGTTCATCTGCTCATCATAGGCATGGCCGGCACTAATCGACTTTTCAAAAATGGTGGGGTTGGCCGTCACGCCGACGATGCCATCATCAGTCAGCATGCGCTTAAATTGACCGGAGGTAAGTTGTAAGCGGTCAATGTTATCGTACCAGACGCTTTGTCCTAGTTCTTTCAATTGCTGTAACGGATTGGTCATGAGATTTCTCCTTAGTAGGTGAGAAACTACACTAGTTTTTTTGCTTTTTCTACGATGTTGTCAACGGTGAAACCAAATTGTTGGAACAGAGTTTTCGCGGGAGCCGAGGCTCCGAAGTGATTCAGCGTGACCGTGTCGCCTTGCGCTCCAATATAGCGTTCCCAGCCCATAGGTGAGGCTGCTTCAATGGCTATACGCGCACTGACATGCTTTGGTAACACCATTTCTTTATATGCCGTACTCTGTTCTTCAAACAATTCCCAACTAGGCATACTTACTACACGAATTTGCACGCCATCTTGACGCAAAACATTTGCCGCATCGACCGCTAAAGATACTTCGGAGCCGGTAGCAATGAGAATTATTTGTGGCGTGTTTTCACTATCAAGCAGCACATAGGCCCCTTTGGCAAGGTTACTGGCGGGGGCCATGACGGAACGATCCAGGGTGGGCAAGTTTTGGCGTGTTAACACTAACGCCACGGGTCCTGCATGGACAATGGCCTGTCGCCAGGCTTCCGCCGTCTCATTGGCATCGCCTGGGCGAATGATGGTGAGGCCAGGAATCGCACGCAGGGCGGCTAATTGCTCAATTGGCTGATGCGTTGGGCCATCTTCGCCCAGACCAATGCTGTCATGGGTGAAGACGTAAATGGTCTTGAGCTGCATAAGGGCGGCCAAGCGAATGGGAGGACGCATGTAGTCCGAGAAGATCAAGAAGGTTGCCCCAAAGGGGATAATGCCGCCATGGAGTGACATGCCATTAAGGATACTGCCCATGGCGTGCTCACGGATGCCAAAATGCATATTGCGTCCGTTGCTCTCCGGCCCAAAATCGCCCAGGCCTTTCATCAGCGTGTTTGTGGAAGGAGCCAGATCGGCGGAGCCACCGACGAGGCCAGGAAGTTTGGGAGCGATGGCATTGATGACCTTGCTTGACGCGACGCGGCTAGCCATGGCTTCTCCGGCGTTGAAGGTAGGAATGTCGCTATCCCAGCCCTCTGGCAGTTGCCCACTCATCTCCTGTTCCCACTGCGCAGCCAGTTCGGGGTAGGCAGTCTTGTAGGCGGCATATCTTGTTTGCCAGTCGTGTTCCTGTTTTTGGCCGCGTTCGATGGCTTGGTGATAATAGGCGAGCACCTCTTCAGGCTCATAGAAGGGTTCTTCTGAGGGCCAACCGAGGTTACGTTTGGTCAGGATGATTTCATCGGCCCCCAATGGAGAACCGTGTGCTTCTGAGGTATCGTGTTTGTTAGGACTGCCATACGCGATATGGGTGTGTACAATGATGAGCGAGGGGCGTTCGGTCTCCGCTTGGGCAGCCTGAATGGCTTGTTCTAGCGCACCCAGGTCGTTGCCATCTTCGACATGTTGGACATGCCAGTGGTAGCCTTCGAAACGCTGCCCAACATCTTCTCCAAAGGCGAGATCGGTGGTACCTTCAATGGTGATATGGTTGTTGTCGTAGAAATAAATGAGTTTGCCCAATTTCAGGAAACCGGCGAGAGAAGCGGCTTCCGAGGAGACGCCTTCCATCAGGTCGCCATCACTGGCAATGGCATAGGTGTGATGGTCAATGATGGTATGGTTGGGGCGGTTGTAGCGGTTCGCCAGGAAACGTTCCGCGATAGCCATACCAACGCCGTTGCCGAAGCCTTGTCCCAGGGGGCCGGTGGTTGTCTCTACACCCGGGGTTTCGCCATATTCAGGATGTCCAGGAGTGTGACTGCCCCATTGACGGAAATTTTTCAGTTGTTCTAATGGCAGGTCGTAGCCAGTAAGGTGTAGCATGCTGTAGAGCAGCATGGAGGCGTGACCAGCTGAGAGTATGAAACGGTCGCGATTGCGCCAGGCAGGGTTACGCGGGTTATAGTGCATGAAGCGCGTCCAGAGTAGATGAGTAATGGGAGCCAGGGCCATGGGCGTACCGGGGTGGCCAGAATTAGCTTTTTGTACGCCATCCATAGCAAGTGTGCGAATAGTATTGATACAGAGTTGCTCTAATGTAATGTGAGGTGTAGACGTTTTGTCTTGAATAGCCATTTGTCCTCCAGGCGAGAAAATATTCTATTGCAAGGTGCCTAATCTCATCATAGCATCAAATAGGACAAGATACCAAATTTTTGCCAATCTATGTTTCTCTTTTGGCTTTCTGCTGCAATTCATAGAGTTTACTGATGGCCTCGATGGGCGTTAACTCTTCAATGGCGAGAGCTTTGATTTCTTCTATGAGTGGATGCGGCTCTGAGGCAAAGAGTGTCATCTGCCAGGAGGCGGGCATTGTAGGCATAGTCATGTCTTTCATGGCTTTGCGTCGTGTTTTAGCATCGCCTTTGCGTTCTAGCTCTTCCAATATCTCCTGTGCGCGGTGAATGACTGGGCGTGGAATGCCGGCCAATTGGGCCACATGGATACCATAGCTGCGATCAGCCCCACCCGGTACAATTTTGCGCAGGAAGACGACTTTGCCATGCTCTTCCGTGACAGCAACATTTAAACAGCGAATGCGTGGCAGCAACTGGGCTACTTCAACCAGTTCGTGGTAGTGTGTGGCGAAGAGGGTACGTGCGCCACAGCGTTTGTTATTGTGCAAGTATTCAATGACAGCGCGTGCGATAGCAAGGCCATCATAGGTGCTGGTGCCACGTCCAATCTCGTCGAGGATTACCAGGCTATCCGGTGTGGCATGGTGGAGGATATTGGCCGTCTCGACCATCTCCACCATAAATGTGCTTTGGCCCGTAGCCAGGTCGTCCTGTGCGCCAATGCGGGTAAAAATGCGGTCTACGCGGCCAATGGTGGCGGCTTCGGCGGGAACATAGCTGCCGATCTGGGCCATGAGAGTAATCAGGGCCACTTGACGCAAATAGGTCGATTTACCAGCCATATTGGGGCCTGTAATGATGCCTATTTGTGCCGAGGAGTTGGAGAGATCGGTATCGTTGGGAATGAAGGGTGTCTCTGACTGTGCTTGTTCAACGACAGGGTGGCGACCTGCGACGATATGGATGGTATCACCCTCGTTAAGTTGTGGACGGCAGTAGTTGTTCTGTGCCGCGACCTGGGCGAGGCTGAGATAGACATCGATCTCAGCGAGGGCATGGGCCGTATTGAGGATGTGTTCAGCGGCCTGGATGGCGATATCGGCTCGCAATTGCGCGAACAGTTCACTTTCTAATTTGCCAACACGTTCCTGGGCGTTGAGCACGAGTGCCTCGTATTCTTTCAGGTCGGGCGTGATGTAGCGTTCGCAGTTGGTAAGCGTTTGTTTGCGAATATAGTCCTTGGGAACGCGGCTGAGGTTAGCTTTAGAGACCTCGATATAGTAGCCGGGGCCTCTATTGTAGCCAACTTTGAGATTGTTGATGCCTGTGCGGCGACGCTCGCGTTGTTCCATCTCGGCAATCCATTGCTGCCCGTCCCGTGAGGCACTTTTGAGCTGGTCCAGTTCAGGACTATAGCCTGCACGGATAACGCCGCCCTCGGCAGCGGTGATGGGAGGCTCCTCGACGATGGCTCCTTCAATGAGTTCAATGATCGGTGTGTTGTTGGCAAGGCGATGCATGATAGAGAGCAGGGAAGGCATAGTCTGTTCCGCGTCAGCAGAGAGACAGGAGCGGACTTCGGCGGCGGCACGTAGCCCGCTTGCCAGGGCAATTAGATCGCGTGGGGTGGCAATGCGTTGACGTATACGATTGATAAGACGTTCGAGATCGCCAGCTTTTTTCAAAGCTTCTGCCAGGTGTGCTTGTAAGAGCGTGTTGCCAAGCAATTCGCTAATGACCTGTTGGCGTTGCTGAAGGATTTCAATATTGAGCAAGGGCTGGCTGATCCAGCGACGGAGCAAGCGACCCCCCATTGGACTGCGTGTTTTATCAAGCACCCACAGCAGTGAGCCTTTGACGGAGCCACTGCGTCCAGTCTCGAAGAGTTCAAGGTTGCGGCGAGTATGCATGTCCAAAGTCATATAGCCAGTGGTTGAGTATGTCTCCAGCGTAGTGAGCTGGCGCAGCAGACCCTTCTGTGCTTCTTGTAGATAGGCGAGGACGGCACCGGCGGCACGGATGGCCAGTGGAAGATGCGCACAGCCAAAACCCTCCAGGGAAGCAACCTCGAAATGTGTCAGCAGACGGTGGAGGGCATCATCTTCGGCAAAATAGCGAGCGTCATAGGGGGTGACGTGTCCAGCTACGCTCGTCAGCAAACGCGTGAGTGGAGCAATTTCGTCGTCATCCTCGTCGAGATCGGGGATTTCGGCGTTGGCATTGCCATTGCTGCCGATTTTCGTAACCTTTTTTTCGTTCATCACATTGGTCAGCCAGCGGCGTTTGCGGCTACCAAGGCGTTGAAAATTGGCCTCGACGATGACTTCGGCTGGCCCAACGCGGGCAAGTTCTTGTTGGAGGGCGAGTTCGGGTTCGGGCGTGCTGAATTGGGTGACGGCAAACTCGCCCGTGGTGATATCGACGTAGGCTATACCGACGGCATCACGTCCGGCAACGACGCCAGCGAGGAAGTTATTGCGTTTCGCGGCCAACATAGCAGGGTCGATGACGGTGCCTGGCGTGACGATGCGAATTACCTCGCGGTCTACCAGTCCCTTGGAGAGGGCGGGGTCGCTGGTCTGCTCACAAACGGCGACACGGTAGCCCTTACTGACGAGCCGTGCGACATAGCCATCGGCGGCGTGGTGTGGTATACCTGCCATAGGTGATTTCTCGCCACGTCCAAAGTCACGGCGCGTGAGAGCTATTTCCAGTTCGCGGGCCACAATTTCGGCGTCGTCATCGAACATTTCGTAGAAGTCGCCCATACGGAAAAAGAGGATGGCGTCGGGATTTTGCGCTTTGATGTTTAAGTATTGTGTGCGTACCGGACTATGGACGGGATGTTCTTGTTCATATTCTTTAAATAACACGTTGGCTCCTCTCATCTGTATATCACGTAGGTAGTATAAAGTGACGGTGGTGTCTCGTCAACTGACACAAATGAAAAAGGCGAACAGTCGAAAGGTGGCGATAAGAGACTGAATTCCCTTCAATATTTGCTCGACAAGAGGTATTCGCTATGGTACACTAGCATTCCACGAAGTCTAGTGATAGGGGGAATAGAATGATCTTTCACAAGCTTTTTGAAATGCTTGGACTACGCTCAAAAAAGGTAGTTCGTAACGAAGTGAAGGCAGGTGGAATTACAGCGAACCAGCCACCATCTCACTTGCTAGCCGGTTTTGGTGCTGTTATGCCTAAAAGCAGACCGGAGGATTTTCAAGCAATGCGAGAATATTTTGAGGAGAGCGTTGCTGAAGACGTTGTTTCCGAGGCTTGAGAAAAACTGAAATAAGCACTGTTTGCTCCGTACTGTTGGGCTATTTCCCCGAAATTTGCTAATAGATGGCGTTTTTGTATATACTTGTAGGTGCTAATGTGGAATTGGGAAATGTGGCGATCCCAAGCAAGAGAGTGGCATGAGGCGCAGAGTAAACGCTGTCATGAGTGGGCGAGACTGATAGAGGAGTTTTTATTTCCATGCTTTACATTGCGATCATCCTGTTCATTCTGGTAACGGCGGGTGTGGCTGTGTTGGCGTTTGAGAATATGACCGTTGACGTGACTTTGACGGTGGTCAATGGTCAGACGTTGCACTTGTCCATGGGCTTATTGCTCCTGCTGGCTTTCATTCTGGGGGCAGTGCTACTCTATCTCATCGCGTTCACGGGGGTGGTGCAGGAACGGCAGGAGCTAAAACAGTTGCGCACGCGTGTGGCGGAGCTAGAGCAAGTCACTAGGCGTGTGCCATCCGGTCAACTCCCTCCTGTGCAACCGACGGCTCCCATTGTGCCGATGCCGGGCATGTCTGGCACCGATATCTCTGATATGCCGACGCAGCACTAAACTGCCTTCCTTGCAGTCCTCATATCACAACCGCCAATTCTGGATAGGTTATATGCCGAGAAAGGCGGTGATCAATCGCCGCAAGAAACTCCGTTTGCGGCGTGGGCGTGTACTTTGGAGGCTACTTTGCTGGCTCGTTTCAGGTGTAGCTACCTGTTCTGTTGGGACGCTAGTGGATGTGGAGGGAGAAGATGCATCCATCTCTTCATCAGTAGGCGTTGTGGTCTGCTCTTCAACCTCTATGCGCTCCTCTGGTGTTATCTGCCCATCATTCTCAGCTACTCGCACATCATGCGTGGGAATGTATTCGGCCTGGACGACCTCAACAACCTCGACAGGCTCAGTAGGCTGTTCTATAGGTAATATTTCTGCTTCATTGCTTTCCAGGGGGATGATTTCTTCCATTGTAGGGATGTGGTCGGTTGGTACAGGTGATGGAGTGTGTTCAGTGGAACCTTCCTGCTCCTGTTCCAGCACTGTAGGTTCAACGTCTTCTTGTGCTTGGGCGGGCGATATAGCGGCAATTTTGAGGGTTGCCGCTTGCATGAGTGCTTCGTCTTCGTCGCTCATCAGCTTCAGGAGGAGCATTTCTTCGGTAGTTTGGGCTTGTGCATCAACGGCGGCATCTGATAGTGTGTTGAGTACAGAAGTTTCCGCGGGGGATGGAGATGTGCCGTGCTCGATTTGTGCTTCGTCCACCGAGTCGATCCAGTCGTAGGCTCCCTCTAAAGCGTGTTCGCACCAGTCGGTATAGTTGTCGCGTATGAAGTCGAACTTTTCGCAATAGGCTAGACGCTGCATGGTGCGATCAAGCCAGTCTTCGCCACGAGCGAGCATGCGATCAAGCAGGTCAATATTGTTGACGCCATTGGATTGCAAGCGAGCCAGAATTGCCAGGGCGATAGCGGAGGGATGGACGCGTTGTAGGTGTTCCTGATTTTCCGCGATTTGTTGTGTGACGGACTGAATTTGCGCTTGAACTTCCACAATATGTTGTTGGAGTAGCCATAGTTGATAGCTGGCGTAAAACTGTTCGACATCGCGCCGATCGAGATGGACAAAGATGGTATTGATCTCATCGAGTGAATGGCTTCTGGGTGTATCCATTATGGTTGATTCCCCCCCGGTTCTTGTGAGTGGGAAGGTTGTTTGCCCCAACGCTCTAGCCAGCGTTGTACCAGGCGGTTGGTACGGGAGCTTTCCTGGTCAATTGGCCCATTCCCATGGGAGCCATTCGTCAGGTTATGTAGCCACCATGGTAGCTCTATCTGTGGGTCGGTGGCGGTATGCTGATCGAAAAAGGAAGCCATATCTTCGGGTAGCAATGCCATTTCGTCATGGGGAATGGGGGGAAGCGGTTGATCGAGATAGGAGGTAAATTGCGAAGCATCGGTATTGGGTATCTCAGCAGGTATAGCTGACGTTTCAAAATTTGGGAGGTTTCCCTGCGCAAAGAGGGCGAGAGAAATAGGCTCTCCAGGCTCGCTTGGGATAATTTCCGAGTGTGAATTGGGTGCAGTAAAGTTCTCTTGTGCATTATATCCATTTGATGAGGTGTGTCCATTCATGTGAATGGCTAATGCATGGAGTATTACATTATCAGGGGGCAGAGGGATAGTCTCTTCTGCCGAAGGTGGATAAATATCTTGCTCATAAACATGGGCATGTTCTTGTAATTGCGCCAACTCATTCACAAGCTCCGCCAACTGCGCTTGTAAATGGCGGTCAACTTCATGATAGTGCAACCATTCTTGATATTGTGCCATCGTACATTCCTGAGAGAAAACCTTGAGCATTCAGGAAAGGTGTAAGTGCATCTTTCTTAGCTGAATGTAAGGCAATAGTAAATTGATGCAGAAATCCACTGTTATACTGCACAAAAGTATAGCATGTGTAACGTCAAGAGACAAGCTGTGATGCAATGACATACCATGTATTTTACGCTAAACCCTGTCGCTCTCGTGCTGTGTTATGTGAGATACGTAGTAGGATGCCAATAATGATATAGTTGGCAATAATGGAGCTACCGCCGTAACTCAGGAAGGGCAAGGGAATACCGGTCAGGGGGAGCAATTTCATATTACCGGCGGCAATAATGATGGTTTGAATGGCGAAAATGGAGGTCAGACCAGCCGCTAACAACTGGTTGAAGGCGTCGCTGGCCTCGATGGCAATGCGAAAGCCGCGGTAGATGATGAGCAGGTAGATGCCAATAATGGCGAACAGACCGGCCAGGCCTATTTCTTCACCGAGGGCAGTAAAGATCATATCGGACTGGACAACAGGCACAAAAGTGGGATGACCTAATCCGATGCCAGAGCCGATAATGCCTCCACTGGAAAGAGCGATCAGCCCTTGCACAATTTGTAAGCCATCGCCTGTGGCGAATTGCTCCTGGGTTGGAGTCCAGTTTTGCCAATCGACGACATCAAAGGTGACGGCGGCGAAGCGCAGGCGCACATAGCCAAAGAGCTTGTAGCCGATGAAGCCCAGGACCACGAAGATGATCAGACTAGCAATGACATACGAGATCTTGCCACTGCCCAGGTAGATCATGACCAGGAAGATACCGTAGATGAGGAGGGCGAGGCCCAACTCGCGTATGCCCAGAAAGAGGAGCAGTGCGAGTCCGAGCATAAGGGCGATTGGTCCAAGTTTATTAAACGGTGGGAAGCGCAATGATCCGATGCGCATGCCCCCTTCGGCGACGGCGTCGATATTTTTGCTCAGATAGGCGGCGAAGAAGATGACGAGAAATATCTTTAGGAGTTCGGATGGCTGCAAGTTGAGCGGGCCGATATTCAATTGGTCATGGGTGGGGCTATTGAGATTTGAACGCAACGAGTGGGCCAGGGTAATACCGACCATGACGATGCCGAGAATGGCCCAGAGATAATAATTGCGCCGCAGCCAATCCATGCTGCGTAGACCGAACATGGTAATAAGAAACGCGATAAAGCCGAGCAAGACCCAGATGAGTTGGCGTGTACCCAATGCAGGATCAGTGAATGGTGGAAGCAGGTTTGGCCCGATACGCAAGGCCATGAGTACACCTATGCCACTGAGGAGACCAACGAGTGGTAACAGCACCTGGTCGGTTTTGGGGAAGAAAACGCTTAACAGGATATTGACAGCGATAAGGACACCGATGAGACCAAGGACTGGAATCAGCCCTTCTATGGTTGGTAGATTTTTCACGCTCAAAGAAGCCGTCCCGTTTACAGTACCTGCGTGGACGAGGCGGGCGAGCAAGAGCTGCGTCATCTCTAGCAAGAGAATCATGAAAGGAATGATAAGTAATACCAATTCTTGCCAACGATATTGCCGTATTGCGTTACGAAAAGAAAACCGGTGCATAATCCCATCCCATCTCTGTGTTATTGAACGAGTTTGAAGCTAATAAAGCCAATCTTGACAATGTCGCCGGGTTTCGCGGGTAGCGGCTGATTGGCAGGGGCCGGTTGGTTGTTGACGTAGGTACCGTATTTACTATTGACGTCTCGTACATACCATATCCCATTATGATTCTCGATGAGGGTATGTTCGCTCGAGATGAAGTTATCGGTGAGCTGAATCGTATTGGTAGGGCCGCGCCCGATTGAGGTAATAGGAGCAAGATCAAAGCTCATGCCAGGGGACAGGGTGCTAACGCCATTGGCATTATCGACCACGATCATGTGTCCGACCACGGGTGGTGCTCTATTCTCAGGATTGGCACTGATTACTGCTGTTTTTTTCAAATCGCGCGTGATGGCGATAACCACCTGCATGAGAAAAAGGTAGAGCAGGACAATAAGTAAAAGACGCAATATCAGTAAAAAGACATCAAGTTGTAGTGGCATAAAGTGGAGGTCTCACCTTCTCTCAAAGTAGAACTCATAGCTGCCAATGGTAAAACGATCACCATGGCGCAAGATCTGTTGTCGTATAGTGCCTTGTCTCGTGATAGCGATGCCATTGATAGCGATGCCATTGGTGCTACTGAGGTCAATAATGGTAAATTGCCCGTCGGGGCCATACATGATTTTGGCATGGTCGCGGGAGACGCGCTTGTCTTCGACAATAATGTCGTTACGCAGTTGTCTACCAATATTGATCTGAGGTTTTTCGATCTGAAAGGTCTGTTGCCCACCTTGTGGAACCCGAATGATGAGTTGCGCCCACGGCATTGGTGGGGCAGATGCTGGTAGTGTTGGTGGGATAGGATAGGCAGGAGTGCGGGGCGGATTATTGATCTGGCCACCCCTCGGCGATCTACCTTGTTGGGGTGAAGAGAGGCCAGCTTTATTATCCATGTCGGGTAGTGTTTGCCCTGGTGTAAGTTGCGCACGCAAGAGTGCCAGTTGTTCGGGATTGATTTGTTGTGTTTCGGAGATACCGGCACTAGAAATGGTTTCAGTACCCATGTGCTTGGCATCTTCCAGTTTGGCTTCGATGCGTACCAGGCCCAGGCGCAAATTGCTGTCGCCATGTAGACGAATCACCGGGTTGGTTTTCAGGGTATAGTGTTTCCTCTTGGCATAGATGATCAATGAGTTCTGCCAGCCCTGAATCAGGATGGATTGGCTGGGTGATAAATGCTGGTGATCTTTAATGTTGAGGTTGACGTCATAGACGTTGGGAGCAAGCCAATGGCCACCTCCTTCTTGCAATGCCCTATCCTCCATTGCGCTTTCTAGTTTACGCGCAATTTCGGCGGGTTGGATGGGGGTTGGTGTAATAAATGAGAAGAGCTTGTCCACCAATCCTTCTATTGCTGTATTAATCCTGGCGAGTCGATTCTGGCGAGCTTTCACTTGGCTCACCCTCCTAATTTAAGATCTGGCGCGCTTGTTGCGCATCAATGGCAATCTGGGACTTCAAGGCATCAATGCCTGAGAAGCGTTGTTCGCTGCGCAAGCGTGCGATAAAGTCAATAGTAATACGTTTGTCGTACAGGTCTGGTTGGACATCGAGCAAGTGTACTTCTACGATGCGTTCCTTTCCATTAAACGTTGGACGCACACCAATATTGGCTACACCATTAAAGACGGGAAACACAGCATCTCCGTCACCTATTGCCATATCCGGTATACGAACGCGTACCGCATACACGCCATTGGCCGGTAGGAGCTTATGGGCTTCGGGGATCAAGTTGGCGGTAGGGAAGCCTAACAGTCGTCCACGTTGATCGCCGTGCCGCACGATAGCAGAGAGCGTTACTGGATGACCTAAAAGTTCAGTAGCTTCAGCAACTTGTCCCTCGCCTACCAGTACACGAATACGGGTGCTACTGACGCGATGTTGATCTATCTCTGCCAGTGGGATAGGGTACACTGCGATGCCATGTTGTTCTCCATACTGCTGTAAGAAAGGAATATCCCCCTTCCGGTTATGCCCCAGGCTGAAATCGGCCCCGATTACCAGTGCCTTGATAGCAAAGTTGGCGCATAACGTATCCATAAAATCCTGTGCGCTCATTGCCGCCACTGCTGGCGTAAAGTGTATAACGATGTTATCGGCAATGGTGCCATAAGCTTTGGTCAACGCAAGTTTCTCTTCCAGGGTTGTCAGGTAATGCACATCAATATCGGGTCGCACAACTATCAATGTGTGTGGTGAAAAGGTGACTAACACTGGTTTGTAGTTGTGTGTGTGCGCTATCGTGCCGAGTTCGTGCATCAACTGTTGGTGTCCTTTGTGGACGCCATCAAAGTTGCCAATGGTGATCGCGATAGGTTCGTGTGTTGTTATTGTCGTTACAAATTCCATATTTTGCCAAGAGACACCGATGATAGGTATCCCACCTCTAAATTTCTTTTGCTTATAGTACCACACTACTTCTTGAGGTGCAATTCTTCATCTTGAAAACTTGCTTACCTTGCAGTAAAGACCTTTTTGGGTTGCCACATTGCGGTTTCCACGTCCCAGTAGGCGATAGCCAGGAAGTGGCCCGTGTGGTCGTAAATACGGGCAAGGTTGGACGGCGGTGAATCTATGGGTGTAGCAAGGTCATAGTGGAAGGCGTTGCCGTGTAGTACGCGCTCGGTGGTTGTTTCGTCGAGCAGGACGGCAGGATAGTTCTGGAGTACGCGATCCGCGGGGCAGAGGTACTCTTGCACTGTATTTGTTGCTACTGCAGCTGTCAGAGTTTCCAGCGTGATGCTGTCCGCCAGGAGAAATGGGCCACTTCTGGTGCGGATTAAGGCTCCTAAATGGGCACCACAGCCCAATTGTGTGCCGAGGTCATAGGCCAGTGAACGAATATAGGTGCCTTTGCTGCACTCGATAGCGAGTGTCAGGCGAGGTGATGCCCACGCCAGTATTGCAAGATGGGTAATCTCAACTGGGCGCGGTGCCAGGGTAATCTCTTCCCCGGCGCGGACGCGTTTGTAGGCTGGTTGCCCCTGTATCTTGATGGCGGAGTAGCGCGGCGGCAACTGCATCTGTGGGCCGAGGAAGGAGACAAGGGCGGCTTCAATGCGGGGCTGCGTGAGATCGGCAACGCTGGCGGTTTGTATGATTGCGCCTTCGCAGTCGTAGGTATCGGTGACTACGCCGAAGATAATTTCGGCCTGATAGGCTTTGCCACTTTCGCTGAGGTATTCCGCGACTCTCGTACCCTGCCCAAGACAGATGGGTAGCACACCACTGGCCGCGGGGTCGAGAGTACCGGCGTGTCCTACGCGCTTCTGTTGCAGGAGTTTGCGTATTTTTGCCACGACATCGTGCGAGGTCATGCCGATAGCTTTGTTGATGTTCAGTATGCCATTCATTTAGTATTTACTCGAGTCTTGTATAGTACACATCATCACTCGTTCTAACTCCGCTACGACGAGGGTGGTGGCTTCTGCTATGGGCATGTAGAGTGTGCCACCGGCAGCGCGGGCATGACCACCGCCGTTGGCGATGCGCTGGCAAATTTCGGCGGCGTTGTAGGGAGCAGCACTGCGCATGCTGAGGCGCGTGCGAGTGGGATCGCCGTAGTCCTTGAAAAAGGCTGCCACCTCTACGCCTTCGATGTCGCGCAGGAGGCCAGATAAATTGTCGTCCATATCTGGAGTGGCTCCGGCTTCCGTGAGCATGGCGTCAGTGGCCTGTGACCAGATGAGCCGACCTCCGCACGATGTTTTGGCTCGGCTAATAACGAGGCCTTGCAAACGCATCTGTGCCAGGGGGCGTGTGCGATAGATAGGTTGCACGATGGTTTCGGGAATAACGCCATGACGCATAAGGTTGGCGGCAACGTCCATCGTGCGCGGGGTGGTGTTAGTAAATTGGAATGAACTGGTATCGGTAATGATGCCGGTGAGCAGGCAGAGAGCCGCGTCCCGATTCATGGGCAGTTCGGCTTGTTGTTGAAATAGTACCAGCAGTTCGGCGGTTGCTGCTGATGTAGGATCGATGATGTTGACCTTTCCACAGCCGCCACTACTAATGTGGTGGTCAATATTCAGGATGGTGGCATGCTCAAGATAAGCCCTGTGCTGGGTATAGACGGAGCCGAAGCGGTCCAACTCACCTGCGTCTAAGGCAATAATCAGGTCAAAGTCTTCATTGCCCAGGGTGTGTTGCAACGTAGCTATGCCGGGGAGAAAAGCCAGTGTAGAGGGTGCAGGGTCAGCACAGACTGCCACACAGGTTTTACCCAGTTGTGCTAAGATATGCGCTAGTCCAAGGGCAGAGCCGAGGCAATCGCCATCGGGATGCTCATGGGCGATCAATGCGATACGGTGGGCAGACTGTATGAGTGCTACGGCCTGGTTGACCAGTGTGGGGTCAAGTTGCTGGTTGAGTGCGATTGCACGGTCATTGATACTAATGATGCCACCTCGTCTACTTGTCTGTTATTTTTCGATTGAAGGATGCTCTTCTTGTAAGTGTTCTTCTTGCTCAAACTGCTGAATAAGTTCAAGGACGTGTGCGCCTTTGGCGATGGAATCGTCGAGCTTGAAAGCCAACTCTGGCATGTAGCGCAGGGTAATACGACCGGCGAGTTCATGGCGCAGAAAACCTGCCGCGTGCTTCAATGTTCGAATGGTCGCTACCTGTTCTTCGGGGCTACCCATGACGCTGACAAAGACCTTGGCATGGCGCAAGTCGCCACTGACCTCTACATGGGTAATACTGGCGAAACCGACGCGTGGGTCTTTCACACGGGTACGCAGTAGTTCGCTGAGTTCCAAGGCGAATAGTTCGCCCAGTTTTTCCTGTCGATGTGGATTTGCCATTAAAGAAGTTCCTCTCACAGTTAAGTTTCACTTGATGGGTGGGGCCGGACGCCCACAAGGGGCAATACCTTTCAAAGAAGACAGGTTGCCAGTCAACCGAAGCGATTTCAGGAGTGTCATCCTGAGCAAGAGAGAAAGAGCTCTGTCCCAGGAGGGAGATCCCTCCCTCTCCCTCCAGATGAAACCACGAGAGAGCCTCTTCTTTTAAAAGTAC